>CAYWAS010000004.1:0-54378 GCA_964455915.1 uncultured Oscillibacter sp. | reverse complement strand
GACAGGTTGCGGAGGGCTCTTGCAGGTGTAGCACAATGGCCAGGGCACCAGCCTTCCAAGCTGGGGATGCGGGTTCGATTCCCGTCACCTGCTCCATCCATTTGCGCCAGTAGCTCAGCCGGATAGAGCAACTGCCTTCTAAGCAGTAGGCCGGGGGTTCGAATCCCTTCTGGCGTACCATTTGCCCCGTGCAGCCTTCGGCATCGTTTCCCTTGTCAAATATGTGGTGGGTGTAGCTCAGTTGGTTAGAGCACCGGATTGTGGTTCCGGGTGTCGAGGGTTCGAGTCCCTTTACCCACCCCACACAAAGCGGGATCGGGAATCATCCCGATCCCACTTCTTTTTCCCCTATAGGGGTGTAGCCAAGCGGTAAGGCAAGGGACTTTGACTCCCTCACTCGCTGGTTCGAATCCAGCCATCCCTGCCAGAGCTCATCGGCAGTGCCGTTGCGATAGATACAAGTCCATGCTTCGTTAGCTCAGTCGGCAGAGCACCTGCCTTTTAAGCAGGGTGTCCGGGGTTCGAATCCCCGACGAGGCACCAGGAAAAAGCCCATGACCAACGGTCATGGGCTTTTTCCTGGTATTTTTTCAGAGTGATTCGAACACCGGACACCCCATTGCCATACCGCGCGGTTGCCGCGCAGCGGCGAGCGCGGTCGGCATTCCCGCCGCGCGGGACGCGCAAGGGCGCGAAGCGCCTGCGCGTCCGGGGTTCGAATCCCCGACGAAATGGGCGCGCAGCGCTTCCTTTCGGCTGCCGGGAACACCGCCTGTTTCCCGACCGTTGCCGCGAACGGGCGCAAAGCGCCCATCACGCGTTGAACACATAGCGGTCCAGACGGTCGAGCGCCTCCTCGAGCACCGCGCGCGGGAGCGCGAGGTTGAGGCGAATATGGTGCGCACCGTGGAAGGCGCGCCCGTCTTGCCAGAGGACGCCGGCCTCATAGCCCGCGGCGAGCAGCTCGTGCATCGTTTTGCCGTGCGCGGCGCACCACGCGCCACAGTCGAGGAAGAGCATATAGGTCCCCTGCGGGCGGAAGACCGAAACGCCCGCGAAGCGCTCGGCGACCGTGCGGCAGGCGAGGTCGATGTTCCCGCCGAGCACCTCGCGCAGCTCCGCGAGCCACGCGCGCCCCTCATCGGAGTAAGCCCCGATGAGACCGTGCATCGAGAGGACATTCATCTCGTTATAATGGCTCATCTCCGCCGCGCGTGCCATGCGCTCGCGCAGATAGTCGTTATAGATGACATGGTACGAGCCGACCAGTCCCGCGAGGTTGAAGGTCTTGCTCGGCGCGTAGAGCGCGACGGTGCGCTCGCGCGCGTCCTCGCCGATGCTCTGCGTCGGAATGTGCCGGCTGCCGAAGAGCGTGAGGTCGGACCAGATCTCGTCGGAGATGACGAACACATCGTACTTACGGAAAAGCGCCATCGCGCGCTCAAGCTCCTCGCGCTCCCACACGCGGCCGGTGGGATTGTGCGGCGAGCAGAGGATCGCGGCGTGGATATGCTCGCATCGGAGCTTTTGCTCCATGTCCGCATAGTCCATGCGCCACACGCCCTGCGCGTCCTGCACGAGCGGCGAGTGGACGATGCGGTAGCCGTTCGCCTCGAGCGTTCCCGTGAAGCCGACATAGGTCGGCGCGTGGACGAGCACCTTGTCGCCGCGGCAGCACAGCACTGCCAGTGCGCTCGCAACGCCGCCAAGCACACCGTTTTCATAGCCGATGTGCCGCGGCTCCAGCGCGGTCACGCCGTTCTGCGTGCGCTGCCAGTCGATGATGGCGCGATAATACTCCGCCCGCGGCTCGAAGTAGCCGAAGAGCGGGTGCTCCAGCCGCCGCGCGATGGCAGCGGGGACGGAGGGCGCGGTCGCGAAGTTCATGTCCGCAACCCACATCGGAATGCGCGCAAAGCGCGGCTCGTGCGTCTTGAACCAATCGTCCCAACCGAACGGCGCGGCGTCCACCGCCAGCGCGTCCTGACCGTGACGGTCATAAAGCGTTGTAAAATCGAATCGCATCGCTGTTTTCCTCCCTTTTCTCACAGTCCCAGGCTGAGCTGACCGCCCGCGAGCCCGCTCGGATCGATGCCGAACTCGCTCGGCAGGAAGCGCGGGCAGACATTTTCCGCCGTGCAGATGACCGACGCTGCGAGCCGCGAGCCGATCTCACAGGCCTCCGCCATGCTCTTGCCGTAGGTCAGACCGATGGTCACGCCCGCGAAGAAGGCGTCGCCCGCGCCGGTCGTGTCCTTCACATCGACCTTTTTCGCCTCGCAGATGCCCATTTCGCCCTCGCTCGTGGCGTAGACCGCGCCCTGCGCGCCCATCGTCACCACCATGCGCGGGATCTCCGCGCCGCGCACGCGCTCGGCGAGAATGCGCGCCATCGCCTCGGGACGCTTGCCCTCGTAGTTTTCGGAGAAGAGGATCCCCGCCTCCTGCAAATTGCACACGAAGCAGTGCGTGCGGCGGAAGAAGTCGCGCCGCTCTACCGCAATGCTCATGTTGGAGACGACCGCAAACACCGGCTTATGATACTTCTCGGCAAGCGCGAAGACCTTCTTCACGATCTCCTTGTCCGTGTCGATCTCCAGCGCGATGCTGTGCGCCTGCGAAAAAATTTCGTCGCCCTGCTCGTCGAGGATATCTAAAAGGGGCAGCAGATCGGGGCGGCGGGAGATCGCCGCAACCACATCGCCGCCGTTATCGAAGATGGCGAGCCAGGTGCCCATGCCGTCCTTCGTCACGCGCATATAGTCGGTGTTGACCTTGTGCGCGCGCAGCTTCTTGATGACATCGGCGCCCGCGCCGGTATCGTCCACAAGGCCGAGGAAGGTCGGCTGAAGCTCCACATTGGCGATGTCCTCGACGATGTTGCGGCTCACGCCGCCGTGCATCTGCTCCACCCTGCCGGCGTTCCGGCCGCCGGGGATATAGACATCGGATGGGTAGCCCTTGATGTCCACAAAAACAGCGCCCAATACCACGATTCCCATAGATCTTTCTCCCTGTTTCGTTGTATGATAGCAAAGTATAGCACACTTCGCGCCGCGAGGGAAGTCCCGCTTTCGCGGGGCTTCCTCTCTTTTCAGCCAAGGGGTCGCTCCTTTGTCCGCCGCGCCTTTCGATACTCGGTGGGGAGCCGGCCGTATGCCCTGCGGAACTCGGCGGAGAACTTGCTCGCGCTCTCGTAGCCGACTGCGGCGGCGATCGCGCCCATGCTCTCGTCCGTCTCGCGCAGCAGCTCCGCCGCGCGCTCCATGCGATGCTCCCTGATGTGCGCGGCGATGGAGCGTCCGTACACCGCCTTGAAGACCGCCTTCATCGTCGAGGGATTCATCAAAAAGCGGTGGGACAGCTCGTCGATCGTGATGCGCTCGGCGAGGTTTTCGGTCAGCGCGTCGTGGACGCGGCGGATCGTCTCGATCTGCTCGGCGGTGCAGCCCTCGGCATCGCAGTCGATCGCGGCATCGAGCGGAGGAAGGTGCGGCGTCCGCGCCGCTGCCGCGCCCTCTTCCGGACAGGCGAGGTCCATCGTCCGCTCGATGACGCGGTGCAGAAGCTGTGCCTGCTCGTTCTCTGCGGCCTTGTAGTAGACCTCCTTGCCCTCGCGTCGGCTGACGATCAGCCCGCCGTCCTTGAGCTGGCGCAGGTGGTGCGAGAGCGCGGGGGAGCTCATGCCCATCATCGCCGAAAGATTCACCACGCACTCCTCGCAGTGGCACAATAGCCAGAAGAGCCGCGCGCGGTTTGGGTCGGAGAGCTGGCGGAATACCGCCGCGACCGCCTGAAACGACGCGGGCTGCGTGAGCCGCTCCAAAAGCGGCGCGAGCGTCAGCGCGTCCTCGTGCTGATGGGGCAGGGGAAGGATATCCATGCTGCATTCTCCTTTCTGCCGCGGGCAAATTATCCCGTTCGGAAGGACTTTTCGCCCGTTCGGAAGGAACGGCGCGCAGCGTCTTGACTTCCGCCGGCATATCGATTATAGTACGCCCATAAGAATTAAACAAGTGCTTAATCGTTAAAACAAAAAATCAGGAGGAAGCATCATGAAAAAGACCTATAAGATCGAAGTGGACTGCGCCAACTGCGCGAATCTGATGGAGGAGGCCGCGAATAAGACCGCGGGCGTCGCCCACGCCGCCGTCAACTTCATGACGCAGAAAATGACCGTCGAGTTTGCCGACGGGCAGGAGGAAACGACCGTGATGCAGTCCGTGCTCAAAAACTGCAAAAAGGTCGAGCGCGACTGCGAAATCTATTTCTGAGCGCGCAGCATCTGGCGCTGCTGCGCCGGACGGAACAGGAGGTTTCCCATGACGAAAAAGCAGAAAAAGATGCTCGCGCGCATTCTCACTGCCGCGGCGCTGTTCCTCGCCGCCGAGCTGATCGGGCTGCGCGCAGCGTCCACCGCCCTTTTCTTCGCCGCCTATTTTACGGTCGGCTACGACATTCTCCTCAAGGCGTGGCACGGCATTCGCAACGGCCGCGTGTTCGACGAGAATTTCCTCATGGCGGTCGCGACGGTCGGCGCGATCGCGCTGGCGATCTACGAAAAAAGCGGTGACTACGCCGAAGCGGTCGCTGTCATGCTCTTCTATCAGCTCGGCGAGCTCTTCCAGAGCTACGCCGTCGGAAAATCGCGCCGCAGCATCACGGCGCTGATGGACATTCGCCCCGACTACGCGAACCTTGAGCGCGACGGCGCGCTCGAGCAGGTCGATCCCGACGAGGTCGCCGTGGGCACGGTGATCGTCGTGCAGCCCGGGGAGAAGGTGCCGATCGACGGCGTGATCGTCGGGGGCGCGTCCGCGCTGGACACCGCCGCCCTCACGGGCGAGAGCCTGCCGCGCGATGTCGCCGCTGGCGACGAGATCGCGAGCGGCTGCGTCAATCTGACCGGCGTGCTCCGCGTGCGCACGACGAAGGCGTTCGGCGAGTCCACCGTGTCGAAAATTTTAGAGCTGATGGAAAACTCCGGCTCGCACAAATCCCGCTCGGAGAGCTTCATCACCCGCTTCGCCCGCGTCTACACGCCCGCCGTCTGCGCGGGCGCGCTCGCCCTCGCGGTGCTGCCGCCGCTCGCCTCGCTGCTGCTCGGCGCGGAGGCGGCGTGGGGCGTTTGGCTCTACCGCGCGCTGACCTTCCTCGTCATCTCCTGCCCCTGCGCGCTCGTCATCAGCATTCCGCTCTCCTTCTTCGCGGGGCTCGGCGGTGCGGGAAAAGCGGGCGTGCTCATCAAGGGCTCGAACTATCTGGAGGCCCTCGCCGAAACGAAGACGGTCGTGTTCGATAAGACCGGCACGCTCACCCGCGGCGTTTTTGAGGTCACGGGCGTCCATCACGCGGCGATGGCGGAGGAGGCGCTGCTCGAATACGCCGCGCTTGCCGAGTGCGCCTCGCCGCACCCCATCAGCAAGAGCTTACAGCGCGCCTACGGAAAGCCCCTCGACCGTTCCCGCGTGACGGACATTCGGGAGCTGAGTGGCCGCGGCGTGACCGCAGTGGTCGACGGTGTCCCCGTCGCCGCGGGCAACGGCGCGCTCATGGACGCGCTCGGCATCGCGTGGAGCGACTGCGGCGCGGTCGGCACGGTCGTCCACCTCGCCGTGGACGGGAAGTACGCCGGACACATCGTGATCTCCGACCGCGAAAAGCCCAATGCGCGCGAGGCGGTCGCGGCGCTGCGCCGCGCGGGCATCGAAAAAACGGTCATGCTCACCGGCGACAGCGAGCGCGTTGCCGCGCAGGTCGCCCAGACGCTCGGGCTCGACGAGTTCCACGCGGGACTTCTCCCCGCCGACAAGGTCCGCGAGGTCGAGCGCCTGCTCGCCGATGCGCCGAAGGGCGCGAAGCTCGCCTTCGTCGGCGACGGCATCAACGACGCGCCCGTCCTCTCGCGCGCGGACCTCGGCATCGCCATGGGCGCGATGGGCAGTGACGCGGCGATCGAGGCGGCGGACATCGTGCTGATGGACGACGACCCGATGAAGATCGCCAAGGCCATCAAGATCTCCCGCAAATGCCTGCGCATCGTGCGCGAGAACATCGTCTTTTCGCTCACCGTCAAGTTCGCCTGCCTGCTGCTCGTCGCGCTCGGCTATGCGAATATGTGGATGGGCATTTTCGCCGATGTCGGCGTGATGGTCCTCGCGGTGCTCAACGCGATCCGCGCCCTGCGCGTGGAGGGACTGTAACAGGAAAGGCTCCGACGAAAGTCGGAGCCTTTTTGTCAGTTTATCCGCGGCATTGCGCGCAGCAGCATTGCCGAGACAAAGCCCGTAAGCGCGCCGGTGAAGATCGAGACGAGCAGCAAAAACGGCAGGTACACCAGCGGCGCGGCGGAGCCGAGCGTCAGCATCGCGGCGATGACCTGCCCGCCGTTGTGCGCGGCGGCACCGCCGACGGACACGCCGTAGACCGACAGTCGCGGCAGCCTGTGCAGCACGATCATCACGGCCATCGCGCACAGTCCGCCGAGGAGCGAGAAGAGAAGCGCCGAGGCATTGCCCGCGAAGAGCGCGCCGAGCGTGCAGCGCACCACCAGAATGCTCAGCGCGCTTGCCGCGCCGAGCGTATAGAGCGCGTACACCGTCACGATGTTCGCCAGCCCGAGCTTCACGCCCGGGAGCGGCAGCAGCGGCGGGAAAAAGCCCTCGATGTAGGAAAGCGCCAGCGCGAGCGCGGCGAGCATCGCGCAGGTGGTGAGCTCCTTGGTCGAAAATCTCATCGCACGCCCTCCTAACCCGTCACAAGGTCGTAGTCCGCGCCCGTGCCGACTATCTCGATGACGATGCGCGCGGGCAGGCACACGATGCTCTGTCCCGCGCGGGAGATCGCGCCGGACCGGACGCAGTCCTGATTCGGGCAGTCGCTTTCGCTGACC
Organism: uncultured Oscillibacter sp.; assembly: GCA_964455915.1. Classification (GTDB taxonomy): domain Bacteria; phylum Bacillota; class Clostridia; order Oscillospirales; family Oscillospiraceae; genus Hominicoprocola. The sequence continues at coordinate 47,486 of CAYWAS010000004.1, read as the reverse complement.
GAGATCGCGCCGCCCGCAACGGAGACGGTGACCGTGCAGCCGTTCGATTCGTACACGCCGCCGGTATATGACGCGAGCGCCGCGCGCTCGACCTCCTGCCCGTTCGCGGAGACGGTGACTGTCAGCGCGCCGCTCTCCGCCGGCGCAAACCAAAGCCGCGCGCCGAGCACGACCGCGAGCACCAGCACCGCCAGCACGACCAGCGCGTCAAAGCGGTTGGGGCGCAGCTCAGGCGAGGCATTCATAGATATACTTCCCTTCTTCGCTCGGCGTGAAGCGCTCGCGCAGTCCGCCGGTGTAGCGCACACGGCCGTCGTCGGTCACAAAGATCAGCTCGATGGACATACCCTTCTCGGCGGCGAGCCGCTCGCGCAGGGCAAGACTTTCCTCTTCTCCGAGGACAAAGCACGCTGTCGAGAGGGCGTCCGCCCAGGTGCCGTTTTCGCACACGACCGTCACGCTCACGAGCCCACTTTCGGCGCTTTTGCCGGTCTTGGGGTCGAGAATGTGGTGGTAACGCACGCCGTTTTCCTCAAAATACCGCTCGTAAATGCCCGAGGTCACGACGAAGCAGTCGCTCGCCGTCAGTACGCCGAGGAACTGCGCGGGCTCGGCGGGGTCCTTCACGGCGATGCGCCAGTCGGAGCCGTCACTCTTCGCGCCGAGCAGTCCCACATCGCCGCCGAGGTCGATGACCGCGCTCTCGATGTCCATTTCCCGCAGCAGCGCGCACACGCGCTCGCCCGCGTAGCCCTTGGCGATGCCGCCGAGGTCGAGCTGTGCGCCGTTTGTGAGCGTCGCGCGCCCGCCGTCGAGCGCAATATTTTTACGGTCAACGAGCGCGAGCAGCTCCGCAAGCTCCGCGTCCGACGGGACGCGCGGCGTACCGGTGAAGTCCCACGCGTCCATCACAGGCGCGACCGTGGGGTCGAACGCGCCGTCGGTCGCGCGCGCGATATCGAGCGCGTCGGCAAGGAGCGAGGCGAGCGCGACGTCCTCAAACCGCCCCTCGGCGTTGAGCGTGCTCAGCGCGCTCTTTTCGTCGTGCCGGTCGAGCAGACCGTCGAGCTGATAGAGAAGCCCCTCCGCCGCGTCGAGCGCGGCGGTCGCTTCGCTGCCGCGCTTTGCGTAGACGGTCAGCTCCATCACGGTATCCATCGTATAGACCGTGCGCGTCTCCGCCGTCGCGCCGCCGCAGGCGGCGAGCGAGAGCGCGAAGAGCAGCGCAAGGAAGAGAGAAAGCAGTCGTTTTGTCATCATGGTATCCCCTCCCGTTCATCGCCGCAGCACGCGGCCGTGGGTCGCGCCGGTGAATTTCCCCTCGGCGATGGCGGGTCTCCCCGCGACGAAGACATAGTCCATACCCTCGGAGAGCTGCCGCGGAGAGGCGAAGGTCGCCCGCTCGCGGAGCTCCTCAAGCGAGAAGAGGCAGAGGTCCGCGTCCGCGCCGACGGCGATGCGCCCCTTGGTTTTGAGCCCCAGCCGGTCGGCGGACTGCATCGTGAGCTTGTGGACCGCCCGCTCGAGCGGCATCAGCCGCCGCTCGCGGACATAGTGCGCGAGAAAGCGCGTCACGCTCGCGTACACGCGCGGGTGGCACAGCCCCTCGGTCGGATAGGTCGCGTCGGAGATGGGGACGGAGAAGGGCGCGCACAGGATCTCCTCGATGTCCTCCTCGGCGGCGATGAAGTCGATCATGCCCGCCTCGCAGTGCTCCGCGGTGAGGAGATCAAAGAGCGCCGTGTACGCATCGCACCCGCGCGCCGCGGCGATCTCCGCAAGATCATGCCCCTCATGGGCGCGGTATTCCTCCGAGCGCAGAGAGATCGGAACGACATTCTCAAAGCCGACGAGGTGCGTGATGTTTTCAAAGTCGCTGCCCGTTTCCATGCGCTCGCGCATTGCGGCGCGGACGGCATCGCTGCCGAGCGCTTCGGTCAGCACGGCGAGCCCGCCCTTCTGGTACTCCGGCGGCAGGACATGGACAAGCTGCGTCGAGCCCGCGGCGTAGGGGTACACATCGCAGGCGATGTCCAGCCCCTCCTCGCGAGAGTGCGCGATCAGACGCAGCATCTCCGGCACGGCGCGCCGCCAGTTTCCGCGCCCGATGCCCTTGAGGTGGGAGATCTCCACCGGACAGCGCAGCTCACGCGCAACGGCGATCATCTCATGCAGCGCCTCCACCACGCCGTCCCCCTCCTGCCGGATATGGACGGTGACAGGGACCTGTCCCCCGCGCAGCGGCTCGAGCGCGCGGATCAGCTCCGCGGTCGAGTAGAAGCACTCGGGCGCATAGCCGAGCCCGAGCGACACGCCGAGCGCGCCGTCGGAGAGTGCGCGCTCCGTCAGGCGGTGCAGCTCTCTGTATTGCCCGTCCGTGAGCGGGGCGTCGTCAAAGCCCGCGACGAGCGCGCGTAGTGTCCCCATGCCAACGAGCATGGCGTTGTTGACAAGCTGCTCCGTGCGCTCCGCCGCGGCGAAATAGTCCGCGAGCGAGGGGAAGCAATGCTCCTCCCCGAATGCGCCGACGATCGGCGTCAGGTACGAGCGCACAGCCTTCGCGTGCGCGCCGGCGAGCGGCGCGAGCGACAGCCCGCAGTTTCCGCCGACGAGCGTGGTGAGACCCTGCGCAAGCTCCGCGCGGCCGAAATCGGGGCGGAAGAGCGCCGCGTCCGTGTGGCGGTGAATGTCGAGAAATCCGGGCGTCAGTGTGCGGCCATGCGCCTCAACGATGTGCGCCGCCGCAGCATCGCCGAGTGCGCCGACAGCGGCAATTTTCCCGTCCCCGATGCCGACATCGGCAAGGCGGGCGGGAGACGGCGTGCCGTCGAGCACCTGCGCGCCGCGGATCAGATAATCCAGCATAGTGCGTCCTCTTTCCCGCGCTCAGCAGCCGGTCATCATGCGGATAATTTCCTTATCGGTCTCCCGCATTCCGACGCGCCCGAGGCGGCCGAAGTTTTCGATCGTGTTCTCCACGCCCTTGCGCACGAGACCGTCGCCGCCGTAGAACTGCTGCCCCGCGCGGTACATCTCAAAGCCGAGAATGCCCGCGTCCACCGCCATGGCGATCTTGCCCGCGCACGAGGACTTCGCTCCGTCGCACACGATGCCCGAGGTGATGGCGAGCGCGTTGACGATGGTGTGGGCGACCTCTTCAAAGCCGCCGCCGTGGAGCCACGCGATGCCCGCGCCCGCGCCGGCGCCGGCGCTGACCGCGCCGCAGTAGGCGGAGAGGCGGCCGATGCCGGTCTTTTCGTGCAGCGTCACAAGGTTCGACACCAGCAGCGCGCGCAGGAGCTGCTCTTCGCTCGCCCCCAGCGCGCGGGCGTATTCGATGACCGGCAGCGACGCGGTCAGCCCCTGATTGCCGCTGCCCGAGTTGATGACCACCGGCAGCTCGCAGCCGTTCATGCGTGCGTCGCTGCCCGCCGCGGCGCGTGCGCAGGCGCGCGTGCGGGTGTCGTCTCCGCGCGCGAGCAGGACCTTGCCGATGTTCGCGCCCCAGTCGCCGCGCAGACCCTCGTCCGCGATGGCGCTGTTGAGCGCGATCTGCCGCGCAAGGATCTCGCGCACATCGTCGAGCGCGCAGCTCGCCGCGAAGTCGCAGATGTCCTCCACGGTCAGGAGGGAATAGTCCGGCGCACCGTCCTCGGCGGCGCTCTCCGCGGGGAGCGGACGGCTTTGCAGCACCTCCCCGTCGCGCTCGACGAGCACGAGGTTCGTGTGCTCCCGCACCGCGCGCACGCGCGCGGTATGTCCCGCCGCCTCGACCGTCACGGTGATATCCAGCAGATACTCCGACTCGGCGGCGCGGGTGATGAACTCCGTCCTCTCCAGATAGTCCCCGAGCTGTGCCTTCGCGTCCTCGGGAACATGGGAGATGACCTCCAGCACGGCCTTCTCATCGCCGCCGAGGATACCGATGGCGGCAGCCGCGGCGATGCCGCGCCGCCCGTCGGTATTGGGCACGACGACGCTCTTGACATTCTTGATGATATTGCCGCTGCTCTCGACCGTCACGCGCTCGGGCAGCGCGCCGAGCGCCGCACGGGCGACGGCGGCGCAGTAAGCGATGGCGATCGGCTCGGTGCAGCCCATCGCGCACACCAGCTCGCGCCTCAGGATTTCCACATAGGTGCGATAGACGAGGGAATCGCGTTCCATGGCAGGACGCTCCTTTCGTGTCGTTTCTTTTTAAGTTTCCGGCGCCATGACGCCCTTTTCGGTGATGTAGAGCGTGCAGCGGCGGTCATGCTCCTCGACGGGGACTGCCTCGCTCATCAGCTCCTCGCGGCAGACAAGGCAGGTCGGGCAGGCGAGCTGCGGCAGCAGCCGGTCATAGTAGCCGCCGCCCTGTCCGAGCCGACGGCCCGCGCGGTCAAAGGAGAGGCAGGGCACGACCGCGAAGTCGATGTCCTCCGCGCCGACGAGCGCGCACTCTGCCTTCGGCTCCAAAATACCGTACATTCCCGCGACCAGATCGTCCATCGAGGTCACGACGCACAGGTCGAGCGCGTGCTCCGCCGCGCAGCGCGGCAGCACGAGCGTCTTGCCCTGCGCGAGCGTTTCGCGCAGCAGCAGCGTCGTGTCGATCTCCTTATTCGTGCCGACGAAGGCAAACACGGTCTTTGCCGCGGCGTATTCCGCAAGCGCGAGCACATGGCGGCAGATCGCCTCGGCGCTCTCCGCTTTGTATGCAGGGTCGAGCGTGCGCTCCTTCGTGCGGATAAAAGTGCGCAGCGCCTTCTTTTCTTCCATGACGGACATAAGAGTCCCTCCGTTTCTTCGATTTTCTTCCCCTATCGTAGCAGAATCCGCGCGAAATAGCAAGGCGGCGAAGAAAGGAAATCAAATCGCCGGAAAGAAGGCGCAAAAGAAATTGACAGAAAAAGCAATGTTTGCTATCCTTTTTGTAAGAAACCGGCGCACCGCGCCGGTATGAGGAGGAAACGAGCATGGCAATGTTACTCAAGGGAGCCGATGCCGCGAAGGCATTGACCGAGCGCCTGCACGCGCGTGCGGAGGAGCTGAAGGCAGCGGGGACGGAGCCCTGCCTTGCCATTTTGCGCGTGGGTGCGCGCGAGGACGATCTTTCCTACGAGCGCGGAGCGCTCAAGCGCTGCGAGAAGGTCGGCATCACGGTCCGGCAGGTGGTTTTGAGCGAGGAGGTCTCGCAGCAGGAGCTGGAGGAGAATATCCGCACGCTCAACGCGGACGAGAAGGTCCACGGCGTTTTGATGTTCCGCCCGCTCCCGAAGCATCTGGACGATGAGGCCGCGCGCCGCGCGCTCGACCCGAAAAAGGATATGGACGGCATCACCGACGGCTCGCTCGCTGCGGTCTATGCCGGCACCGACGGCGGCTATCCGCCCTGCACCGCCGCGGCCTGCGTAGCGCTTCTGAAGCACTATGATATCCCCATCAAGGGCAAGCGCGTCGTTGTCATCGGCCGCAGCCTCGTGATCGGCAAGCCCGTCTCGCTGCTGCTGCTCGCCGAGCACGCCACCGTCACGATCTGCCACAGCCGCAGCGAAAACCTCCCCGCCATCTGCCGTGAGGCGGATATCCTCGTCGTTGCCGCGGGCAAGGCGGGCATGGTCGGCGCGGAGAGCGTGCGCGAGGGGCAGATCGTCCTCGATGTCGGCATTCATGTCGGCGCGGATGGCAACCTCTGCGGCGACACCCGCTTCGCCGAGGTCGAGCCGATCGTCGCGGCCATCACGCCGGTCCCCGGCGGCGTCGGCGCGGTCACGACCGCCATTCTCGCAAGCCATGTCCTCGACGCCGCGCAGCGCTGAGACGCGGCTGCGGTGATCCGGCGCGGGGAAACTGCCGGTTGCTTTACTTTCGCCGCTTTCCGTGATAGGCTGTCAGGCAGAGGTGATTTTGATGGAAACAAAGGATATTCTTCTGGAACTGCGCACGAAGCACGGGCTTTCTCAGGACCAGCTTGCGGAAAAGGTCTTTGTGACCCGTCAGGCGGTCTCGCGCTGGGAGACGGGTGAAACAGTGCCGAGCACCGAAACGCTCAAGCAGCTCTCGCGGCTTTTTGATGTCTCGATCAACACGCTCCTCGGCGCGCCGCGCACGCTGATCTGCCAGTGCTGCGGAATGCCGCTCGAGGATTCGACCCTCAGCCGCGAGCCGGAGGGCGAATTCAACGAGGACTACTGCAAATGGTGCTACGCGGACGGCAAATTTACTTACAGCGACATGGCGTCCCTCATCGACTTCTGCGCTTCGCACATGGCGAACGAAAGCTTTTCGTCCGAGCAGGTCCGTGCCTATATGACGGACCTCCTGCCGAAGCTCGACCACTGGAAGGAAAAATAAACCCACAAAAAACCGCCGCCGGAGCGCTCCGGCGGCGGTTTTTTCAGGTCGCTCCCGCATTTTTCCCGAAATTGCAGTAGCTTTTTCCGGATTTTGTGGTACAATAACCGCAGCGCGGTTATTGACCATTTGCGGCGCGCTCTCGCGCCCTGAAATAAAAAGCCTTCATACGAAAGAGGAATGCTCCATGGAATTTACAGCCAATCAGAATAAGAATATCGAGATCGCCACCTCGACCGGCACCTACCTGCGCCACGCGATCCGCACGCACTTTGTCGAGATCGGCGAGGACTATGTCGGCCTTGTCGAGCGCTATGTCAAGCCCCTTTATCGGGAGGGCGATCTTCTGAGCATCAGCGAGAAGATCGTCGCGCTGTGCCAGAAGCGCGTCGTCTACCGCGACGATATCCACCCCGGCTTCTGGGCAAAGCTCCTGTGCCGCTTCGTCCATGTGACGCCCGCCGGCCCCGGCGCGGGCACGCCGCACAAGATGCAGCTCATCATCATGCTCTGCGGCCTGCCGCGCGTGCTCTTCGCCGCCGCCTGCTCCGCCGTGACGAAGCTCTTCGGCAAAAAGGGCGTTTTCTACAAGGTCTGCGGGCACGAGGTCGAGGGCATCGACGGTCTGATCGACTACGACATCTCCTTCAAGGAGTATGTGAACTACGGCATTCTGAATCCCGAGGGCCCCTCGGGCGTGTGCAACGAGATCTACGAAAAGACCGGCGTGCGCGCCATGATCATCGACGCGAGCGACCTCGACTGCGTGATCCTCGGCAAGTGCAGCGCCGTGGAGCTGACGGACGAGCAGCTCTGCGAGCTCGTGCGCGACAATCCCGCGGGGCAGGACGATCAGTGTACGCCGTTCATTCTCATTCGCAAGAAGGAAGCCTGAGCCGCTCGGCTGCTCATAATAATAAGACCCGCGGCTGCCGCCGCGGGTCTTATTGTTTAGTCTCTGCTCACCCCTCGCTGCGGCACTGGCGGCCGGTGTGGTCGATGTAGGTCTCCTCTTCGGTCAGGAGAATTTTGGAGATCGGCACGAGCTCATAGCCCTCGCCGAGAAGGTAGTCCAGAATGTCCGGCAGCGCCTCGGGCGTATGCTCGCCCGCGTTGTGGAAGAGGACGATCGAGCCGCTCTCCACCTTTCCCGTCACGCGCTTGGTGATCTCCGCGGCGGAAATGCCCTTCCAGTCAAGACTGTCCACATCCCACTGGATCGGCTCCATGCCGATCGAGCGGATCGCGGAGATGACATGGTCGTCATACTCGCCAAAGGGACAGCGGATCAGCGTCGGGCGAATGCCGGTGAGCGCCTCGATCTTATCGTTGCAGGTGTTGACATCGGCGATGATCTGCTCCGCCGTGAGGGAATTATAATGGTCGTGCGCGTTGGAATGGTTTTGCAGCTCATGCCCGCTCTCGACGATGGCCTTCGCCTGCGCGGGGTACTGGTCCGCCCAGTTGCCGACCACGAAAAAGGTCGCCGGTACGCCGTAGTCCGCGAGCACATCGAGGATCGCCTGCGTGTTGTCCGCCCCCCACGGTGATGTCAAAATGCGGCAGTCCAAAACAAGTTGGCACTGCCGCATTTTGTGATGATTTTTTGATGGAATCGAGCTCGTAAATTTCCGAAAATAGATGCCTGCTTTACTCTATAATTTCTCCAATCCGATGGTTCACAAGCGCGCTGAGCAGCACAAGGCGCTTTCGCGGCAGCTCGATCGTCGAATGCTCTGCGAAGCAGAATCCCTCCAGATTTTTCAGCTCTGCCCGCAGCTCCGGCGTGAGCAGCCCGCGCGCCGTCAGCACGAAATCCCGCCCGATGCGGGGCTTGCACTTTCGGAGATACCATTCAGGGGACGCAAGCTGCGCCTCGTCCAGCTCGGGGAAAAGCGCGCGATTATTGTCAAACACGGGTGCCATACCCAGCACGCGCATCGTGTCCGTGTCGAAAAGCACGCCGAAATTGCCGTAATGCCGATCAGGGTTGAAGGTCAGCGCGTCCAGCACGCACATCCGACGAAAGCTCTCCTCGCTCCCGATGGACGCAAAGTAGTCAAGGAGTCTGGGGATCGTGACTTCACCGCGGAAAACGCTGCTTGCCTTTGCAAGCCCCCTCTGCTCACTTGTGAACAGCTCGCATTTGCTGATCAGGCGATCGTGGTAAAAGCCGAGGTCATAACGAACGGCGTTCGGGCAAATTATCCCCGCCAGTTGAGAGGCAAGGTATTCCGACAACGGCTCCGTTTCGTAAAGCGCACTGCCGGTTTTATAAAGGAATATCTTCCCGCCCTCACGCATCCAGCACTTCGCGTAGTAGCCGTCTGTTCCAAACTCGGGTGAGGTGGAGGAAATATCTGTTTCGCTGACCGTACCATCAAACGCCGCCTCACTGATCAGGCGGTTAAATTCATTGCGGTAGAGGGAGACATCCGCCCACCGAAGAGAGGACGCAGCTTCCTTTACCCAGAAGGTATCGCCAAGTGAGAGCGCGTGGCTGACGCGCAGAAACCCCTCGAGATCTTCGCAGCCGAACTGCTCCAGCAGCGCACGAATATGCTCGCGGTGCTTCGGCGCTTTGCGATGCTCCAAAAAGGCAGTGAGGTCGGTATAACCGAGCGGTCGCAGATCGCTCGCCCACCCAAGCTCGGTAAACTCCGGCTCGTCGAACGCATTGCGGCAGCAAAGAAAAGCCAGAACAAGCGTATCCTTGTTCATCAGGCAATATTCAGTCGATCTGCTTTGCGCGGACATTGCATTCACCTCTTTTGCCGTGTGGTCAAAAAATCGGTCATTCGTCTGTAATGCGCGTTATTCATCGGAGCTGTCGCGGTCACGCGCCATGCTTTAAGGCATCTTCTCTTGCATTTATAATGTTATATATTACGGGACTCTGATCGCTAAAAAGTATAGCACATCGCCACGCTTTCTGTCCATAAATAAAAATTCAATCATGGAACGAGAATGCTATATGCACAGGAATATCCGCCCTGAAGCAGCGCCTTTTCAGGTATGATTGCCGGCGTACCCTCATAAATTGGAACACCGAAACGATGGGAGGTCGCAACATGGAACAGGCTATGGCAAGCTATCGGGAGATCGCATCTCTCTACACCGTCAAGCGCAGCTTTTCCGGCGAGCGCAGCGCTGCGGAGGTCGTCGCCGCACTGGTTCGCGCACACAGTTAAAAATGGCACAAAAGAAAATGAGCTACAAAGTTGCCGAATACAAACGCCTCTCACGCGAGGACGGCGACCGTGCGGAGAGCGACAGTATCCTCAGTCAGCAGCGCTCGATCGAGGACTATTGTGCGCTTCGCAAAGGGCTCCATATCGTTGAGCGCTATGCCGATGACGGCTACACCGGTACGAATTTTGACCGTCCGGGCTTTCAGCAAATGCTCGCGGACATCAAGGCAGGAAAGATCGACTGCGTGATCGTGCGCGACCTTTCCCGCTTCGGGCGCGACTATATCGACATGGGCTATTATCTCGAGCGTGTGTTTCCGGCGCTGGGCGTTCGTTTCATCGCCATCAATGACGCGGTGGACAGCGAAAACGGCCCCTATGATATGCTTCTGCCGCTGAAAAATGTTTTCAACACGCAATACGCCAAGGACATCTCGGGCAAGGTGCGCAGCGCCTTTGCCGTCAAACAGAAGCGGGGAGAATTCGTCGGAGCCTTTGCCTCCTACGGCTACCTCAAGGATCCGGAAAATCACAATCACCTGATCGTCGATCCCATCGCATCTGCGGTCGTGCGCCGCATCTTTGAGCTGACGGCGCAGGGGATCGGACAGGTCAAGGTGGCGCAAATGCTCAACGACGAGAATATCCCCTGCCCCAGCGAGTATAAACGGCTGATGGGCGAAAAATACAACAATTCCAGACGCCTCGCTTCGACCTGTTATTGGACATACTCGACCGTTCATAAGATCGTCCGCAATGAAATGTACATTGGGAATATGGTCCAGCACCGCAGCGCCCGTGCAGGTATGCACGGCAAAGCAAAAGCGGCTGACAGGTCGGAGTGGGTCATTGTGGAGCATACGCATGAGCCGATCATCTCCCGCGAGCTGTGGGACACGGTACAGGCACAGATCAACAAAAACAGCCGAACGCCGGATTTTACACACAATGTCGGACTCTTTGCGGGCTTTCTGCATTGCGGTGACTGCGGGCGCGCGATGGTCAAAACCGTTTGGGGCGGGCGCGTCCATTATTCCTGCGGTTCCTATCGGCGATACGGCTTCACCGCGTGTACCAAGCACTACATTTCTCAAAAAGACCTTGAAGCGATCCTCCTGACCGATCTCAACCATATCATCGCGCAGGTGAACGACCTCAAGCAGCTGGCAGAAGAAAACCGCTCCGTCACTGACACGGTACGCCGCCGCGCAGACGAGGACAAGCGTCTGACCGCCGCACTGGAGCGCGTGCAGCGGCTCAAGCAAAGCGCCTACGAGGATTATCGGGACAAGCTCCTCAGCCGCGAGGAATTTTTGCGCTATAAAGCTGACTATGACCATCAGGAGCAGACGCTCGCCGCGCAGCTACAGCAGATGCACGATTCCGAGGCACAGGAAAATGCGCCGGAAAAGCCGTGGATCGAAAAGCTACTGCGGCTCGGGTATCTGACAGAGCTGGACCGCCCCACGCTTGCACAGACGGTCCAGGATATCCTTGTATTTGAGGACAAGCATGTAGAGATCCACTATCTATTTTCCGACGCACTGCGCGGTGTGCTGGAGGAATAGCGAATACACAAATCTCTCCTCAGGGGTTGCTTGCAGGTTACTTTCGGCAGCAAGGTCCATAAGTGATCCTCCATATCCTATCCCTCAGATCCACATATCCCATTGTCCGTCAAAGGGAACGCGTTTCACTTTGCATCGAAAAGCATTTTGTATTCACTCGTCGAGTGCTCTGAGATTTTTCCGGCAAAACACATGATAGACAATATCCTGCAGTAGCGCAAATATCCCGCAGGTCAGAAACAGCAATGCAAATCTCTGCTGATCCACAAATACACCGGACAGCAAGGATGCTGTACTCATTCCAATGTGATTGGCAAACACACGCAGCCCTGCATAGGTTCCACGACTGCTCTGCGGAACAGAACGCAACATAGGGGCATCTGCGGCTGTATAAAGCATATTGCACGATGCTGTTCGGCAGAAAAGAAGAAGCACGAGCAAAGGTGTAGGCGCCACAGCAATAAGCATCAGTGCCGCACACTGCACCGTCAGCGCCATGTGCGCAATAAGCGAGAGCTTTACTCGCCGCATTAACCTCGGCAACATCAGAAGTGTCAAACAGCCTATCGCTGAATTAGCCGCAAAAACCGCGCTTATGCCGCTGTCTGTCATGCCGCGCCATTCCCGCAGCACAAGGTTGAGCATTCCGGTCGAAAGCGTAAACACTCCAAATGCAAGCGCTCCATAGAGCAAATAACCCCTTATGCGCCGATCCCCTAATTCGACATGGATACTCGACGCGCATTTCGTCCTCACAGCTTCTTTCTGACAGCGTGGCATCATTCCTCGAAATACCGCCAAAGCCGCATATATCACCGCGCACAGCATCAGCACCATTTGATATGATCCCTTTCCCGCACTCTGATACACCGCACTACACAGGGTATTGCCTGCAATACTGCCGAGGAAGTACAGGGTCAGGACAAGGTTGTAGGTATACTGCCGCGCATTTTCCGGTACAAGACTTAGAGGAAGGTTGAACTCCATGGACATTACGCAGGCAAGGCCCATGCAATAGATCATGTGGCTAATATAGAAGAGAGAAAGTCGGTCAAATGCTGCCGTCATCGCCAACGAGCAGCACATCAGCACACACCCGAGTGACATCACATAGGGATACCCCTTTCGATCACCGACGCTTCCAACGAAGAACGAAGTAACCGCTGTAACGAGATAGCCAACGCATAGCAGTACACCAATCTGCGCGCTGCTTACGCCGCATGATGTCAGGTGAAAGCTGAGGGAAATCGACCACGCGCCCACACACGCACCAAAGAAGAACTCGCTGTAAGCGCACAGTCTGCCCCGCCGCGTCAGCGAGCGAAGCGTTACTCGACCCTCCATTCACTCACCCTCTCATCTTCAGTAAAACACAGATATGGCGATAGAGGCTCGTTTTGACCGTTGGGGTGATGCAGGCCTCCTTAATCGGCTTGGCAAGCTTTTTCAGCTCCTGCTCACACGCGGCGATGACTTCATCATCGCCCGCACCGGCATCGATCATCTTCGCAGTTTCTTCCAGCACAACAGGCTGCGGCGCAACCGCGCCCGCCGTCAGCCGCGCGCCCTTGTTTCCGCCGCAGCGCAGCGCAAAATTGATGAGCGGGAAGTCGATCGTCGTGCGCATCGCATACTTGTAAAATCCGCTCTTCTCGCCTTCTTCCGGCAGCGGCACAAAGAATCTGGTCACAAGAATCGGCAGGTGCTCACTGCACGCAAGACCGTTCGCCTCACTGTGGCGCGACACCAGCGCCTCGACGCTCGTGCGATGCGTCTCGCCGTTCTCAATGTACTCCACCTCCGCCTCGTGTGCGATCAGCGCGGTCGCCACATCTGAGTAGTAGATCGCACGGCACACCGGAGAGTTCGGGATCTGATGGCAGATCGCACCGCCCGTTTTGAAGCAGTAAGCCAGACCACTTCTCCACAAATGCGTCTGGTTGAAATAGAGGCAGCGGCGATCCTGCATGATATTGCCGCCGATGGTTGCAATGTTTCGGATCTGCGGCGACGCCGTCAGCGATGCAGCCTGCGCCACAGCCGCGCAGCACTCGTGCACCAGTTTGCTCTCAGCCAGCTCAGTCAGCGTCACCGCAGCACCGATGACAAGGTTCTCTCCAGCCTCCCCCAGCTCGTGCAGCTCCGGCACTTTCTTGAGGAAGACGAAGTCCTTATCATTGCGCACCTCATTTTTCAGCAGCGGCATGATATCCGTCCCGCCGCCGATATAGGTCGGGTGCTCCGCTTTGATCGTCTCATTCACATTTTTCAACACCTGTCCGCTCATTTCACATCCCTCCTCTCGCACGGCAGTATCGCAAACTTGTCGCACAACGGCAGGCTGGAGATCTCCTGCCCGCTTGCGCGCCGTACCGCATTCACGATCGCCGGCGCCACGGGCACCGTCGCAAGCTCGCCCACGCTCTTCGCGCCGTGCGGACCATAGGGGTCATGGCTGTTCACCATGTCCACATGCGTGCGCGGCATATCGCCCATCTGCGGGATACGGTAATGCAGGAAGTCCGTGGAGAATGTCCTGCGCGAGCGCGGATTGATCTCCATTCTCTCATAGAGCGCATATCCCACCCCCTGCGCAATGCCGCCCTCCAACTGGCCCGCCACCGTCAAACGGTTGATCGGTGTACCGACATCTACTACCTGAATAATATCCATCAACCGGATCGCGTTGAGCTTCTTGTGATATTCTGCTTTGACAAAGCACACCGAGAACGGATTCGGGCAAGCAGCGGCCTTATAGGTTCCCGCGCCGATCGGCACACAGCCCATTGGGTCGAACATGATCTTGCGCGCAGCCTCCGCGAAGTGGAGCGTCAGCGTCTCCTGCTCCATTTTGACCGTATAGAGCCCCTTATCCTCCGCCACGGCAGCATCCGGATAGATCTTTGTGAGCTGGGCGACCATCTTCTCTTTCAGATCGTTGCATGCGCGCACCACCGCGTTGCCGCAAATGAAGGTCTGGCTGCTGCCGAAGGTTCCGGTATCGTAAGGCGTCCGACCGGTATCCGCAGCTTTGATATGCACATCTTCCAGAGGAATGCCGAGGCTCTCCGCCGCGATCTGAGATTCCATCGTCTCGCTGCCCTGTCCAATATCGGACGAGCCGACCAGAAGCTGGATCGTCGCATCGTCATTGACCAGAATGACCGCGGAACTGAGTCCCTCTTTGGAGGACGGACCAGAACCATGGCAGCTAAACGAAATGCCCCACGCCTGTCGGATCTCCTCGTTGTCGATCAGCAGCTCTCGCTCGTCGATCTCCTTCTGGATCGCCTGACAGCGCCGCGCGCAGTCCTCAATGCCGTTGCTGCTCACCGGAATGCTTGCGCAGGGGAAGCACTCGCCCACCTGCACATGGTTCATCAGTCGGAACTCAACGGGGTCCATGCCCAGCTTCTGCGCCATACGGTCCATCAGGATCTCGCGGCCAAAGGTCAACTGCGTGTTGCCGTAGCCGCGGAACGCGCCGCCGGTGATGTGATTGGTAAATATGCTCAGGCCCTCGAACGAGTAATTCGGCACATTGTATTGCAGCTTACGGGCGGCAGCGGCTACCACTGTCGGCGTATGTGTCGTATACGGACCTGCGTTCAGGCGGAAGGTCGTATCAAACAGTTGTAATTTCCCGCTCCGGTCCACACCAATGCGCAGATCCACATCGGAGGCATGGCGCACAACGGAATAGAAATCCTCATCGCGCATATACAAAAGCTTCACCGGTCGCTTGATCTTACGCGAGATCAACGCCGCTGCATGCTGGGCATGAAGCTGCTGACGCGCGCCGAAGCCCGCACCCACGAGTGGCTTGATGATGCGCACATTTGACTCCTTGAGTTTGAAGATCTCCGCAAGGATTCGGCGCTCCTGAAAAACCGTCTGCGAACAGCTATAGATCGTCAGATGTTCTCCGTCGCTGAAATCGCAGATGCAGCAGGTCAGTTCGATCATTGTGTGCTGCATGGCGGGCGTAACGAAATGGTCTTCAAGGATAATGTCCGATGCAGCTTCACCCTCGTTGATATCTCCCTGCGCCACGCTACGGCGCATGATGATATTATCCTCGGAAATGTGCTTTTGCAGCGCCGGTGCATTCGGCGCGAGCGCCGCCTTTACATCAAGCAGCGGCTGGAGCACCTCGTACTCGACGCGAACAGCCTCAGCCGCCGCACGGGCGCCTTCCTCCGTTTCAGCCGCTACCACTGCTACGCGGTCACCCAGTACCAGCGGCTCATTCGTCAGCACCTTTTCATCTGCCATCAGAAGCGGAGAAGGTGGGTTGCCGGAGCAGTTAAAATAATCTTCCGGCGAATCGTCCGGCAGTGCGCAGCCAAGATATCCCTCGACCTGCTCCGCCGCGCTTGTGTCGATGCTTACCACTTTGGCGCGGGAATACGGACTGCGCACCAACGCCGCATACACCATACCGGGCATCGTCAGGTCATCTGTATACTTTCCCGCACCCGTCGCCTTATCCACCGACTCATGGCGCGGCGTTTCCCGATTTACTACTTGAAAGGAGCGCTCTTCCATCTTCACTTTTCTCCTTTCTCCTCTGAGTAAGCTGCGATGACCTCAGCGGCCATCCGGATCGCTTCTTCGATCTTTGTATACCCCGTACAGCGGCACAGATTGCCTGACATCGCCGCGTGTATCTCCTCCCGCGTCGGGCGCGGGTTTTGATCCAGCAGCGCCTTCGCTGCCATGATCATTCCCGGCGTACAGTAGCCGCACTGGATCGCGCCCGCATCTACAAAGGCTTGCTGCAGCGGATGCAGATGATCCGGTGTTCCGATCCCCTCGATCGTCTCTACCGTCCGTCCGTCCGTCTCAAGCGCAAACACGCAGCACGAATTCACCGCGCGCCCGTCCATGATCACCGTGCATGCACCACACTCACCCAGATCGCAGCCCTTTTTCGCACCCGTTAAATGTGCCTTTTCCCGCAGAACATGCAGCAGCGTCTCTTCCGCTTCTACGCAAAACTCCCGCGTCTGCCCATTGAGCACTATTCGTATCGTCTGTTCCGTCATCTCATGTCTCTCCGTTTTTCGTTATCCTTTCCAAAGGAAAACGGAGCATCTGTTTTCAAATGCTCCGCCTTCCCCGTGCGTACTTGATTTAATTTACAGCTCGCCGACGGCGGACTCGACGGCATTGAGCAGCTCGTCGGACTCGATCAGGCTGATCGTCGCCTTGGACTGGTTGCCCATATAGAAGTCTTCCTTCTGGAACTTGATGAGCTCGTTCACCTTCTCATACGCGATAGCTGTGCCCTTGCCCAGCTTGAACTCGCCCAGCTCGTCCTGCGTGATCCAGATGCCGCGGGACGCGAGCAGCAGCTCGATACCGAGGATCTTCTCGAGGTTCTTGATAACGAGCTTCGTCTTGCGCGCGGCCCAGGGTGCCATGGACACATGGTCCTCCTGATTCGCCTTAGTCGGGATATTGTCGCACACAGACGGGAACGCCAGCGTCTTATTCTCGCTCGCCAGAGCAGAGGTGGAGCAGCAGATGATGTTGTAGCCGTAGTTCAGGCCGATGGGCTCTCCGGCGAGAGCCAGAGGCAGACCATAGCTGATGGTCGGGTCGCACATGGTGAAGCAGCGACGGTCGGCGACATTGCCGATCTCCACGAGGGACATGGTCAGGATATCCATGGCGAAGCCGGTCGGCTCGCCGTGGAAGTTGCCGCCGGAGAGGAACTCATAGTGACCGTCGCCCTTCGGGAAGATGAGCGGGTTGTCAGTCGCGGCATTGATCTCGACCTCAACAAGATGCTTGACA
Source organism: uncultured Oscillibacter sp. (assembly GCA_964455915.1). Lineage (GTDB taxonomy): Bacteria > Bacillota > Clostridia > Oscillospirales > Oscillospiraceae > Hominicoprocola. Next base: position 30,589 of record CAYWAS010000004.1, on the reverse strand, counting down.
TAGTCAAGGTTCTCACGGCACACGCCCTGAACCTGCGGCATACAGCGGAAGCAGTAGTTATCCTGCACGCGCTCCTGATAGTGGGGGTGCATGACATCGTGCTCAAGGTGGACCTTGCGGGCATCTTCGGTAACGCGGGTAGAACCCTCAACGAGCTTCATAACATTCGCTGCAGCCTTGATCTGACCGGCATAGGGACGCGCTTCCTGGATACGCTTATCAAAGGCGCGAGTCTCGCCGCGGATCGCTTCGAGAGAGAGTGCCGTGGTGATCTCAGAGAGCTTGTAGAGACGCTCGGCATCGTGGACATTCAGGCAGGCCATACCGGCGAACATCGTCGTGCCGTTGAGCAATGCCAGACAATCCTTCGCCTTGAGCTGGAACTCGACGGGGGTAATACCAGCCTTCTTCAGCGCTTCCTGCGCGGGCATACGCTCGCCCTGATAGAACGCTTCCGCCTGCGGAACTCCAATGAGCACGGAGACGATATGCGCCATGGGAGCAAGGTCGCCGCACGCACCGACACTGCCCTGCCAGGGCACGACAGGGTGAACGCCCTTGTTGAGCAGGTCGACCAGACGCTCCACCACGACCGGACGCAAGCCGGACACGCCGCGGCAGAAGGCATTCAAGCGCACGCACATCGCCGCGCGAACGACTTCCTCGGGTGCGGGATCGCCAACACCACCGCAGTGGGAGAGCACCGTGCGATACTGGTGCAGATCGCTCTCTTCAATAGAGACCTTGTGGTCCTTGTGCTTGCCAAGGCCGGTGTTGAAGCCGTACACGGCAGGTGCGTCATCGCGCATCCATTCGCTTTCCATGTAGTCGCGCACCTGCTTGATGTGCGCCATGCATTCCTTATCGATCTCAACCTCGTAGCCCTTACGCGCTACATTCACGACATCTTCGATCTTAAGATCCACGCCGTTCAGAATTACCTTGTTCATTTATTTTCTCCTTATGCGTATGTGTTGTGTAATAATACCGTCTTATGGATCAATGCGCCGCCTGACATCTGACAGGGAGGGAGAGCTGTCTGAAGAGGTGAAGATTTGTGAAATGTGAAGAAGGTAGGTATTGTGCCCTGCCTCCTTGTCAGCGTCAGCGACAATGGAAGAAAGAATCGAAATCAGTTTGCTCTCTTCTGACGAAGCTCCTGCTTCTTCTGCCAGTCATAGCCAACTTCCCATGTGAAGTAGTGATAAGTCCACGCAACCAGCTTATTGACATACATCAGGAATACTTTAAAAAGTTCAGAGAACTCTTCCTTGCTTTCGAACTCATCAAAGCACTCGCGGAAACGGACACAGAAACTGCGCAGCTCAAACATGCCGGAGTAGCCAAGATAGTTGGTGTAGGGCGGAATGAGCAGCATATACATCTCACGCAGATGCTCAAGGGTGAACTTGGGATCATCAGCCATTACCATAATGGGATACATGGTATAACCGGCAAGGTCACGAACCATGCCGACAGCAAAATCGATAACGGCCCAGTACTCACCAAACGAACCGGCACCGGTACCGGCGGTATTGGTGCGAAACTCATAGAGCTCTTTCGGCTCAACAGTCTGCATCGACATAAGCGAATTGTAGATGTCGTTTTTCAGGATCTCCCAGTTTTTCATTACTCTTCCCGTCCTTTCGAGTATTTGACCGTGTAGACTTTTCGATCATTGCTGTCGAGTTTGTAATTGCTCCAAACGGCATCGCCGACTTTTTCAAGCTCAGGAACATACTTGGGATCGATGAAGCCAACGATCGGAGTCATCAGATCCTCTGTAACCAAGCCGTAGCGAACGACCATCTTGTTTCCGGTCTTTTGGGAATAAGAAACAACACCCGGAGGGGTATCCTTGATGCGCATCTGATAGTGGATCGGGGCGGTGCTGATCATCGGGACCCATGCATACATGGACTTGCCGGTGACCGCTGCGTGCTCCTGAACCGCGACCATGGGAAGATGCTCCCAGATCTCGTCGATCAGCTCCTTGTTCTTGACATCTTCAAGAACGGCTTCGACCTTCACATCGAGCTCAGGCCATTCAATAATCATTGTTTTCATAGATTTTTCATATCCCCTTTAGCTTAAAGATATAGATCCTTTAAACATAGCTTGGCATAGCCTGTAGAGATCTATCGTCAGTATAGCCAAACTTTAACTATCTGTAAAATACAATTATTGTAATATTGTATATTAGTTCGCACTAATGGTTGCATTCTTTTTTTCTGTTATCATCGAAAAATGTCCACCAAACGGCTAATGCTTTTCGGTTTTGATATCTTCTATCACACAGGTTTTAGAGAGCGGGGCGCGATGGTAGTAAATCGATGTTATAACACTGCAAACCGCCCAGCCAAGCGGATGTCCAAGAGCAATGGGGATCACTGTATTGGAAACGCAGTTTGCCATCACAAACAAATATGCCTGTCGAAAGAAAACGAAGCTGAAAAGCATCATCAGCATTGGCGCACGGGCATTACCGGCACCACGCAGTGCACCAGAGTAGACCTGATTTGCGCAACTGAAAATAAGAAACGGTGGGATCAAACGCAAGAACAGCGTACTATATTCCACGACCTCCGGTTTATCGTTAAACAGCAATGAGAGTGCGGGCGCCGCAGCAAACACGATCGATGTGAGAAAGACCGTAGTGGAAACCGCCATAAGCATCGCCGTACGCACCCCCTGCTTTGCGCGTTTCTCCTGCCCGCAGCCAAGATTGTGCCCTACAAAGGTCGTCGTTGCCATAGCGATCGACTTAATAGGCATAAAAGCCAAAAGGTCGACTTTGGAGTAGGTCGTCCAACCGCCCATGCAGTCCGCCCCGAAAAAGTTGATGTAGGACTGTACGACCACATTGGAAAAAGCGGTAACCGCCATCTGTAGCGCGGCAGGAAACCCTATTCGTATGATCTTTCTGAGCATAAAACGGTCGATTCCGAGTCGATTCAGATCGAGTCGAATGGCCAATCGGCTGCGCAGCAATGCGGTAACGACCATAACGGCAGAAACGGTCTGGGCGCAAACCGTCGCATAGGCGACTCCCCTCACACCGAGCTCAAAGGCAATGACAAACAGCAGATCCAGACCAATATTGAGGATCGTGCAGACAACAAGATAATAGAATGGACGGCGGGAATCGCCTACTGCACGCAGCACGCCTGCACCCATGTTATAAACCGTCATACCCAGCATGCCAGCAAAATAGATCGTGAGATAGGCACTCGCATCTGCCATGACCTCAGTCGGCGTTTTCATCAGGCGCAGCATACCAGGGGTCATGCTGATGCCAACAAGGGTAAACAGCGCTCCCAGCGGAAGCATCAGCGCCATGCTGGTATGGACGGCCGATCTTACCTTTTCGTCATTTTTAGCGCCGTAATACTGTGATATCACAACACAGGCGCCGTTGGAAAGACCTGTAAAAGCACCGATAAGCATATCGGTAACCGGCGTCACTGTGCCTACAGCAGAATAAGCGGCAGCACTGACATAATTACCGACAACCCATGCATCTACCATATTGTAAAGCTGCTGAAAAAGGTTGCCGACAAAAAGCGGAAACGTGAACTGCAGCAGTATGAGAAAAATATTGCCGCTTGTCATGTCGATATTTTCTTTTCTTTCGGTCCCGTGTATCCGCCGCATACCCGCTCTCTCCTTTCTCTAAATTCAGGAAGATGTCATAATCCCTGCAGATCGCCCGTACGCACCTTGACAGCACATCTCCTCTGTTTCCGCACGCGAGCGCCAAAACCTTCTCCGGGAAACATTCTCTATATAAGCCGTTGCAAATATAAAACCGCCGGGTGGTGTCCGACGGTTTTATATTCCCAGATGCTATATGAAAGAGGTTTTGGCTTTATTGAATACCGTCTAAAACCGTTCAGGGCTTCCAGCCATAGCCAATATCCCAGCTAAAGTAGTGGTAGGACCATGCAGCCAGTTTATTGGTATAAATGAGAAAGCTACGGTAGAGGGTAATAAACTCCTGCTTGTTCTCGAACTCGTCAAAGCACTCACGGAAACGGTGGCAAAAGCCCTGCATTTCGCGCATACCGGTGTAACCGAGGTACTCGGTATACGGAGGATGGAAAACCATATAGCACTTCTTAAGCTGCTCGAGATCATAAGCATCATCATAGGCGAGCTTCAGAATGGGATACATGGTATACATGGAGAAGTCCCGGATCATGCCGTTGGAGAAATCGATCGGAGCCCACTCCTGATCATAAGATCCGGCCTCATTGCCGACGCAGGCGTGGCGAATGTCATACAGTTCCTTTGGCTCGCTCGTCTCCATCGCTTTCGTGGCGGCATCAATGTCAATCTTTAACTGTTCCCATTTTTTCATCATTCGTCACGACCTTTCGTGAATTTAACAACATAGGGTTTTCTCTGGTCTCCAGGCAGTCTGTAATTGTCCCAGACAGCCGCGCCGATCTTATCCAGTTTCGGAACCTCTTTGGGATCGATGAAGCCGACGATCGGGGTCATCAGATCTTCAGTGACCTTGCCGTAACGGACGATGAGTTTGTTGCCGGTCTTCTGCGAATAGGAAACAACGCCGGGAGGCGTCTGTTTAATCTCCATCTGAAAGGGAATATCGGCCAAACTGATCATGGGTGCCCAGCAGTACATGGACTTGCCTGTAACCATCGCGTGCTCTTGAATGGAAGTCATGGGAAGATTTTCCCAAATCTCATTTATAAGATCCGCATTCCGAACATCTTCGAGAACAACTTCGACCTTAACATCAAAGTCGGGCCATTCAATGAACATTGTCTTCATTGGTTTTCCTCCTGTTTCTAAACAAGCACGGGCAGAAGGCATCATTCTTCTGTTTCCCCCAACGCTCTTTATGCAAAATATCATAATGCCTCTTGCATTTTAAGTCAAATACAATTAAAGTAATAATATTCATAAGTATTTACTAATATATGCTAAAAATATTTTACTTGCCCCCTTTGGCAGGGATCTATTCATCAGGTATGCGAGTTCCTACAAAAGAGGTGCCGGATCTCCAAAAGATCCGGCACCATGCCAAAGCGTTTTATTATTCAAGACAAATTATTCAAATGCCTAAAGGAGGTATCCTCTATGACAGACCGCCAAATCGAATGCATCGTCGCTATCGCCGAGCAGCAGAGTCTGACGAACGCTGCCAAATTTCTTTATGTAAGCCAATCATCATTATCGCAGCTCCTGTCGAAGGTCGAAGCAGAACTCAATGCCCAGCTCTTTATTCGCACAGGCTCCGCCATGATACCCACTTATGCCGGGCGGCAGGTTCTTGACTCCATTCGGGAGATCTCGTCCATCAAGCGAAACCTGTATATGCGCCTGAACGATGCCAGCCACCCCGATCAGGGGCGGATCCTCATCGGAATCGCTCCGCGCCGCAGCTATCTGTTCATGCCGATCGTTCTTTCGTCATTCATGAAGGAATTCCCCAATGCAGCGATCGAACTGATCGAAGAGGATCAAAATCTTCTTGAGGAGATGGTCTATCAGGGGAAGGTGGATCTTGCCTTCATTGTTCATCCCTCTGTATGCCAGCATCTGAAATACCGATACCTATACCGTGAACCGATCTCTCTGGCTCTTCCGAAGGATTCGGCATTGAATGAAGTTTTTTCCGCACAGGGAGTACCCGATCTTTCGCTTGCAGCAGATACGCCATTCGTTCTCGTGCGCCGCGGACATGACATCCGCCGCCTGTGTGAGCAAGCCTTCAGCGATGCGCACATCGTTCCAAATATTCTTCTGGAAAGCCACAGCATGGATGTCTGCCTGCAAATGGCCGCTAACGGATTGGGTGCAACTATTGTGCCGGATATGCTGGTTGCCGCGCACCCTCAGCAAAGTCAAGTTGTCTGCTATCCATTAGGCGACCAGTATAGCCGTGAGATCGCCATCGCATATCGAGAAGATGTCTACTTGTCGCATATTCATCAGGAATTTATTCGGATCGCAGCGCAGAAGATCGTGGAGATCTTTGACGCATCTTGCGAGCGGCATATTTTTGACCGTCGATACTTATAGCTTCGCACTGTTGATGACTGACAAATACTCATCCTCCAGCACTTTAGATGTCACGCGTATGAACTCGCGTGTAATGAACGGCAGATACGCGTCCTTACGGTAACCGATCGCAATTCTGCGGTTGTACTGTACCCCAGTAGGAAAGATATCAAGTGAGTCAATAGACTTGTGGTAAATATACAGCGTCTCGGGGACAATGGTCGCGCCCAGTCCGTTTGCGACCATTTGGAAACAAACATCCATACTGTGACTTTCCAAGAGGACATTCGGGCAAAGCTCACTGTCCGAAAGGATCTGATCCGCCAAACGGCGAAGCACATGATTTTTGTGCAACATAATAAACGGGATATCTCGAAACGCGCTTAGGTCATGATCCAACACCGCTTTTTTCTGCGTCTCTCCCAGGCCATATTTTTTTGAAGCTGCTAATACCGTGCGTTCATCAAGGATCGGATAATAGGAAAAGGCAATATTGCTGTAAGGTGCGGCCGTAAAAAAGAGGTCGATTTTGCCGTTCGCCAAAAGCCTGCTCAATTCTTCTTCATTACCCTCTGTGAAAACAATGTTCGCCTCGGGATAAAGACTCAAAAAACTCGGAAGAATCAAAGGTGTAAACATCCAACTTCTGGACTGCGACATGCCAACACAGATCGTTCCGCTGCATGGGTTTTCGTCCTCTCTGTATTTCGTCAGAAGGTTCTTCTTGATCTCAAGGATCTCGCGCGCTGCCTTGAGAAAATCCTCTCCGGCCGGCGTCGGTACAAGCGCCCCCTGACGACGATAAAAAATCTTTGTGCCGATCTCACTCTCCACATGAGACAATGTCTGAGACAGAGAAGACTGCCCAACGAATAGTCTTGCTGCCGCATGAGTCACATTGCCTTCCAAAGCGATCGCTACGATATACTCCAACTGTTTATCTGTCATCATATCCTCCTGACATTGTCGATAGACCCGCGGATCTCCACGCTATTGAAAACGCCGGATCGAGTAGTCCCATTTTGTGGATCGGCTCTGTGCTAAAGCAGCGCATTCCGCTGCGCACTTATCTCGCCGTGCACTTTGATGGATTAGCAGCCGCGCACCAACCTGCCGCGAATTCCAAAACCCATCGCCTCCCTATCAGGCGCCAGGTTGCAACATGTAGTCGTTTTTCCTAATCGCATTTTATATTATAATTATTTTTTTATAATCTGTCAAGCAAGGCTCCGCAATATAAAACACGCCTCCCTCTTCGATGGAATCACTATGATCCACATCGATCAGAGGGGGCGTGTTCTTTCATTCATTATAATCTTTACCGCTAAACAGCAAGTCTTATGCCCTCATATAAGCATCAACTTTTTCCGCAAGCGCTGCCAGCTCACGCACATCGTTCGTCGTTCTGGCCGGTGTCAGCGCACCGATGGCATCCCACGGAAAAATCACATGATACCAGCGGCACATGCGAGTGATATAGTTCTGCCAGCTCCAAAGGAGACTTTTAAGTTCTTTCTTCGTTTCGATCGTATCAAACGAATCTACGATATCGCAGTAAAACTTCCATGTTTTGGGCTGGTTCAGCCAGGCCGCGGGACACTCCGGCTCATTTTTCCCGCCGAGAAGCCGAGTCACATGACCGTCAAGATACTTGAACATCCTCTTGCAATGTTCGAGCGTGAAGAGGTCATCTGCGATCGCATCATAGATCGCAGGCTCGACCATAGCCCAGCCAAGCGCCATGTTGTCCGAAATCAGAAAAAACAGGTTACCTACACAGGTGCCGTGCACACCGGCGCCACTGGGGAAAATGCAGTTTCTACTCGCTGTGACCTCAATGGGCTCATCAAACCATACCTTGTCAATCTCTTCCTCGATCTCGTTTTTTACATCTATCCAATTCTTTCTCATCTCTCACGCCTCCCGTTCCGCCGTCAGCACAGCAAGCTTATGATAATGATAGGTGTGCAGCCAAACATCATTGCAGGCATCTAAATACTTCGCCAGATCACTGTCGTCTACCTTGACAACGACCGCACCAACGATCCCCGGCTCCGTACACTGTCCGTAAACAACAAGAAAGCGCGCGCCCGTCCAAACGAGTTCTCCCAGTTTGATCTTCGTATAACTGACGCTGTTACGCCCCTTCGGTCGGCCCTGGTAGCCCGCATCTACCGGCTCCCGAGGCGGGCGCATATAAGCGCCGAACGCACTGCCGGAAGAAAGTGTGTTATGGCAAATGAATTTCACCGGCTGCTCCAGTGTGCTCCAAAGGCTGTCGCACAGCTCCGGTTCCGTTTCCTCCAAAAGCCGCGCGCGGACTTCCGTGCCATTAGGGAAAGTCAACTTGATTTTTCGCATACAGATCCTCCTAATAAATTAAAATTTATCAGCAGTCCAGCCTGCGGAAAGCAGGGGTCATTTGATATCGCAAAAACAGAACACGGCCGCGGTACCATTTCGCAAGATAAGAGCCCCGCGCATGCAGAATATCCTCTCTCGCAGCCGCCTACCCTGCCAATCCCAGACGCGGGGATTTTGTAAAAAACATTTTATCGTTTAATTATATAAGCATATTTTCTAATTCGTCAATGGTTTTTTTCATTTTTTCGACGATTCACCGCGATATTAGAAAAAAAGAATACCCAGTATTAGAAAAAACTAAAAATAGCACAAAAAGTTTGCTGTATTTTTGTACATAATTTACAAAAAATGGCACGAAAAATCTCGTTGCTGCAGGATTGACATTTCCTTTTCTTTGTGCAAGAATCAGTTTAAACTAATGCATGATGTTGAAAGATTCTCCTCTATGGCTGTCTATGGGTCTCGCAGAGCAAAATCAAATCGTCCCTCTTCCGTACCGAAGAAAAGCCAATACATGCATTCTCACAGCATATTTTCCCGCGTTTTCCCAAGTAGCATTTTGCTGTATATGCTTTCATTTCACCAAAGTCCTGCAAATGATGTGTCATTAATTAGCGCCGAGATCAGCTAATGATGAAATATAGAAAAATATGGAGGTCAACATGAAAAGAACAACCCGTCTCCTTGCCATAGTACTCACTATGGTGATGGCATTCACCGCCTGCGGCGGAGACCCGAACACACCGGTCAATGACGATCCGGCTAACCCCGATCAGCCCTCGCTTGTTCAGAAAGATACTGTAGTCTTCTCTCCGAGACTTGACTTCGCTACAATGGATGTCCAGAACACCCCGTCGGTCGTTACCAAGAGCATCTATTATCTTGTCTATAACACCCTGGTTGACAGAGATGTCGCCACCGGTGCCGTCGTCCCTTGTCTGGCTGAGTCTTGGACGATGGATTCCGATACGGAATATACTTTCAAGCTCCGCGAGGGCGTGAAGTTCCACGACGGCTCGGATTTCACGGCAGATGATGTCAAGTTCACCATGGAAATGGCCTTGGCCTCCAAGGGCAGCGCCGGTAAGCTCGCTTCCCTCGATGCAGTTGAAGTGATCGATCCCTATACCGTGAAGATGACCACCAATTCTATCAACATGGACTTCTTGGATCTGCTCACCGACACCAGCCTCTCCATTCTCTCCAAGACCGCTTTCGAGACCCTCGGCGAGGAAGACGGTATCAAGCAGGGTACCGGTCCTTACAAATATGTTGAGTGGAATCAGGGCTCCTATCTGGATCTGACCGCCTTCGACGAGTATTGGGGCGATGCTCCGGCCACCAAGAATCTCCGCGTGCAGTACATCTCTGAGACCTCCGCCCGGCTGATCGCTGTTCAGACCGGCGAGCTCGACTTCTGCCAGGATATCCCCTCCAGCGAGCTGGCGAATGTTGCTGCAAACCCCGATCTCGAGCTCATTACCTATCCCAGCGCTACCGTTGAGTTCTTTGCGTTCAACGCCAATTCCACGATCATGAAGAACCAGAAGGTTCGCCAGGCTATTGCCTACGCCCTTAATCGCGATGATTTCGTCACCGGTATCTATATGGGCAACGCTACTCGCCTGAACAACATCATGCACTCCAGCAACGCTTATTACGCTGAAATCGATGCCATTGAGTACGATGTCGAAAAGGCCAAGGCTCTTCTTGCCGAAGCAGGTTATCCCAACGGCTTCGAGATGACTATTGTCACCAATACCACCGCCGAGTCTCAGGCCGCCTGCATCATCGCCCAGTCCGCCCTTGACGCTATCGGCATCACTGTCAAGGTCGATGCTATGGAGAATGCTGCCGTAACCACGACGCTCAGTTCCGGCACCGGTTACGATATGTGCTTTAGCCGCTGGAGCGGTTACGCTTTCGGTCCCGATAACGGCATCCGTCAGATGCTCTACAGTGACGGTTCCAACAACTATGCCCATGTTGCCGACGCGAAGATGGACCAGATGATCGACAATGCTCTCACCATTACCGACGAGGCTGCTCGTAAGGCTGCTTATAAGGAAATCGAAGAGTACAGCGATGAATTGATGTATGTCTATCCTGTTCTTGTTCAGAACTACACCTTTGTCTCCGGCGCTAATGTTGAAGGGATCGTTGAGCCCAATGGTCCGATCATGAACTTCCGCGATGTTGTCGCCTATCAGTAAAGGCTTTCACAAGTTGCTTTATTTCTGCGCCCCCTACACCGAATAACTGAGAAAGGCGGACTCGGTTCTGTCCGTATTGATGACCGGGTTCGCCTTCCTCTTATTCCTGAGGAACGCTTATTTCTGCCGAGCGATCAGCTTGTTATAGGTTGCGATCGGATCGTCCGCTCTATTATTCATAATGCATTTTATTTGTGAAAATTTGTTTATGTGACTCCACCTTTTTGATAAAACCAGTTTTGAGCGGCTATCCTTTCTTCCAAGGTGATGACGCCGCAAAATAACGGAATAGGAGGAAATGAATGTTCCGCTACATTATCAAGAGGACACTGCTTCTGATCCCCACTCTGATAGCAGTCTCCTTTGTGGTTTATTTCATCGTCGATCTTGCACCGGGCGATGATATCGATGCCATTTACGGAAATGAGCTGACGCAGGAAGAAAAAGACATTATCCGTGAGCAAGAGGGGTACAATGATCCTCTTGTCATTCGGTATTCCCGATATATGCTCAAACTTCTCAGGGGCGATATGGGAGACTCTGTCACTTTCAATCAGCCCGTGTTTGAGCTCTATGTCAATCGTCTCCCAAAGACATTGGAATTGGCCTTTTGGGGCATTCTTGTAGCACTGTTGATCGCGATCCCCTTAGGTATCATAGCCGCAGTGCATCAAAACAGTCTATTAGATTCGTCAAGCATGGTTCTCGGTCTGCTTGGTATGTCAATGCCGAATTTCTGGTTTGGCCTAATGCTGATCATTTTGTTTTCTCAAAAACTTGGGCTACTACCATCTTTTGGTGCAAAATACTGGTACAGCGTTATCCTGCCCGCCGTCACAATGGGCGTTGGTCAGGCTGCCCTGCTGATCCGAACCACTCGTTCGTCTATGCTTGAGGTCATTCGTCAGGATTATCTGAGGACCGCACGCGCCAAAGGTGTCAACGAGAGAACGATCATCTATCATCATGCTCTGAGGAACGCCTTGATCCCTATTGTCACGGCGGCCGGCACGCAGCTTGGTATCGCACTCGGCGGCTCCGTTGTCGTTGAAAGCGTTTTTACATGGCCGGGTGTCGGCAAGCTGATCATTGATGCATTCAACTCTCGTGATACCAATCTTGTCGTTGGCTGCTTGATCCTTACCACTGCGCTATCCAGCGTCCTGATGGTGCTTGTTGACATCCTCTATGCCTATATTGATCCGCGTATTAAGGCGAGATACACAAAGTGAGGTAGCAAAATGGCGAAAAATAAGACCACTATGGCAGGCTCCAACTTCTGGAGAGAAGTTGCAAAAGAGTTCAAGAAGAATAAGGGCGCAGTTCTTGGTCTGATCATCTTTTCCCTGATCGTTGTCGTTGCTGTTTTGGCTGTATTTCTTTTGGACTACAAGGAACAGATCACCAAGCTAAACATTTCTCAGGCGCTCAAGCCCATTTCCGGAGAGCATCCGTGCGGCACGGATCAGTTTGGTCGTGATATTTTTTATCGTATCCTCTACGGCGCTCATTATTCGCTGCTCATCGGTGTGTGCGCTGTCGGAATTTCCACCGTCATCGGTTCCCTGCTCGGTATTTTGGCAGGTTACTTTGGTGGTGTGACGGAAACCATTATCATGCGCGTTATGGATGTTATCAGCCCCATCCCCAGCGTGCTGCTGGCGATTTGCATCGCTTCCGCTTTCGGTCAAAGCCTTGTTTCTCTGATGCTGGCCGTCGGTATTATCAGTGTACCTTCCTTCGCGCGTGTTGCACGAGCCTCCGTTATGACCGTGCGCGACCAAGAATACATCGAAGCTGCAAAATCCCAGGGGGCATCGGAGTTCCAAATTATTTTCAAGCATGTCATTCCCAATTCCCTGCCGCCAATCATGGTGCAGGCTACCATGCGTGTCGCCTCTGCCATTATCTCAGCTTCCTCTCTCAGTTTCCTCGGTCTGGGCGTTCCTGCTCCGCAGCCTGAGTGGGGCGGCATGCTCTCCGAAGGTAGAAACTTCATCAGCACCAACACCAATATGACGCTGTTCCCCGGCATTGCTATTATGATCACCGTTCTTACGATCAATATGATCGGTGATGGTATCAGAGATGCAATGGATCCGAGACTGAAAAGATAAGGAGGCAGGATATGGACGAAAAACTTGTCTTAGATATCAGAGACCTTGTTGTGAACTACGACACGGATAACGGGACCGTTCACGCAGTCAACGGGATCAACATCCAACTTCGGCCAAAGCGCTCCTTAGGTCTTGTTGGTGAGACCGGTGCAGGAAAGACAACCACCGCACTTGCCTGTCTCAATCTTGTTCCCGAGCCGGCCGGCATAATCCGCAACGGAACAATCGAGATCGATGGTCAAAATATTTTGGACCTGCCGGAGTCTAAGCTGCAGGAAATCCGCGGCAAGGGCATATCCATGATTTTTCAGGACCCAATGACAGCGCTCAATCCTGTTTTTACAGTTGGCGAACAGATCGCCGAAAGCATCCGCATTCACGAGCATATAAGCGAAAAGGAAGCTATGCAGCGCGCCGTTGAAATGTTGGAGATCGTTGGTATTGCAGCCAACCGCGCCAAGGACTATCCGCATCAGCTTTCCGGCGGCATGAAGCAGCGCGTGGTCATCGCCATTGCGTTGGCATGCCACGCAAAACTGTTGATCGCAGACGAACCCACCACCGCGTTAGATGTTACTATTCAGGCACAGGTGTTGGAGTTGATCCGTTCCTACCGCGAAAAGTACGACACTGCTATGATTCTCATTACCCACGATTTGGGTATCGTTGCCGAAAACTGCGACGAGGTCGCGGTCATGTATGCCGGTAATATTGTCGAGTACGGCACTCTGGAGGATATCTTCAACCACACTAAGCACCCTTATACGGAAGGCTTGTTCAACTCCTTGCCGAACATCATTGAGCGCCGGTCCAAGTTGACACCGATCCCCGGCATGGTTCCGGATCCGACCAACCTGCCGAGCGGGTGTGTGTTTGCAGACCGCTGCGCATACTGCACTGATGCCTGCCGAACCACCGAGCAGGTGGATCACTGGCTCAGCGACACGCACATGGTTCGCTGCTCCCGCTATCAGGAGCCCGATTTCAAAGTGAAAAGGGGGAACGAATAATGAGTGAGCCTATCCTACAGGTACGAAACTTAAATAAGTTCTTCCAAACCAGCAAGGGTTCCCTGCACGCAGTCGATGGTGTTTCCTTTGACCTTGAAGCCGGCAAGACTCTGGGAGTCGTCGGCGAGTCCGGTTGCGGCAAGTCAACGCTTGGCCGCACGATCATTCGGCTCCTCGAGCCGACCTCCGGCGAGGTCTATTTCGAGGGAAAGGACATCACAAAACTTCGCGGCAAGGAACTGATCAACTTCAGGAAAAACATTCAGATGGTTTTTCAGGATCCGTTTTCCTCGCTGGATCCCCGTAAGACAGTTTCTCAAATCATTGCAGAACCGATCCAAATCCACCATTTAGCCAAAAGCAAAGCTGATTTGGAGAAACAAACGCTCGAACTGATGGACACTGTCGGTTTGGCCCGCCGTTGGTACGGCACTTATCCGCACCAGCTCGACGGCGGCAGGCGTCAGCGTATAGGCATCGCACGGGCATTGGCTCTGCGTCCGAAAATGCTGATTTGCGACGAGCCTGTATCCGCGCTGGATGTTTCTATTCAGGCGCAGATCCTTAATCTTCTCAAAGAGCTTCAGGAAGATCGGGGTATCTCGTGCATTTTCATTACGCATGATCTTTCCGTGGTTTATAATTTCTCAGACGATATCGCAGTCATGTACCTCGGCAGACTCGTAGAAAAGGCACCCGCAGAGGAACTCTTCCGCAACCCCATCCATCCCTACACAAAAGCACTGCTCTCTGCAATTCCTGTGCCCGACATCAATCGTAAGCGTCAGCGTATTATTCTTCAGGGGGAAGTTATCTCTCCTATCAATCTGCCCGATGAGTGTCGATTCAAGAAAAGGTGCAACATGAAATGCGAAAAATGCACCGATGGTGAACCCGCGCTTAAAGAAGTTTCCCCAAATCATTTTGTTGCCTGCTGGCTAAATGACTGAATGACAGCTTCACCTCATCACACAGCAGCCCGATATCCCTTTATGGATACCGGGCTGTTGTTTATTTTTTTGAAGGATCTATGTTCATAGAGCAGAGCAACTGTCTGAAAATCCAACGTTTATGCGTCTTTTACCTCATGATCGCTTTTTATCATTGCAATATCAGTCTGCATCGGTACACACTGTCAAGTTGCCTCCTCCCTTTGCAGATGCGCAAACCGGCGAGAGGGGCGTAAACACAATACTGCGACAAGCATCAGAAGTGCTGTTGCGGCAAGGCTAATGGGGAAAGCGACCATAATGCTTGCGAAGGTGCGGTAGCGCGGAAAGACCCAGCGGATCCAGCTCAGACGCACACCGCATACGCCGAGCATCGTCAAAAGCGCAGGCGGCAGCGAAATACCAAAGCCACGCAGATAGCCCGAGAGCATCTCGTAGCACAAACTGAAGAGATGCGCAGTCATCAGCAGCACGAGGCGGATATAGCCGACCTCAACAACCTGCGGATCGTCGTTGAAAAAAGCGAGCAGTGTTTTCCCGAGGGGCAGGATCAGCGCGATTGCCGCGAGCAGAGCGATGATCCCCTCCACGAAGCACAGCAGGAGCGTCCGCTTGCAGCGTCTGATCTGCCCCGCGCCAAAGTTCTGACCGACAAAGGTCGTACAGGCCTGCGTGAAAGAGTTGAGCACATCGTAGGTGAATATCTCAATATTATAGGCCGCGCTGGAGGCCGCCATAACGACTGTTCCGAGGCTATTAATCGATCCCTGAATGATGATGTTGGCAACGGAGAACACCGCACTCTGAATACCCGCAGGCAGGCCGATACGCAGAATACGCTTGAGGCTCTCCATGTCGATATACAGTTCCTTCGGCTCGATGTGGATCGCCTTTTGCGTGCGGAACAGGCAGCAGCAGAGGATCGCCGCGCTGACCGCGTTGGAAAGAACAGTGGCGATGGCCACGCCGTCCACCGTCATACCGAGCACCGCGACGAAGAACAGATTCAACAGGACATTCAAAATGCCGGACGCCATCAGTGCAAGGAGCGGCAGCCTGGTTTCGCCAACGCTGCGGAAAATTGCCGCCTCAAAGTTATAAAGCAGGATCACCGGCAGTCCCGCAAGATAAATGCGCAAATAAAGAAGCGCCAGCGGAAATACCTCTTCCGGCACATTCAGAAGTCTCAGCAACGGGGCGGCGGCTAACTCACCGGCCACAGCCGCAAGCACACCGCCGAGCACTGCCACCACGATTGCCGTGTGTGCCAAGCGACGCACGGCATTCTCATCTCCCTCACCGATGGCGTGGGCGATGGTCACATTCGCACCGAGCGAAATACCGATGAAGAGATTCACCACCAGGCTGATGATGGAGCTGTTTGCCCCAACCGCCGCTACAGCCGCGGTTTTCAGCTCACCGCTGAAATTACCCACCACCGCGAGGTCCGCAGCATTAAAAAGCTGCCCCAAAATAGCGGTGGCCGCCACGGGCAGTGCAAACTGTGGTATCTTGTTCCAAATTGATCCATGCAGCATATCCAACTGTCGGCCGGTCGAAATCGCGCCCAAATTCTGTCTCCTCTTTCTCTCTTTATTGCAGCGACAAGTATAGCATGTGGCGGCATGAAAATCAAGCGTCGTCCTGCGCGGCTCCGCATTGTTTTCCCTGCCGCATTCTGCCATCACCCCACGCGGCGTCGAACGAGATGGCGCAGACCTTCTGGTCGCGCTCGACGCAGTAGATCGGAAGCTGGCGCGTCGTCGCCGACGCCCGCACCGCCGCGGGCACATTGACCGCCGCGAAGATCGCAAACGCAGCGAGCGCCGCCGCGGCAAGCGTCAGCGTCCTGCGGTGCAGGACAAAAAAGCGCGGTTTCGCCTCCTCCCCTCTCCCGCGCGTTTTTCTCATGGAAAACCGTAAAAACATCCGCATATCCTCCCCATTTTCGTTTTGGTAGAGAATATGCGTCCTCTGCCGCCCTTATACCGGAAACGCGGGCGCCGTGCCATGCCCGCCGCGGGCGAGGAAAAAGAGAAAGACACGACCTTCAGGTCGTGACCGATAAAGAAGTTTTTCTGAATTGGTCGGCAACCGCATGATACGAAAGTGTCATGCGGTTGTTTTTTTGTGGTACTTGCTGTACTCCGGGGACAGGTCGATCTCACCGATGAAGTTATAATGCACATCAATCTGCTGAACACGGTGCCCGCTGGATTTATCCGGCGCGTGGACGATAATTTTGTCCACAAATTCATGCAGCAGCATTGGGGTCAACTCCGTCGGCTCGGTGTACTTCTTTACGATTTTCAGGAAGCTCTGCACATTGACCGTCTGTGCTTCAGTTTTCTCAACGATGGAGCGCAGTTCTTCGGCTGACGCGGACAGTTCCGCCTGCTCCTTTTCGTAGCCCTCGGACAGCTTGGCAAAGCGTTCAGCCGTCAGCTTACCCATCACATGGTCCTCATAAAGCCGCTGGATAATGGCATCCAGTTCGCTGATCCGGCGATCCTGCTTTTCCAGCTTACGCTTGGCCTGCTCCTGCTCTGCGGAGTGTACGGCTAATTTGTTCTCCATGACACGCCGCACAAATTCGTCCTCATCCTCCCGTGCATAAGCCACTACTCGTTGCAGATTTTGCAGTACAAGCTGCTCCAGCACCACGGCGCGGATATAGTGGGCGCTGCATTGCTTATGCGTGCGGTAGGACGCACAGGTATAGCACTCCTGCTCATGCGTCCATGTGGTGCTTCGGCAATGATACAGCCTTGCTCCGCAGTCGGCACAATAGGCCAAACCTGAAAACATTCCCATCTCGCCCATCTTGGTAGGCCGTCTGCGCTGTTCCCGCGCTTTCTGCACCGCATCCCATGTCTCCCTGTCGATGATGGCTTCGTGGGTATCCTCGAATACTGCCCATTTGTCAGAGGAATTTACAATCTTTTTCTTGCTTTTGTAGGACAGCTTGGCGGTCTTGAAGTTCGTCGTGCGCCCTAAATAGGCGTCCTGCTCTAAAATGTTTACCACAGTGTCGGAGGTCCAACGGCAGGGCGCATCTGGGTGATAATGGCGTGTCCGGCCTGTCCGCTGAAATTCGATCGTCCCCGGCGTTGGTATTTGCCTTTCCTGCAAAATTCTTGCGATCCTGCCGGGGCCGTTGCCCTCCACGCAGAGTTGGAAGATCAATTCCACGACCGGAGCGGTTTCCTCGTCTCGCAGCAGCTTGCCGTTTTCATCTCGGATATAACCATGGGGAGATTGAGTAGATAACCGCTGCCCGGACATTCCTTTGTTGCGGAACACAGCACGAATTTTCTTGCTGGTGTCCTTGGCATACCACTCATTGATGATGTTCCGAAAAGGAGTGAAATCATTGTCCATGGCATTATCGCTGTCCACGCCGTCGTTGACGGCGATGAAGCGAACACCCATCTCAGGAAAACGGATTTCCGTGTATAGACCGACTTCCAGATAGTTGCGGCCAAAACGGGACATATCCTTGACCACCACCATGCTCACAAGTCCTGCTTCAATGTCCGCTAACATCTCCTGAAAACCGGGGCGGTTGAAGTTGGTGCCGGAGTAACCATCATCTTTATAGATTTTGTAATGGGTGATACCATGCTCCTTTGCGTACTTGGTGAGAATTTCGATTTGAGACGAGATTTGTCAAGGGGTCTTTCTACCAAAATTACAAATAATTAAAAAATAGTAATAGCAGGATAGATTTTGGTGTTCCTGCTATTACTATTTTGAACCCATGCTTAAATTGCATGACATTAGTACTAAAACAAAAGGACTATGTGATGATTATTACTGAATATTTTATAGCTCGTAGCTCGTTATAGCCACAATTTCCACAAGGTTCTAGTTGAATGAGAGAATTACTCTTATCCCAATATATAGCTGATCACCACAAGGACATAAGCCGTCCACTACCCGTTGCACAACAGTAATGGTATCGCAATATCGTACTCAGAAGTGAAGTGTCATTTATGATAATTTATTCTATTGTTAGCATGTACAAATCAGTTACTGTTTTTACTTCCATAAGCTTTTCAAGGGGCAACTTTTTATTATATTTGTGCTCTATCTCTAGAACTACAACCATCATATCCAGTGATGTCATACCGACGTCATTGATGAGCTCCATTTCTGGCGTGATTTTAAACTGTTCATCTTTTAAGGAAATTGAGTCCTCAAGCAATTTAATGAAATCTTCCATACTCAAAAATCTCTCCTTATCTTTCCTGTGGCATTTTTAGGTAACGGTTCTTCTGTGAAATTTATTACATCGAACTTGTGTCTTATTAAAGCATTCTCTATAAAATTGATAACAGATTCCTTTTTTGAAACATCCGTCAGATATATTTTTGCGCAAAGCGTAGCTCGGTTTTCAACATCACTCTGATAAACCAATGCTTCTTCGACAGCAGTATTTGCAACAATTTGATCTTCCAATGTCTCCGGCGAGCATTTTGTACCATCACTGAATACAATAAGGTTACTCTTTCTACCCGTGATGAATAGGAAACCGTCATCGTCAATGTAACCCAAGTCTCCGGTGTGAAGAACACCATCAATGATAACCTTGGCTGTTGCCTCGGGATCATTGTAGTAACCGAGCATAACGTTGATTCCAGAAATAAGGATCTCGCTGTCTTCGGCGATTGTTATTGTGTTACAATTAAGCAGCACTCCGGCACCACCGTCTTTATAATGATCAGCATTGTTGAAGTCAAGCCTTATTTTGTCATAACCAACTTTTGAAATGCCGTTAGCAAATTTCAGAATGCGATCCACCAATCCAGCATAACTAATGTCGCCAGCGGAACAAGAGAATGCGACCTCAGAGTTGTGCTCCGACTGCATAATCTCTATTAAATCCTTGAAGGAATTAATGTTTTTTACGTTATAATCTGGATACATCATCCACCTCACACTTTGATAATAAATGTTGCTCTATAATATATCAGCAATTGTGGAAAAATCAATGGACTTCACGGCCCATTGACAACCAACGGTGCGTTTTGTGGAACCTTTGGAACAGACGATAAATAATCCGAACTTTTCACCTGTTATGGATAAGGCCCGGATTATTCCTTGTTGGTGCGGGCATGGGGACTCGAACCCCAACGCATCACTGCACGAGAACCTAAATCTCGCATGTCTACCAATTCCATCATGCCCGCGTGTATGAACTGCCGAAAAATTCTCGGTAGTTATTTCTTTTTCTTGGGAGCAAGGAGTTCCTTATACATTTCTTCAAACAGCTTTGTCAAAAATGTTCTGTCGTCTACATTCTCAACCAG
This sequence comes from uncultured Oscillibacter sp., assembly GCA_964455915.1. Lineage (GTDB taxonomy): Bacteria > Bacillota > Clostridia > Oscillospirales > Oscillospiraceae > Hominicoprocola. The sequence continues at coordinate 10,593 of CAYWAS010000004.1, read as the reverse complement.
CAACATCTCCTTGGCACCCTCATAGGGGAGTTCATAAGGGGCTGTAGGCATCAAAGAAATTGCTGACAGAATCGGTTTTACCAACAGACGGTCATCATAAATGCCGCCGATGATTTTACCTCTGTAGTAGAGGATATATTCACCCATCATAGCCCGATGCGTGATTCCGTCCAGACCGGACAGCTGCTCCAATATAAAATTCAAGTATTCTTTACTGGAAGCCATAAGCAAAAACCTTCACTGTGGTGACAGCACCTAAATCCTGCGCGTCTGCCAATTCCGCCATACCCGCCGATAACGGTTTTTAGTGTATCACGGATCTCATCGGACGGCAACAAAAATTTTCGCGGACGGCGCAGGCGGAAAAATTCAAAAATCCATAACAAACCCGCCGCCGTATATGCTATAATCATCTCAAATATTTCACCAAAGGAGATGCTGCCACATGGCAAAAAAGCAATTCAAGGCGGAGTCCAAGCGCCTGCTCGACCTGATGATCAACTCCATCTACACGCACAAGGAGATCTTCCTGCGTGAGCTGATCTCCAACGCGAGCGACGCCATCGACAAGCTCTGCTACCTCTCGCTGACCGACGATCAGGTCGGGCTGAACCGGAGCGATTTCCGCATTCAGCTCACCGTCGATAGGGACGCGCGCACGCTGACCGTCAGCGACAACGGCATCGGCATGAGCCGCGACGAGCTGGAAAATAACCTCGGCGTGATCGCCTCCTCGGGTTCGTACCGCTTCCGTCAGGAGCACGAGCAGAAAGAGGGCATCGACATCATCGGGCAGTTCGGTGTGGGCTTCTACTCGGCGTTCATGGTCGCCGACCGCGTCAGCGTCGTGACGAAAAAATACGGCGAGGAGGGCGCGTGGCGCTGGGAGAGCGCGGGCGCGGACGGCTACACCGTGACGGAGTGCGACAAGGAGAGCGTCGGCACCGACATCGTCCTGCACCTCAAGGACGATACGGAGGACGAGAAGTATTCCGAGTATCTGGAGAGCTACACGCTGCGCTCACTCGTGAAGAAGTATTCCGACTATATCCGTTATCCCATCTGCATGATGACGCCCGTGCGGAAGGAGAAGGAGGGCAGCGAGGCGGAAAAGAGCGAATATGAATATGTCGACGAGCTGACCACGGTCAACTCGATGGTCCCGCTCTGGCAGAGGCCGAGGAGCGAGGTGTCGGACGAGGAGTATGAGAAATTCTATCAGGAGCTCGCGCACGAATACGATAAGCCCCAGCGCGTCATCACGGCGAGCGTCGAGGGCGCGGTGACCTATAAGGCGCTGCTCTTTGTCCCGTCCAGACGCCCGATGAGCTTTTTCAGCGAGGAGTTCCAAAAGGGGCTTCAGCTCTATTCCTCGGGCGTGATGATCATGGATAAGTGCGAGGCGCTGCTGCCGGATTATCTGCGCTTCGTGCGCGGCGTGGTGGACTCGCCCGACCTGAGCCTGAACATCTCGCGCGAGCTTTTGCAGCACGACCGACAGCTCAAGGTCATCGCCGCGAATTTGGAGAAGAAGATCCGCGCGGATCTGGAAAAGTTGCTGCGCGACGACCGCGCGGGCTACGAGAAGTTCTACGAGAACTTCGGCCGCTCCCTGAGCTACGGCATCGCCGGCGAGGGCGGCGAGAGCCGCAGGGACGCCCTGCGCGACCTACTGCTCTTCTATTCCTCGACGGAGAAGAAGCTCGTCACGCTGCGCGAGTATGTCGACCGCATGGCGGAGGGACAGAAGTATATCTACTACGCCGCGGGCGAGAGCGTCGCCGCCATCGACTGCCTGCCGCAGACCGAGCTTTTGAAGGAGAAGTCCTACGAGGTGCTCTATCTCACGGGCGAGGCGGACGAGTTCGTGCTGCAAATGCTGCAAAAGTACGCGGACAAGGAGTTCCGCTCCATCGTGGACGGCGAGCTGGAGCTTGACGGCGAGGACGCGAAGGAGATCGACGAGAAGAGCGAGCTGATGGCCTTCGTGAAGGAGGTCCTCGGCGACAAGATCAAGGAGGCGCGTGCCTCCCGCCGTCTCAAGACGCACCCCGTCTGCATGACCGCGGGCGAGGGGCTCAGCTTTGAGATGGAGAAGTATTTTAAGAACTTCCAGATGCCCACGCCCATGAAGGCCGACCGCATTCTGGAGCTGAATACGACCCACCCCGCTGTGCAGGCGATGGAGAGCGCCATCACGACCGACCGTGACAGGGCGGAGCTGTACGCGAAGCTGCTCTACCATCAGGCACTGCTGATTGCGGGACTGCCGCTCGAGGACCCGAGCGAGTACACCGACCTGGTCGCAACGCTGATGAAGTGACCACAGCGGCGGAGAATGCCGCGATGAAAACGCAAGCTGAAAACGCTCCCCGCGCCGATGGCGCGGGGAGCGTTCGCTCTTTTGTCATTCGCGCAAAAGCGACAGGAACGCCTCGGCGGTCGGGGCAAGGAGCGCGTCGGGATACTCGTAGTGCTCGGTGTGGATCTGCGGGTGATCCTCCCCCGCGCCGATGCCAAAAAAGGCACCGCGGCAGCGGCGGAGATAGTGCCCGAAATCCTCGCTCCAGCGCATCGGCGCGGGAAGCAGCGCACCGTGACACACGCGCAGCACGCGGCTCGCGCACAGCGCATCGTTTTCCGTCGCGGGGAAGATGTCCTGCTCTTCAAAGGCGAAGCCGAGGTGCGCGCCCTCCGCCAGCTCCTGCGCACGCTCAAGCAGACTGCCGCGCAGCAGCGCAAGATCGTCGTCGTGCTCGCCGCGCAGCGTCAGCCACAGCTCGGCGCTCTCCGCCGCCGCGCCGAAGGCCTTTTCGCCCATCTGCGCGCCGATGACGGTGCAGAGCGTCATGCCGCGATAGCGCTCGCTTGCGGCGATCTCAGGCAGCTCGACGAGGAGCCTGCCGACCGCCGGCGCGGGCGAGATGCCCGTTTCGGGATAGGCGGCATGGGCGGGCTTGCCGGTAAAGCGCAGCGTGACGCCGCGGCTCGCGCAGGCGAAGGTCCCAGCGCGCGTGAGCACCTTCCCGAGAGGATACCCCGGCAGATTGTGCGCGCCGTAGATCTCACCGACCGCCTCGCGGTCGAAGAGCGCGCAGCACGGCTCCGCGCCCGCGCCGGTCTCCTCCGCTCCCTGAAAGAGCAGAAAGACGCTGCGCCCGACGCGCTTCCCCTCTATCTCCAGCGCGACGGCGCAAAGCGCGGCGGCGTGTCCGTCGTGACCGCACAGGTGTACCGCGCCGCCCTCGCTCGCGGCGAGCGCGTCGTAGTCCGCACGCAGGGCGACGGCAGGTCTGCCGCTCTCCGCTTCGCGGTGCGCGGCGTAAAAGCCCGCGCCGAGATCGACGAGCTCCAGTGAGGTATGAGAGCGCAGAAAGTCCATCAGCGTCCGCTTCGTCACGGTCTCCTGTCCGGAGACCTCCGCGCACGCGTGGAGCCGCGCGCGCAGCGCGATGATCTTCTCCAGCAATGTCTGCTCCATGATCGTTCTCCTTTTCCTTCCCCGCGCCGCGGGGAGACTGTGTGCAGAGGGGACGCCCGTGCGGACGCCCCCTCGCGCAGTGATCGCTTTTACAGATTATAGTAGCGCTCGAACTCCGCCGGGTGCGGGATCGCTGCCATCGCCACGCACTCTTTGCGCTTGGTGGCGATGAAATTGCGGAGCAGCGTCTCGGGGAACACGCCGCCCTTGGTGAGATAGTCGTGGTCTGCCTCGAGCGCGTCGAGCGCCGCGTCGAGCGAGGTGGGAAGGCCCTGAAGCTTCGCCTTCTCCTCGTCGGAGAGCGTGTAGAGGTTCACATCGTAGGGGCCCCAGCCGTTCTCGTGCGGGTCGATCTTATTCTCGATGCCGTCGAGACCCGCCATCAGCAGCGCCGCGTAGCAGAAGTACGGGTTGCAGGTCGCGTCGGGATTGCGCAGCTCGAAGCGGCGCAGATTCGGCGTTTTGGCGTAGGCGGGGATACGAATGACCGCGCTGCGGTTGCTCGTCGCGTAGCCGACGGTGACCGGCGCCTCGAAGCCCGGGACCAGACGCTTGAAGGAGTTGGTGCTCGGATTCGTGATGGCGCAGAGGGAGTGAATGTGCTTGAGGAGTCCGCCCATGAACCAGTGGGCTTCTTTACTCAGGTGCGAGTAGCCGTTATCGTCGGAGAAGATCGGCTCGCCGTCCTTGAGCAGCAGCATGTGGACATGCATTCCGCTGCCGGCCTCGCCGTAGACGGGCTTGGGCATGAAGGTCGCGGACTTGCCGTGCTTGAGGGCGGTATTCTGAATGATGTACTTGATCATCATGGTCGCATCCGCCATCTTGGACATCTGGCCGAGCTTCGGCTCGATCTCAAACTGACCCGCGCCGCCGACCTCGGGGTGATGGTACTTGATGGGAATGCCCGCCTCCTCCATGTGCAGGCACATCTCGCTGCGGCACTCATAGGTGCGGTCGAGGGGCTTGGCGATGTGGTAGTGACCCTGGCGCGGGACGATGACGCCCTTGCCGTTGATGTCGCCGTTCCAGTGCGCCTGCTCGGCGTCGAGGCTCATGCCGATCTCGTTCGGCGCGACGCGCCACGCGACATCGTCGAAGAGATAGAACTCAAACTCGGGCAGGATCAGCATGGTATCGGCGATGCCGGAATCCTTCATGTACTGCTCGGCCGCGAGCACGATGTTGCGCGGATACTGGTCGAGCGGACGGTTGTGCGGATAGTCGATGATCATGGCGTTGCCGGTCATCGAGAGCGTGGGGATCTCGCAGAAGGGATCGACCTGCGCGGTGTCGGGGTCGGGGATAAAGACCATGTCGCTCTTTTCGACCACGGCGTAGCCGTAGTTCGAGGCGTCGAAGCCGATGCCGTCGGTCATCGTCGCTTCGGTGAAGTTCTGCGCGGGGATCGTCACATGGCGGTACTGGCCGTTGATGTCGACCATCTTGAAGTCGACCATCTTGATGCCCTGCTCGCGAATGAGCGCAATGATGTCCTGTGCCGTTTTTGCCATATCAATTTTACCTCCATCTGTGTTGTGGACCGGTATTTAATGCGCGGCCTTGCCCAGATAAGCCTCCGCAATGGCGGGATCCTTCAGCAGCTCGCGGCCGGGGCCGGTCTTGGTGATGCGGCCCTGCTCGAGCACATAGGCGGCATCGGCGACCGAGAGCGCCTTGAGCGCATTCTGCTCCACGAGCAGAATGGTCTTGCCCATCGCCTTGATCTCCTTGATGGTGTCGAAAATGGTGTTGACCAGCAGTGGCGCAAGGCCGAGCGAGGGCTCGTCGAGCATGATGAGGTCGGGCGCGGACATGATGCCGCGACCCATGGCAAGCATCTGCTGCTCGCCGCCGGAGAGCGTGCCGGCGATCTGGTTTTTGCGCTCCTCCAGACGCGGGAATATCTCATACACGCGCTTGAGGTCGCGCTCGATGCCGTCCTTATCGCTGCGCAGATACGCGCCGATCTTGAGGTTTTCGTAGGTCGTGAGGTTGGCGAAGATCTGCCGCCCCTCCGGCACCTGGCACACGCCGAGCTTGACGACCTTGTTCGCCGCCGTGGGAAGGAGCTGTCCCTTATAAACGATCTCGCCGGACTTATACTTCACGAGCCCCGAAATGGCGTTCATCATCGACGATTTGCCCGCGCCGTTGGAGCCGATCATCGAAACGATCTGCCCCTCCTCGACTTCCAGAGAGATGCCCTTGAGGGCATGGATACCGCCGTAATAGACATTCAGGTCACGGATCTCAAGCATCGCCATCTGCATCTTCCTCCTTTCCGAGATACGCCTCGATGACCTCGGGATTCTGCTGGATCTCCGCGGGCGTACCCTCGGCAAGAGGTTTGCCGAAGTTGAGCACGAAGATGCGGTCGGACACATTCATGACAAGATCCATGTGGTGCTCGATGATGAGCACGGTGAGGTCAAAGCGGTCGCGGATCTCGCGGATCAGCTCCATGAGCGCGAGCGTCTCCTCCGGATTCATGCCGGCGGCGGGCTCGTCGAGGAGCAGCAGCTTCGGGTCGGTGGCGAGCGCACGGGCGATCTCCAGCTTTCTCTGCTGGCCGTAGGGCAGGTTGACAGCGATCATGTCGCGCTGCTCCCAGATCCCCATGATCTTCAAAAGCTCCTCGGTCTTGGCGCGCAGCGCCTTTTCCTGATGGTAGTACTTCGTCAGCCACTTGGGTCCCTTCCCGAAGCGCCAGAGGGACTGGAAGATGTTGTAGTCCGCCTCCGCGTGGCACGCGGTGAGGACATTGTTGTAGACCGTCTCGCTCTTAAAGAGGCGGATATTCTGGAAGGTGCGCGCCATACCGCGGGACATGATGTCGTAGGGCTTTTTCCGGAAGGGCTTGACATCGGTCTCCTGCACCATGTCCTTGATGATGACATCGCCCTGTCCGATGACCGTGCCGTCGAAAATGACGCGGCCTTCGGTGAGCGCGTAGACGCCGGTGATGAGGTTGAAGATCGTGGTCTTGCCCGCGCCGTTGGGACCGATGAGGGCGTAGATCTCGCCCTTTTTGATCTTGAAGGAGACATCGCCCACGGCGGTCAGACCGCCGAAGCGCTTGGTGACATGCCACAGCTCGAGCATGATGTTGGGGTCATGATGCTTGAAGGTGATGTCGTTCATACCGCCGCCTCCTTTCCGACGCTGTCTCCGCCGTCAGGCGGGGGCAGCTCCTTTTTCCCGCCGGAGAGCTTCGCCGCGAGCCACTTCACACCGCGGCAGAGCGCGCGAATGGCATCGGGCAGCTCCTTGCCGCCCATGAGTCCCTTCGGGCGGACGATCATGATGATGATAACGGCAAGACCGTAGAACACGAGTCGCCAGTCGCCCAGGGCGCGCAGCAGCTCGGGCAGCGCGCAGAGGAGCACGGTGCCGAGCACCGAGCCGGTGATGGAGCCCATGCCGCCGAAGATGACCATGATGGTATACTCCGTGGACTTGGTCATGAGGAACATCTTCGGCTGGAGATAGCCGAAGTAATGCGCCAGCATACCGCCCGCGATACCGGCGTAGAGCGCCGACATACACATCGCGAGCATCTTGGAGCGGAAGGTGTTGATGCCGCTCATCTGCGCAGCCAGCTCGTCCTCACGCACGGCGAGCATATTGCGCCCATGCTTGGAGCGCATCAGCAGCGTGGTCGCCGCGACGAAGAGAACCACGATAAAGAGCGCCGAGGAGAAGAAGGTGGAGAGGAAGGTCGCGATGTCGCCCGAGGAGAGGGCGTTCCAGTCGCCGAAGAAGGTGGTCTTGAGCGGAATGCTCGCGATGCCCTTCGCGCCGTCGAGCACGAAGTCCTTCCCGCTAATGTTCATCGTTACCTGCAAATTATTAAAGATCAGTCGTATCGCCTCGCCGACGCCGAGCGTCGCGATGCAGAAGTAGTCGCCCTTGAGGTTGAGCGTGATCTTGCCGAGCGCCGCGCCGAGCGCCATCGACGCAAGTCCCGCGATGAGCAGCGCGAGCCAATACGGAAGCCCGAACGCCATCGTGCAAACGACCGAGATGTACGCGCCGATGCACACGAAGCCCGCGTGACCGAACGAGAACATTCCCGTGTAGCCCGTGAGGATCGAAAGGCCGAGGACGATGAGCAGCGTGTAGCAGGACTGAATGAGAATGCCTTCGATATAATACCAGCTAAACATACCGTTCCGCCCTCCTTACGCCTTGTCTTCCACGACCTTGCCCATCAGACCCGAGGGCTTGATGACGAGGACGAGGATCAGCAGTGCATACACGAACAGGTCGCGCAGGTTGGAGTTGAAGGACGCGACAAAGATCTCCATGATGCCGAGCAGCACGGAGCCGACGATCGCGCCGGGAAGGCTGCCGAGGCCGCCGAACACCGCCGCCACGAAGGACTTGTTCGTCACCGCGCCGATGGTGGGCTTGACGATGAAGCGCATACCGTAGAGCATACCGGCGAAGCCCGCAAGGATACCGCCCATGAGGAAAATGATGAAGATGACCAGGTCGCCGTTGATGCCCATGAGCGTTGACGCCTTTTCGCTGTAGGAGCAGGCGCGGATCGCAAGGCCGACCTTGGTTTTCTGTATAATGAACATCAGGATCAGCAGCGCGATCGCCGACACGGCGATCATCAGCAGACTGTCCACACCGAGGGAGACGCCCCCAATGCTGATGCTGTTATCAAAGATGGTAGGATAGTTTCTGGGCGTGCCGTCGATGGCGGCGATGACGAAATTCTCAAGGAAGATCGACGCGCCCATCGCCGAGATGATGAAGTACAGGGACGGGGCGTGCCGCTTGCGCAGCGGGGAGTAGACCAGCCGCTCGATGATAACGGCGAGCAGTCCGCTGCCGAGACCGCACAGCAAAAACGCCGGAATGAACGGCACATTGAGCGCCGTCAGCGCAAAATAGCCCACATAAGCGCCGACCATGATGACGCCTCCGTGGGCAAAGTTGGAGAAGTTCATAATGCTGTAGACCAGCGAATAGCCCACGGACATCAGCGCGTACATACCGCCGAGACAGATGCCGTTGACCAGTTGTTGGAGATAATATTCCATTGGTAGCCTCCTTCTGTTCTGTTAACCTCGGGCGCCCCGTGTGGGGCGCCCGAGTGCCGGAAGGGGTATGACGATCCGGTTTTTTCTGTATGGTGCGGATCAGTCCGCGGCGATGTAGGTCTCGAAGACATAGGTCTTGTTCGCGCCGTCGATGCGCTCAACGCAGCCGGACTTGCCGACGGGGTTGTGGTCCTCGGCAGAGATCTTGATCTTACCGGCCATACCATCGACCTCGACCTCGCAGTAAGCGTTGGCGATGGCCTGAGGATCATCGCTGCCGGCCTTCTCGACCGCCGCGCACCACAGCAGGAACGCGTCGTGCGCCATGTAGCCGTTGAGCTCCATCTTCGCGCCGTTGTACTTCTCGGAATACTTCGCACGGAAGTCATCGCCCGCGGGGTCAACGAGGGAGACATGGTTGATGACATAGGAGCCGTCCACCGCGTCCGCCGCGTCGAAGAGGACCTCGGACGCGCAGCCGTCGCCGCCGAGCATCGGCAGGTCAATGCCGAGGGTGCGGGCCTGCTTGTGGATCATGATGAAATCCTGATAGAAGATGGGGGTGAAGATGATCTGGGGCTGCGCTTCCTTGATCTTGGTGAGCTGCGCGGTGAAGTCGGTATCGCCCGCGGTGTAGCCCTCGTCGGCGACGATGGTGCCGCCCTTGGCCTCAAAGACCTTGACGAAGTTGTCCTTCAGACCGAGCGCGTAGTCGTCGTTGACATCGTAGAGAATGGCAGCCTTGTCGAAGCCGAGGTTATCATAGACGAAGGTGCCGGCGATCTTGCCCTGCTGGGGATCGAGGAAGCAGACGCGGAAGTTGTACTCCTTGAGCGTCTTGGTCTCCGTCTCGGTGCCGTCCGAATTCTTGACGGTCTCGGTCAGAACGGTGACCTTCTCGTTGGTCGCGACGGTGGACATATCGGAGATCTTGTACTGGTCAAGGACGGACTGGATCGCGATGCACTGGCCGGAAGCGTTCGGGCCGATGATCGCGCAGACCTGATCCTGCGCGCACAGACGCTTGGCGACATTGACCGCCTCCTGTGCGTCGCCCTTGGTGTCGTAGCAGATCAGCTCGATCTGCTTGCCGAGAATGCCGCCCGCGGCGTTCTTCTCCTCAACGAGCATCTTGAGCGTCTGGCTCTCGCAGGTGCCGTACGCCGCCTGGTCGCCGGTGAGCGAGCCCATCCAGCCGAGCTTGATGGTGTCGCTCTCGCCGCCGCTGTCCTTGCTGCCGCAGCCGACGAACAGAGTCGTGAGCATCAGGCAGACGAGAGTGAGAGCAATGAGCTTCTTGATCGATTTGCGCATTTCAATATCCTCCTTCAATTTGTGGCGGCCGCCTTCCTTTCGTGGCAGCCAGAGTCTTTCGGGGGTGGATCTACGCTGCGCGGGGTCGCTCCCGCGGCCATGCCGCCTCTCCCGATACCTCTCCCGATATGTATGAGAGGAATGATCGGCAAATGTGCCCCGGAGCTTATTTTCAAAATAGCACCACGCCTTTCATTTGTCAAGTCATATCATGAATTTGTTGGAAGATGGCAAGATTTTGTGCAAGTTGACGATAAAATGAGAAATGGACAGAAAAACGCTCCGGCTGCGGCGGGGCAGTCGGAGCGTTCGGGCAGAGATCGGCGCTCAGAGGCGGCAGTCCTGTAAGGCGACCTTTTTGCGGAAATCGCCGGGCGTCATCACCTTGAAGCGCAGGAAATTGCGGTTGAAGGTCTTGACATTGGCGTAGCCGACCTCCATGGCGATGTAGGTCACGGTGCGGTCGGTGGTGAGCAGCAGCTCGGCGGCGCGGTTGATGCGGGTGTAGTTGAGGAATTCCTCAAAATTCTTCTCCACCTGAAGCATCAGCGCGCGGTTGAGCTCGGCGGCGGTGTAGCCGAAGCGCTCGGCGACCGTGCGCGCGGAGAGCGGCTCGTGATAGCTGCGGCAGATGTACTCGACCGCCTCGTAAACACGGCGGTCGCTCTCGATGCGGCAGATGCTCTCGACCTTGCGGTAGGTCTTGCGGTAGTCGTTGATGCGCATTCCCACGCGCGCGGA
>CAYWAS010000003.1:0-60479 GCA_964455915.1 uncultured Oscillibacter sp. | reverse complement strand
AAGGCTGGTGCCCTGGCCATTGTGCTACACCTGCAAGAGCCCTCCGCAACCTGTCAGCTTTTGCATGATAGCACGGAAGTGCCGCGCTGTCAAGATAAATTTTTGCGCTTGGGGCATAAAATCCGCAGATCTTACGCCGCGAGCACCGGTGAGAGGACAAATTTCGCGCCGCGCGTCTTGCCATTGCGCGCGCGCCGTGCTATAATTTATCGGTAAAAATATCATGTGTGGAGGATCGTCCCTTGGAACGAGAAAAGGTTCTGGTCAGCGCCGAGGAAACGGCGCGGCAGAGAGCGTATATGGAAAAAGTCCGCGCGCTGCACGAGCATCGCGCGTCAAAGCCGCTTGCCTATGTGCACACCTTCGGCTGCCAGCAGAATGTGGCAGACGGTGAGCGGCTGATGGGAATGCTGCGCGAGATGGGCTGCGAATTTACCGACGAGCCCAATCGTGCGGACATCGTGCTGATGAACACCTGCGCCATTCGCGAAAACGCGGAGAAGACCGTCTATGGTCTGCTCGGTCAGCTCACGCACACCAAGGCGGCGAATCCCGATCAGGTGATCTGCCTGTGCGGGTGCATGGCGCAGCAGCCGCGCGTGGCGGAGAAGGTGAAAAGCTCCTACCGCCATGTGGACCTTGTCCTCGGCCCGCAGGCGGAGTGGCGCTTTCCCGAACTTTTGTACCGCGCCTACACCGAGCGCAGCCGCGTCTTTTCCATCGACGATGAGCCCGGGCGCATCGCGGAGGATATCCCCGTTTACCGCGTCGGCGGCGTGAGCGCATGGGTGAGCATCATGTACGGCTGCAACAATTTCTGCTCGTACTGCATCGTGCCCTATGTGCGCGGCCGCGAGCGCAGCCGCGAGCCGGAGCAGATCATCAGGGAGTGCCGCGAGCTGATCGCGGCAGGGTATCGAGAGATCACGCTCCTCGGTCAGAATGTCAACAGCTACGGCAAGGACCTCGGCACGGGGTACGACTTTGCCGACCTTCTCGCGGAGATCGACAAAATCGACGGCGACTACTGGCTGCGCTTCATGTCGAGCCAGCCGAAGGACGCAACGCCCAAGCTCTTCGATACGATGGCGGCGAGCCGCCATGTCGCCCATCAGCTCCACCTGCCGGTGCAGAGCGGCAACGACCGCGTCCTGCGCGCGATGAACCGCCCCTATACCCGCGCGGGCTACTGCGAGCTCATCGGCTACGCCCGCCGCGTGATGCCCGACCTCGTGCTCACGAGCGATGTCATCATCGGCTTCCCCGGCGAGACGGAGGCGGAGGCGATGGACACCGTTTCGCTCATCGAGGAGACGCGCTTCGACGCGCTCTTCACCTTCATTTTCTCCCCGCGCCCGGGAACGCCCGCGGCGAAAATGCCCGACGAGACACCCCGCGCGGAAAAGCAGAAGTGGTTCGATGCCCTCTGCAACGCGCAGAACGCCATCAGCGCGGAAAAGCACGCCGCCTATATCGGAAAGACCGTGCGCGTGCTGGTCGAGGGCGAGAGCGATGACGCGGACTATCCCCTCTCCGCGCGCACGGAGGGCAACCGCCTCGTGCGCATGAAGGGCGAGAAGTCCCTCATCGGCACATTCACCACCGCGAAGATCGAAAGCAGCAACACCTGGGCGCTTTACGGCGAGGAGGCAAAGGTATGAAAGTTACGACTCTGCTGGAAAACAAAACGACCTGCGATACGCTCCGCTGCGAGCACGGGCTGTCGCTCTACATCGAAACGGAAAAGCACAAAATCCTTTTCGACTCCGGCGCGAGCGATGCGTTCCGGGAGAATGCCAAGGCGCTCGGCATCGATCTCGCGCGGGTCGATATCGCCTTTCTCTCCCACGCGCACAACGACCACTGCGGCGGCCTGCTGACCTTCTTAGAGGGCAACAAAAGCGCGAAGGTCTATCTCCAGAAGGAGGCTTTCGGCGACTATTATGTCGTGACGAGCGACAAGTGCGCGTTCATCGGGCTGCCCGACGCGCTGCACGCTTACGCTGACCGCTTTGTGATGGCGGAGGGCGTGACGGTGATCGACGAGGAGCTGACGCTCTTTTCCGGCATTCCCGGACATGAGCTGATGAGCGAGGCGAACGCCACGCTGCGCGAGAAGGTCGGGGACGAGTATCCCCGCGATGCGTTTCGCCACGAGCAGGATCTGCTCGTGCGCGAGGGCGATAAGCTCGCGCTCTTTGCCGGCTGCGCGCACAGCGGCATCGTCAACATTTTAAGCCGCGCGCAGGAGATCGCCGGACGCGCGCCGGACGCGGTGTTTGCGGGCTTCCACCTCTATAACCCCTCGCTGGGGCAGAGCGAGCCGAGAGCGCTCGTGGACGCGGTGGGCGATCGGCTGCGCGCGCTGAAGACCGCGCGCTACATCACCGGCCACTGCACCGGCGAGACCGCCTACGGCTGGCTGCGCGAAACGCTTGGCGCGCGGCTCGACTATATGGCGACCGGCACCGAATTCACGATCTGATACACGCACAGGAAAGAGAGGGACGAACATGGCTGAGCTGACGCCGATGATGCGCCAATATCTTGAGATCAAGGAGCAGAATCAGGATTCGATCCTCTTTTTCCGCCTCGGCGATTTTTATGAGATGTTCAACGACGACGCGCGGCTCGCCGCGCGCGAGCTGGACCTCGTCCTCACCACGCGCGACCGCGGCAAGGCGGAGGAGGATCAGACGCCGATGTGCGGCATTCCCTACCACTCGAGCGACGGCTACATCGCGCGCCTGATCGCCAAGGGCTACAAGGTCGCCATCTGCGAGCAGACCGAGGACCCCGCGCTCGCCAAGGGACTCGTCAAGCGCGACATCACGCGCGTCGTGACTCCCGGCACGGTGATCGACAGCGCGTGTCTCGATGACCGGCGGGGGAATTTCCTCTGCGGCGTCTTTCTTGATGAGCAGAATGCGGGCGTGGCGTTCTGCGATATGTCCACCGGACAGACCTTCGTCACCGCCTTTTCGGGGCATGACCGCACGGAGCATCTCAGCAACGAGCTTGCGCGCTTTTCGCCCGCCGAGGCGGTCGTGAGCGCGCTCGCCGCCGAGAGCGAGGCGGTCACGACGCTCCTTGCCGACAAGCTCTCCTGCCGTGTGGAGCGCGGCGCGGATCGCTTTGAGCTCAAGGCGGCGGAAAAGGCCGTGCTCGCGCAGTACGGCGAGGACGCCTACGCCTCTCTCCCGCGCACGAATCCCGCCGCGGCGCTCGCGCTGGGCGGACTGCTGAGCTATCTGCACGAAACGCAGAAAAGCGACCTATCCTACATCAATACGCTTGAATACTACGAGCAGGGGCGCTTCATGGAGCTTGACCTCTCCGCGCGGCGCAACCTCGAGTTGACGGAGACGCTGCGCGGCAAGGAAAAGCGCGGCAGTCTCCTGTGGGTGCTTGACAAGACAAAGACCGCGATGGGCGCGCGCTGCCTGAGATCATGGCTGGAGCGCCCGCTGCGCGAGGTCAACGCCATCACGCGCCGCTCCAACGCGGTCGGCGCGCTCGTGGGCGACACGGTCGCGCGCGAGGAGCTGCGCCTTGCCCTCTCGGGCATCAGCGATATGGAGCGGCTCATCGGCCGCATCGTCTACGGCACCGCCGGCGGGCGCGATCTTGTCTCCCTGCGCGGCTCGATCGAGCGGCTGGAGGGCGTGTGCGCGCAGCTCGCGCCGTTCACCGCCGGAAGGCTCGGCGAGCTTTCCGCGCAGCTCGACCCGCTCGCTGACATTGCCGCCGCCATCGCCGAGGCGCTGGTGGACGAGCCGCCGTTTTCCGTGCGCGAGGGCGGCTTTATCCGCGCCGGCTACAACGCCGAGGTCGACCGCCTGCGAGACATTCTCTCCGGCGGCAAGGGGCTGCTCGCCTCGATCGAAACGCGCGAGCGCGAGCGTACGGGCATTCGCACGCTCAAGATCGGCTACAACAAAGTTTTTGGCTATTATATCGAGGTCTCCAACTCCTTCAAGGAGCAGGTCCCCGAGGACTATATCCGCAAGCAGACGCTCGTGAACGGCGAGCGCTACATCACGCAGGAGCTCAAGGATCTTGAGCAGGAGATTTTGACCGCGGGCGAGCGCGTGAACGCGCTGGAGTACGAGCTTTTCTCCGCCCTGCGGGACGGCGTGTGCCAATGCGCGGAGCGCATTCAAAAGACTGCCGCGGTCGTGGCGGAGCTCGATACCCTTGCCTCGCTCGCCGATGTCGCGGTAAAGAACAACTACTGCTGTCCGGTGGTGGACGAGAGCGGCGTCATCGAGATCCACGACGGGCGCCACCCCGTCGTCGAGCGCGTGCTGCGCGACACCTTCTTCGTGCCGAACGACACCTACATGGGCGAGAAGGAAAATCGCGTCGCCATCATCACGGGGCCGAACATGGCGGGTAAATCGACCTATATGCGTCAGGTCGCGCTCATCACGCTCATGGCGCAGATCGGCTCGTTCGTGCCTGCGCGCGCCGCGCGCATCGGCGTGGTCGACCGCATCTTCACCCGCATCGGCGCGAGCGACGATCTCTCCGGCGGGCGCTCGACCTTCATGGTCGAGATGAGCGAGGTCGCGGAGATCCTGCACCGTGCGACGGCGCACTCGCTGCTCATTCTGGACGAGATCGGGCGCGGCACCTCGACCTTCGACGGTATGAGCATCGCCCGCGCGGTGCTCGAATTCTGCGCCGACCGCAAAAAGCTCGGCGCGAAGACGCTCTTCGCCACGCACTACCACGAGCTCACCGAGCTGGAGGGGACGCTTTCGGGCGTGAAGAACTACTCCATCGCGATCAAAAAGCGCGGCGACGAGCTGGTATTTTTGCGCAAGATCGTCTCCGGCGGCGCGGACCGCAGCTACGGCATCGAGGTCGCAAAGCTCGCGGGGCTGCCGCGCGAGGTCGTCTCCCGCGCCAGAAAGATCCTGGAGGAGTTGGAGGCCGACGGCGGATATGTCCCGCCGCGCGTCGAGCGCGAGCAGGTGAGCCTGGACGCCATCGGCGAGGCGGAAGTGCTCGACACGCTGCGCCGCACGCAGCTCGAAACGCTCACACTCATCGAGGCGATGAGTCTGCTCTATGAGCTCAAAAAGAAATTAGGGGACTAACGCCCGACAGAAACAGAAAGGGAGTACCCGCATGGCAAAAAAAGCCGCAACTTCCCACATGAATGTGACCGAGCGCGTGGCAGGAACGATCTTCTTCATCGTCTATCTTCTCGTGCTGCCGCTGCTCGCCAATAAAATTTTCGGCATCATCGAGGTCCTGTTTGATACGCACATCAGCGACTCGCTGGCGAACATCATCTATTACTACGCGCTCTTCGCCGTGGTGCTGCTGCTCTTTCATTCGTTCCTGGCGCACACGACCAGCCGCTTTCTCGGCAGCATCAGCCGCTCGATGACGACCTTCTGCGTGAGCCTGCTCGTCTTCTACGGCGCGAACGAGCTGTTCTACCGCGTGACGAATGTGCTCTTCAACGCGCGCACCAATCTCAACGACATGACCATCGCGGCGTCCATCAACGCCGCGCCGCGCCTTACGGCGCTCATCATCGTGCTGCTCGCGCCCTTTGTGGAGGAGGTCCTCTTCCGCGGGCTCGTGTTCGGCTGCCTGAAGGAGCGCAGCCGCCTGTTTGCCTACGCCGTTTCCTGCGTGCTCTTTGCGTTCCTCCATGTCTGGACCTTCGCGCTCTCGGCGTGGGATTGGAGCTATCTTCTGCTGATGCTCCAGTATCTGGTCCCCGGACTGGTGTTCGCGTGGGCCTACGACCGCTCCGGCACGCTCTGGACCTCCATTCTTCTGCACGCGACCGTCAACGCGCTCGCGCTGTGGGCGATCGTCGGATAAGGAGAACACTATGCCTCACATCAAAGAGCTTCCCTCACACATTGCCGACCTCATCGCCGCGGGCGAGGTGGTCGAGCGGCCTGCGAGCGTCGCCAAGGAGCTTTTGGAGAACGCCATCGACGCGGGCGCGAAAAATATCACGGTCGAGCTGCAAAACGGCGGCATGACCTATCTGCGCGTCACGGACGACGGCTGCGGCATCGCGCCCGACGAGCTGCCCACGGCGTTTTTGCGCCACGCGACGAGCAAGCTGCGCACCGCCGCGGACCTTGCCGCCATCGGCACGCTCGGCTTTCGCGGCGAGGCGCTCGCCGCCATCGCGAGCGTCTCTCATCTGGATATCTTCTCGCGTCAGACCGGCGCGCAGAGCGGAGCGACGCTCCGTCTCGACGGCGGAAAGCCCGACGCGGTGCAGGCCGCAGGCTGTCCCAAGGGGACGAGCGTTATTGTGCGCGACCTCTTTTTCAACACCCCCGCGCGCCTGAAATTCATGAAGCAGGATCGCGCGGAGGCGGCCGCCATCGTGGGTCTCACCGAGCACATCGCGCTCTCGCACCCTGACATCTCGTTCCGCCTTATCAAAGACGGGCGCGAGGAGCTGCACACCCCCGGCGACGGGAAGCTCCTCAGTGCCATCTATGCCGCGCAGGGGCGCGACTTCGCGCTCTCGCTCGTAAGCGTTCGGGGACGCGACGCCCAGCTCGCGGTCGACGGCTTTGTGACAAAGCCGCTCGCCGGACGCGGCACGCGCGGAATGCAGACCTTCTTTGTCAACGGGCGCTTCATCAAGTCGCAGCTCCTCACCGCCGCGGTGGAGGCTGCCTACGAAAACCGCATCATGAAGGGGAAATTCCCCGGCTGCGTCCTGTGCGTGACATTGCCCGCCGACATGGTCGATGTGAATGTCCACCCGGCGAAGACCGTGGTGAAATTCGTCAGCGAGAAGCAGGTCTTTGACCTCGTCTATCACGCGGCGATGGACGCGCTCGACCGCGACGGTGCGCCCGCGCCGCAGGCACCGAAAGCCGCGCCGCGGACGGAAACCGCGAAGCAGCCCGAATTCTTCCGGTCGATGCGTGCGGAGGATTTCCGCGCGCAGAGTAAGCCGCAGACAGCGAAGGCGGAAAAGCCGCTGATCGCCGTGAGCGCCGCCGCGAGCGAGCGCGGGCGGCGCATGAGCCTGAGCGATATCGTTCCGCACGGCGCGGCAAAAAATGCCGCGCCGGAGCGCGCGGCGCAGGAGAGCCCGCTCCCGAGGGCGGTGGAGGAAGCCTTCATGCCGCGCAGCGTGGAGACGGCGCAGCCGTCCGCACCGACGGTTCCCGCGCCCGCGCCGGTGCAGGCACCCGCGCCGATCGAAGAGGCGGAGCAGACCGTGCTCGCGCCCGAGCCGGTCGCGCCGTGGCGCATCGCCGGTGAGGTGCTCGACACCTACATCGTCTGCGAGGACGCGGAGAAGAATGTCTGGCTGATCGACAAGCACGCCGCGCACGAGCGCGTCAACTTCGACCGGCTCAAGGCGAACGCCGAGCCGATCATGTCGCAGGAGCTGCTGACGCCTGTGGTCGCGCAGCTCCCCGCGGCGGAGTACGCCGCTCTGGTCGGGCAGTTCGCGCTGCTGCGCGAGTTCGGCTTCGAGTGCGAGGAATTCGGCGACGGCGCGGTGCTCGTCCGCGCTCTGCCCGCCGAGCTCGACGCGGGGGACGCCGTGGCGAGCCTTGAAGAGCTTGCCGGACGGCTCGCGGAAACGCATCACGCCGACCCCAAGAGCGCGCGGGACGCGCTGCTGCACACGATGGCGTGCAAGGCCGCGATCAAGGGCGGCTGGAAGAGCGACGCGCGCGAGCTTCGCGTGCTGGTCGACAAGGTGCAGTCGGGCGAGGTCAAATTCTGTCCGCATGGCCGCCCCGTGGCGGTGAAGCTCAGCAAATACGAGCTGGAAAAAATGTTCAAGCGCGCCTGAGCGCGAAGGGAGGAAGTCCATGCCGCCAAAGGTCGTATGCGTTGTGGGGCCGACGGGCTGCGGAAAGACCGCGCTCGGCGTTGCGCTCGCCGAGGCGCTGGGCGGCGAGGTCGTCTCGTGCGACTCCATGCAGCTCTACCGCGGCATGGTCATCGGCACCGCCGCGCCGACTGCGGAGGAGATGCGGGGCATTCCCCATCACATGATCGGCGTCGTCGATCCGCGCGAGGATTATTCCGTCGCCCGCTACGCGGCGGACGCCGCTGCCTGCGTGGACGATATCCTCGCGCGCGGAAAGCGCCCCGTCATCGTCGGCGGCACGGGGCTGTACCTCGACGCGCTCCTGCGCGGTCACGGCTACGCTCCCGGCACGACCGCCGGCGCCGTGCGCGCCGCATTGGAGCGGCGCTGGGAGGTCGAGGGCGGCGATGCGCTCTTTGAAGAACTGCGCTGCGTCGATCCCGCGAGCGCCGCGGCGCTCCACCCGAACGACAAAAAACGCATCGTCCGCGCGCTGGAGGTCTTTCGGGAGACGGGCAAGCCCCTCTCTGTCCACAATGCGGAGTCCCGCCTCGTGCCGCCGCGCTATGAAGCCGTCTGCCTCGGTCTTGCCTACGAGGACCGCGAGGAGATGAAGCGCGCGATCGACGCGCGCGTGGACGGCATGGTCGCCGAGGGACTTTTCGATGAGGTGCGCGCGTTCGTCGCGAGCGGTGTGCCGCGCACGGCGACGGCGATGCAGGCCATCGGCTACAAGGAGTGTCTCGGTTCTCTCTCCGGCGCGTGCTCGCAGGCGGAGGCGGTCGAGGAGATCAAGCTCCGCTCGCGCCAGTATGCCAAGCGGCAGCTCACCTGGCTGCGGCGGCGGGAGGAGATCCACTGGTATTTTTGGAAAAAATCCCGCGATCTTGCCGCTGCCCTACAATTTTCGACAGAAATTCTCACAAAGCATGGCGTATCCTGATTTTATACGGGAGGCACACCAAATTCCGCCGCCCGAATAAAAAGAAAGGGTACATCATCATGAAAAAGACAGCAAACCTTCAGGACATTTTCCTCACCAGAGCCCGCAGGCAGAACGCGCCGCTGACCGTATTTCTCGTCAACGGCTTCCAGATGCGCGGCAGCGTGACCGGCTTCGACAGCTTCACCGTCGTGCTCATGAGCGAGGGGCGGCAGCAGCTCGTCTACAAGCACGCGATCTCGACCATCGCGCCGCTGAGCCCCATCGACCTGCATGAAGCGGAGGAGGGCGAGGAGGACTGACCGAAGGGCATACCCATGATCCGAGGTGCCTATGAAAGCGCGATCTCTTTCCACAAGGCTGATATTCGTATTTTTGTTTCTCGCCGTGCTCGCCTACTTCGCCGTGCAGGGCTATCGCTACTTTGTCGACCCGCAGACGACTACGCTGGTCTACGCCTATTCGGGCGAGGACAGCATCGCCGTTTCGGGCAGCTTTGTGCGCAGCGAGCAGGTGATCGACTGCGCGGAAACGCTCCTCGTGCTCGAGCGCGACGAGGGCGAGCGCGTCCCCGCGGGGGGAACGCTCGCCACGGTCTACCGCAGCGAGAGCGCGCTGAACGACCACCGGACGCTGCGCACGCTGACGGCGCAGCTCGAGCAGCTCGAGCACGCGCGCGCGGCGGCGAACGACACCGAAACGGCGCTCAAGCTCGATGAGGAGATCCGCGCGGACATCGTTGCGCTGCGCGGCGCGCTCGCCGGCGGGAGCTGGAGCAGTGCGGAGAGCGTCGGCAGCGAGCTGAAAACGACCGTGCTCCGCCGCGAGTACGCCTACGAGGGTACGGAGGGGCTCAGCGAGCGCATCGCTTCGCTGCGCTCGGAGGTCGCCGCGCTCTCCGCCCGACTCGAGGGCGGGACGCAGACGATCCGCGCGCCCTTCGCCGGAACCTACAGCGCCGTGGCGGACGGCTACGAGGCTGTCCTGACGCCCGAGGCGCTGGAGACGATGACGCCCGCGCAGTACGATGCCATTTCGCCCGAGCCGGTCAGCTCGACCGTCGGGCGCGTGATCCGCGGCGAGGAGTGGTTCTTCGTGACCGTTCTCTCCTCCGCGGACGCCGCGCGAATGCGCGAGGGACAGGCTCTGCTGCTGCGAGCCTCGACGGGCGTGGAGTTCGACCTTGATGTCACGGTCGAGCGCATCGGGCGCGAGGAGGGCGGACGCTGCCTTGTCGTGCTGCGCGGCGGCAGTCACCTTGCCTATGTGACGCTCGTGCGCACGCAGAACGCCGAGCTGATCCTTGAGCGCTACGAGGGGCTGCGCGTTCCCAAAAACGCGCTGCGTGTGGACGAGGACGGCGGACTTGGCGTCTACTGCCGCATCGGGCTGCGCGCCTACCTCAAGCCCGTGGAGATCATCTGGCAGGACGACGAGCATTGTCTGGTCCGCCCGGGCAGGATCGACGCCACGCGCGAGAGCACCATTCAGCTCTACACGCTGCGCGCGGGCGACGAGGTCATCGTCTCGGCGAACGAATTATATGACGGAAAGGTGATCGAGTAAGCATGAGCATTCGGGACAATATTCTGGAGATCCGCGCGAACATCGCCGCTGCCGCGCGCAGCGCCGGCCGCGCGCCGGAGGAGATCACGCTCGTGGGCGCGAGCAAGATGAACGATGCCGCCGCCTGCCGCGAGGCCATCGCCGCGGGCATCGACGCGCTGGGCGAGAACCGCGTGCAGGAGATGACGCAGAAGCTTGCGGAGAACGCCTACGAGGGCGCGCCGCTGCACTTCATCGGGCATTTGCAGCGCAACAAGGTGAAGCTGGTCGTCGGCAAGGTCGCGCTGATCGAGTCCGTCGGCTCCTATGAGCTGCTCGAGGCGATCGACCGTCAGGCGGAAAAGCTCGGCATCGTGCAGGAGATCCTGCTGGAGGTCAACATCGGCGGCGAAGACGCGAAGAGCGGCTTTCCCGCCGCGGAGCTGCGCGAGGCGGCGGAGCGGGCGAAGGGCTTCGTCCATGTCTGCGTGCGGGGGCTGATGACCATACCGCCGGTCGCGGAGCAGCCCCACGGGAGCGTGCCGTACTTTGAAAAAGTTCATGCGCTTTTTGTTGACATCAACCGAGATTTGTATGATAATAGACTTGATACATTGTCGATGGGCATGAGCGGAGATTACGAGGACGCCGTGCGCTGCGGCGCAACGATGGTCCGTGTGGGCACGGCGATCTTCGGTGCGCGCCACTATACGCTTTGATGCAGGAGGAATTTCACCATGGGAATCTTTGACGATCTGAAAAAATGGGCGCATCCTTACGAGGATGAGGACGAAGAATACGAAGACGATTTCCCCGACCTCAGCTCCCGTGACACCGGCGCCTTTGCCGACGAGCGCCCGAGCCGCCGTGACCGCGACCGCGACGAGGATCGCCGCAACAAGGTCGTCAACATTCACGCGACGACGCAGCTCAAGGTCGTGCTCGTCAAGCCCGAGCGCTTTGAGAATGCCAGCGAGATCGCTGACCACCTGAAGGAAAAGCGCACGGTGGTCATCAACCTCGAATCCACGAATAAGGACATTGCCCGCCGCCTGATCGACTTTCTCTCGGGCGTCGCCTACGCGGGCGAGGGCAAGATCAAAAAGGTCGCTGCCAACACCTACATCATCACGCCCTATCATGTTGACATCATGGGCGATCTGATCGACGAGCTGGAAAATAACGGCCTGTATTTATAAGAGAGGGAGGGCGAAGAAATGCTGACACCGCAGGAAGTTTCCGGTCATGCCTTCTCCAAGGCGGTCATGGGCGGGTACAACATGGCGATGGTCGACGAGTTTCTCGACGAGCTGACCGACGATTACACCGCGCTTTACAAGGAAAACGCGGCGCTCAAGGCAAAGCTGAAGGTGCTTGTGGACAAGGTCGAGGAGTATCGCTCGACCGAGGACGCCATGCGCGCCGCACTGCTCACCGCGCAGAAGATGGCGAACAACATGGTCGAGGAGGCGGAGCAGAAGAAAAAGACGCTGCTGGAAAACGCCGAGGCCGAGGCCGGACGGAAGATCGGTGCGCTGCGTGACGATATCGCGCGCGAGGAGCGCCGTCTGGACGCTGCCAAGGCGGAGACCGCGGCTTTCCTCGCCCGTGTGCGCGAGCTTTATGAGCGCGAGCTGAAGCTGCTCGAGGAGCTGCCCGAGTCGGAGCTTGCGGTCGCGGCGCCGGCCGAGCCTGTCGAGGCGGCGGCCGATGTCGGCGAGATCGAGCGCAGCATTCTCGAATCCTTCCACATTCCCGCGGCCGAGGCGGAGGAGGAGCACGCGAGCGAGGCCGAGCCGGCGGCGGAGACCGTCGAAGCGGAGGAGCCCGACGAGGACGATCCCTTCCTCGACACGGCGACGCGCGCCATCAAGCTCAGCGACCTGAAATTCGGACGCAATTACCACGGCGAAGAATAAACCGTTAAAAGCGGCTCGGGCAGAGCCGCTTTTTTCTCAGGAGGAACACCATGACCAAACGCCCTATCGTTGCCATTCTCTACGATTTCGATAAAACGCTCTGCACGACGGATATGGAGGACTATTCCTTCATTCCCTCGCTCGGCTACACGCCCGGGGAATTCTGGGCGAAGGCGAACGGCTTCGGCCGCGAGAATAAGATGGACGGTCTGCTCGCCTATATGTATACGATGATCCGCGAGTGCGCCGCGCAGGGCATTCGGCTCGACCGCGAGTATCTGGTGCGCTCGGGCGGGGCGATCGAGCTGTTCCCCGGTGTGCGCGAGTGGTTCTCGCGCGTGACCGCCTACGGCGAGGCGCTCGGCGTGGAGGTCGAGCACTATGTCATCTCCTCGGGTCTGCGCGAGATCATCGAGGGCAGCGGCATCGCGCACGAATTCAAGCAGATCTATGCCTGCGAGTTTTACTACGACGAGTCGGGTCTCGCCGCGTGGCCGAAGCTCGATGTCAACTTCACGAACAAAACGCAGTTCGTCTACCGCATCAACAAGGGCATTCTCGACATTGCCCGCGACAAGGAGCTTAATGACTCCATGCCCGATGACTCCAAGCGCGTGCCGTTCACGAACATGATCTACATTGGCGACGGGCTCTCCGATGTGCCGTGCATGAAGATGATGCGCGCCTACGGCGGGCAGGCCATCGCGGTCTATCAGCGCTCGAATCGCGCGGGCGTGGAAAAGCTGCTGCAGGACGGGCGCGTGGATTTCATCTTTCCCGCGGACTACCGCGAGGGGACCGAGTTTGACAAAACCGTCCTCAACATTCTGCGCAAGATGGCGGTGGCAGACGCGCTGAACGAAAAGAACGCCGAGCAGCTCCGCGCCATCGGCACGGGCAGCGACCCCGATCAGGTCGTGCTCTTTTGAGGAGGAGACTATGGACGAACGAAACAGCGTCGGCACGCTCTATATCGTCGCGACGCCCATCGGCAACGCGCGCGACATGACCGCGCGCGGACGCGAAATTCTGGAGACGGCGGACATCATCGCCGCGGAGGACACGCGCCGGAGCGTCGTGCTGCTCAATAAGCTCGGCATTCGCGGCAATCAGCTCTCCGCCAACCATAAGTTCAACGAATACGGCAAGGCGAAGTGGTTCATCGAGCAGCTTCAAAGCGGCAAGAATATCGCCGTCATCACCGACGCGGGCACGCCCTGCATCTCCGACCCCGGCAACGAGCTCATTCGCGCGGCGATCGAGGCGGGTATCCGCGTGGTCGGCATTCCCGGCGCGTGCGCGGCGGTCACGGCGCTCTCGATCTCCGGCTTTGACCTTTCGACCTTTTTCTTCTTCGGCTTCTTCCCGCGCGAGGCGGCCGACCGCCGCCGTGCGCTTGCCATGATGCGCCGCGGCGACACGCGAACCTACTGCTTCTACGAAAGTCCCAAGCGCATCATGGACGCGGTGGGGTTCTTCCTTGCGGAAAATGCGGGCGTGAAGCTGTGCCTGTGCAACGACATGACCAAGCTCCACGAGATGACCTTCCGCGGCACGCCCGCGCAGGTGCGCGAGCAGCTTCTTGCCAAGGGCAGCTACGACAAGGGCGAATATGTCCTGCTGTGCGAGGTGGAGGACGATTACCGCATCACCGAGGTCGAGCACATCGCCTCGCCCGAGGCGCTTCTCGTGGACTGCATGGTGCAAAACGACTGCACGGCGAAGGAGGCCATCAAGCTCCTGTTGAAAGACACGAACAACACCTACAGCAAAAATGAGCTGTACGCCGCGCACCTTGCGCTCAAAGAGAGGTTCGGCGCATGAGCATCGTTCTGAGCGATCTGACCGCGCGGCTCGATACGCTGACAAAAGCCGTGCTCTCCCAGCCGCTCGCGCGCATCGGCTGCGCGAAGGTGACGATCCGTCCGGTCACACTGCGCGGCAAGGCGTTCTTCCAGCTCGAATATCAGCAGGGGCAGAAGGTCACGCACCGCAATGTGACGCGCGGCGAGCTGCCCGAGCTCTTCGAGCAGGAGCTTGACGGCATTTACCGTCAGGCGGTGCTCTGCACCGAGACGGAGACGCGCCAGTATATCCGCAAAGCGGACGGCAGCTACAAGTGTACGGCGAAGGGCGAAGCGGCGCGCACCGCCGCCCCGCGCGCGCATGACAGGAAGAAAGAGTATATCCTGCGCGAAGGCGAGAATATCCCCGCGCTCGTCGATCTCGGCGTATTTACGAGCGATTTTCGCATCGTCAAGTCAAAGTACGACAAATATAAGCAGATCAACCGCTTCGTGGAGCTGGTGGACGATGCCTTCCGCGCGAGCGAGCAGTCAGAGATCACCATTCTCGACTTCGGCTGCGGGAAATCGTACCTCACCTTTATCCTCTACTACTATTTCACGGTCAAGCGCGGCGTCAAGGCGACGATCCTCGGCTACGACCTCAAGGAAGATGTGGTGGAGCACTGCAACGCCGTGGCGCAAAAATACGGCTACGATGGGCTGCGCTTCGTCGTGAGCGATGTGACGCGCGACACGCTCGCCGACACCCCCGTGGATATGGTCGTGACGCTCCACGCCTGCGATACGGCGACGGACTACGCCCTCTGGTACGCGATCGAAAAGGGCGTGAAGCACATTTTCTCCGTCCCCTGCTGCCAGCATGAGGTCAACGGGAGCATTCACAGTGGCGGCGACTTCGATGTGCTGCTGCGCCACGGACTTTTGCAGGAGCGCTTTTCCGCTCTCCTGACCGACTCCATTCGCGCCGCCGTGCTGGAGGATATGGGCTATCGCGTCGATGTCATCGAGTTCATCGACTTCGAGCATTCGCCCAAGAATCTGATGCTGCGCTGTGTGAAGGAACGCCGCGCCGGTGACAGGAATCTGCGCGAGGCGTCCGCGCTCGCCGAGAAATACGGCTTCCGCCAGACGCTGCTCTCCCTCGCCATGGGAAAATGACAATTCACACAAAAGACCGTGTCCGCCGTGCTGCGGATACGGTCTTTTCACTTCTTGACACCTGTGCGCTTTCGCAGTAAGATGATTCGCGTTCCAAATGACGCACCGGAAAGAAGTCTTATTTTATGGATTATTACCTTTTGACCGACCTGACCGTCCGCATCGGCTGCGAGCTCGCCGTCAGCGGCGCGGAGACCTTCCGCATCGAAGAGACGATGAAGCGGATCCTTGACGCCTACGGCACGGACTGTCAGGCTTTCGCCATTCCCAACTGCATCATGGTGAGCCTTGAGGCGGACAACGGAAAGCCCCTGATGCTCATGAGGCGCATCGGCTTCCACGGCAGCGACCTTGACGCGGTCGAGCGGCTCAACGCGCTCTCGCGCCGGATCTGCGCCGAAACGCCCGATGTCTCCACCGCGATGCAATGGCTGGAGGAGACGCGCGCCGCGCGGCGTCGCTACCCGCTGCCTGTTTGCTATCTCGGTCACTTCCTCGCCGCGGCGGGCTTCTGCCCCGTCTTTGGCGGCACGCTGCGCGACAGCCTCTGGGCGGGGCTGATGGGGCTCATCATCTGCTTTGTCAATCGCCGCACCGACCGCTATGAGGTCAACCCCTTTTTCAGCACCATTGCCGCCGCCTTCCTGATGGCGATCCCC
Organism: uncultured Oscillibacter sp.; assembly: GCA_964455915.1. Classification (GTDB taxonomy): domain Bacteria; phylum Bacillota; class Clostridia; order Oscillospirales; family Oscillospiraceae; genus Hominicoprocola. The sequence goes on along the minus strand of CAYWAS010000003.1, from coordinate 44,616 downwards.
GCGTATCTTGCCGCCGCGCTCGGCCTTGTCGATCACGCGGACTCGGTCATCATCGGCGCGTTGATGATCCTCGTGCCGGGGCTGCTCATCACCAACTCCATGCGCGACATCATCTACGGCGACACCAACTCCGGCGTGAACCGTATCGTGCAGGTGCTCCTCTCCGCGCTGGCGATCGCCATGGGCACGGCGGGCGCGTGGCACGCCACTGCGTTCTTCTACGGGAAAACGGCGGAGGCGAGCACGCTCTCTTACCCCTTTGCGATGCAGGGCTTCGCCATTCTGCTTGCCTGCACGGGCTTTTTCATTCTCTTCAATGTCCACGGGCGGGGAAAATACCTCTGCGCGCTCGGCGGCGTGCTGACCTGGCTGATGTACCTGCTCTGCCGTTCGCTCGGCTGCGGCGTCTACGGCGCGAACTTCTTCGCGGCGGTGGTCTCCGCCGTCTACGCCGAGAGCATGGCACGCGCGCGCAAATATCCGGTCACCTCGTATCAGGTCATCTCCGCCGTGCCGCTGCTCCCCGGTGCCGGCATTTACTACACCATGTCTCTCGGGCTCGGCGGCAGCACGCAGCTCGCTCTGCAAAAGGGCTTTGAGACGGCGGGCATCGCCGGCAGTCTGGCTGCGGCCATTCTGCTCGTCTCCACGCTCTTCCGCCTGTTCACCACGCGGAGGAAGTGAACGCAAAAAGAAAGCGCGCAGCGGCTCACGCCGCTGCGCGCTTTTTCCTCATTTCAGATTCGCAAGATAGTCCGCCAGCGCGTCAAAATCGCCCTGCGGAATGCCCGCGAGGTCGCGCCCGTGCTTGTTGATGAGGCAGTCCGTGAGCAGAAAGACCTCCATGCCCGTCTCCTGCGCGGCAAGGTCCTCGGTCGCGTCGTTGCCGACCATCAGGCAATCCTCCGCGCGCACGCCGAGCTTTCGCACGATCTCGCGGTAGTAGTCGGGGTTTGGCTTACAGAAGGTGGAATCCTCGTAGGTCGTACACAGCTCAAAATCCTCCGGCTCCAGCCCTGCCCAGCGGATACGGCTGTGCGTGGCGATGGCGGGGAAGATCGGGTTGGTCGCGAGCGCCGTGCGCAGCCCGCGCCCTTTCAGCGAACGCACGATCTCCGCCGCGCGCGGCGCAAAGCCGCAGGAGGAGCGTGCCTGCTGGAATTCGTGCGCGTAAAAGTCCGCGAACTTCGGCTCGTCGGCGCGCACGCCCTCGCCGTAGATCGCGGCGAGACGGTCCCAGAAGGCTGCTTCGTTGCTGCGGCTTCCGTCGTTTTTGACCATTGCCGCCGTGCCCGCCCAGATCGCGTCGATCAGCGCCTTCGGCTCATAGCCGTAAGGCGCGAGCTTCGCCGTGAGGAGCGTGAAGTAGCTTTTGGTGAAAAGCTCCTGATCCATCGGGAGCAGCGTCCCGTCTAAATCGAATAAAACCGTTGTGATCATGCTTGTGTTCTCCTTTTCTTTGCCGCGACTGTGCGGAGGTCAGCCGAAATAGGCGACCAGAAGATCGACGCAGGCGCCGTAGCTCTTGACGCCGATGGTGCCGTAGCTTTTCAAAAAACCGTCGTAAACGGCGGTGCTGATCGTGTCCACCGGCCCTTCAAACTGCGCCCAGTAGGTGCTCGAGGCGCGCAGGTCGGCGAGCACGCGCTCGTCGAGCGTGGCGCGCACCGCGCGGTAAGCCTCCGCGTCGGCGGAGTAGAGCGCGTTGGAAAGATAGATGTAGCCGGACAACGCGCCCGCGTAGCGATAGTTTGCGTCGTCACAGCGCAGCGCGGCGAGGACGGCGAGGAAGTTGCACTCCTGCTCGCTCGCGATGCCGCGGCGATGTGCCAGCTCGTGCGCGACGGTGGTCGGGAAGGTCGCGGCGGGGAAGTCCATATTCACATTGCTCTCGCCCGTGAGCGGAAAGTAAAAGCCCGTGAAGCCCATTGCGCTCATCACGCGGGGAAAGTACATCGGCTTGGGCGCGACATCGTCCGCTTCGAGGAAGGGGAATTCCTCGTAAAGCCCCTCATAGATCTCCGGCGCGTAAGCGAGGATCGCCACGCGGTCGGCGGAGACGACGCCGTTTTCGTCGCGCGCGACGGTGGGCGCGTATTCGTTCACGAGCGCGGCGAACTGCTCCGTCACGCGGCAGAGCGCCTCGACCGAGACCGGCTCGGGGGCAAGACCGCTGCGGTCACAGAAGCTGTCGGCATAGTAGTTCGCGCCCCAGAGCAGGCAGAAGAGCACATAGACCGTCAGCCCCGCGTCCGCAAGTCCCAGCGCGAGCCGCGTGAGCACCGCGCCCTTTCCTTCGCCGCGCACGAGGGCGCGCACGCCGAGGACGAGATAGACGAGCACTGCCAGCGCCGCAAGGACATACAGCCCCTCCGCGACGGAGAACGGCAGCGGTTCGCACAGCCGCCCGAGCGCGCGGCGCAGCGGGTCGGTGAAACCTTGCGTCAGGGCGTTCATGGCGGCGCGGCTTTCGCGCGCGAGCAGAAAGAGCGATAGCAGTACAAGGTCAACGAGCAGCCAGAGGAGCAGCCCCCTGCAGCGGCGGAGAAAAGCAAAGCGCTTCATCGCGTCATTCCTCGGCGGCGGCAAGCAGCTCGCGCGTGTAGGGGTGCTGCGGGTGGGCGAAAAGCGCCTCCACCGTGTTCTGCTCCACGATGCCGCCGTCCTTCATCACCATCACGCGGTCGCAGAGCTGATAGACGACATTGAGGTCGTGCGAAATGAAGAGGAAGGAGATGCCGAGCTCGTCGCACACCGAGCGCATCAGCTCGAGGATCTGGCGCTGGATCGTCACATCGAGTGCGCTCACCGGCTCGTCGGCGATGATGAGGCGCGGCTTTTGAATGAGCGCTACGCCGATCGACACACGCTGGCGCTGCCCGCCTGAGAGTGCCTTCGGCTTGCGCGAGAGGCAGTCGGCGGGAAGGCCGACCTTTTCGGCGATCTCCGCGACGCGGCGGCGTCGCTCGGCGGCATCATATTTTCCGTAGATGAGCAGCGGTTCCTCCAGCAGCCGCCCGACGGTGAAGGCGGGGTTGAGCGAGGAGTAGGGGTCCTGAAAGATCATCTGCGGGCGCTTGGTGTAGTGAATGATCTCGCCCGTGTGCGTCTGCACCAGACCGAGGATATTTTTCACCAGCGTCGTTTTGCCCGTGCCGCTCTCGCCCACGAGCCCGAGAATTTCCCCGCGGTGCAGGCAGAAGCTCACATCGCGCAGCACGGTGCGCTCGTGCCGCCTGCCGTGCTCGTCGGTGTCGCGGTACCAGCTTGTGAGGTTTTTGACTTCCAGTACAAGATCGTCCATGCGGTTATCCTCTGCGCTCGCGGCGCGGAATGGCGTTGATGAGCTCTGCGGTGTAGGGGTGGCGCGGCGCGGTGAAGAGCTGCTCGGGCGCGCCCTCCTCCACGATGTGCCCGCGCTGCATCACGGCAACGCGCGAGCAGATACGGCGCACGACCTGCAAATTGTGAGAGATGAGCAGCATCGAAATGCCGCGCTCGCGGTTGAGCCGGCGCAGCAGCGTCATGATCTGCGCCTGCACGGTCACATCGAGCGCGGTGGTCGGCTCGTCGAGCAGCAGCAGCTTCGGGTCGGTGACGATCGCCGCGGCGATCATCACGCGCTGGAGCTGTCCGCCCGAGCACTCGTGCGGATATTTGCGGTAAATTTCCTCCGCGTCGGCAAGGTCCACGGCGCGCAGCAGCTCGAGCGCACGCGCGCGGCGCTCCTCGCGTCCCAGCCGCGTGTGGACGGCCAGCGCCTCCTCCACCTGCGCTCCGATGCGCATGAGCGGGTCCATCGCGGTCATCGGCTCCTGAAAAACGACGCCGATCTCGCGCCCCTGAATGGCGCGCAGCTCCGCGCGCGGCAGGCGCAGGATATCCCGCCCGTCGAGCAGCACCTCGCCGCTCAGCGCGACCTTTTTGCGCTCGATCAGACCCGAGAGCGCCATCGCGGTGACGGTCTTGCCGCTGCCGCTCTCGCCCACGAGCCCGACGACCTCGCCGTCGTGAATGGTCAGGTCGATGCCCGCCACGGCCTCGCGCGAGGCATCGAGAAAGCGGACATGAAGATCCCGTATTTCGACCACAACGGACGCCTCCCTTCGTGTAAGATCAGTCTGCGCCGCGCTGCAAACCCTCACCGATCAGGCTCACGCCGAGGATCAGCAGCACGATGATGCCGCCCGTGCCGAGGGCGTACCACGGCGCGGAGTCGAGAATGCTCTGCGATTCGGAGAGCATATAGCCAAGGCTCGCCTCGTCCGGCGAAACGCCGATGGAGAGATAGCTCATCGCCGCCTCCGCGAGCACGGCGTTGTTGAAGCCGATGGTGATGGCGGAGACGAGCGTGTGCCAGACATTCGGCAGAATGTGGCGGAAGAGAATGCGCGCGGTGGACGCACCCATCAGCTCCGCCATGTGGACATAGTTCTGCGTGCGCGCGCGGGCGAACTCGCTGCGCACGATGCGCGCATAACTGGGGATAAAGACGATGCCGAGCGAGAGCATCATGTGCTCCCGTCCGCCGCCGAGCAGACTCACCAGCACGAGCAGAATGAGAATGCTCGGGAACGAGGCGAGCGCGTCGTTGAGGCGCATGAGCACTTCGTCCACCCAGCCGCCGTACCAGCCCGTGAGCGCGCCGATGAGCGTGCCGATGAGCGTGCCGATGGCGACGGTGCCGAGCGCGGTGAGGAGCGTGTTCCCCGCGCCGACCATGACGCGGCTCAAAATGTCGCGCCCGAACTTGTCGGTGCCCATCAGGTGCTCGGGCGAGGGCGGCAGCATACGGGGAAAGTCCATCGCGCTTGGGGCGTAAGGCGTCCACACAAGGCCGAGGAGAATAAACGCGACGACCAGCGCCGTGAGCGTCACGCCCACGCGCAGGAAGGTGTTGCGCTGCTTCATGACACACCTCCCGCTCCGCTCGTGAGCCGCGGGTCGATGCGCCGCGCAAGAAGATCGGCGAGCAGATTGCACAGAATGACGGCGAAGGCGAGCAGCACGACGATCGCGCGTGCGACCGGCTCGTCGCGCCCGTCGATGCTCGTGAGCAGCAGCCGCCCGAGCCCCGGCACGGCAAAGACCTGTTCAATGACGACGCTGCCCGCGAGCAGATCCGCGACCGTCATCGCGAGGAAGGTCACGAGCGGGACGAGCGTATTTTTCAGCACATGGCGGTAGAGAATGCCGCTGCGCGAGCGCCCGCGGCTCATCGAGGTGCGGACATAGTCGCGCTGCGCCTCGTCTAAGATCGAGGTGCGCAGGAGCTTGACCGTCATCGCGATGCGCGGCAGCGCGACCGCGAGCGCGGGGAAGAAGAGGTAGCCGATATAGCTGCCCACGCCGCCGGTCGGGAAGGCGCCTGCGATAAAAAGGCGCAGCACAAGGCCGAAGAGATAAGTAAAGAGAATGCCCGTAAAAAACGGCGGGACCGCCATCACGACCTGATTGACAACGGTCAGCACGCGGTCGAGACGCCCGCCCGCGTACTTCGCCGAAAGCACGCCGAGCGGGATCGAGATGAGCACGATCAGCGCGAAGGCGAGCGCGGTGAGCGTGAGCGTGGGGCCGAGCCGCTGCGCGATCAGCTCCGTCACGGGGAGGCGGTAGCTGTAGGAAACGCCGAGGTCGCCGCGCAGCGCGTCGAGTAGCCAATGCACATAGCGCGTGGGCAGCGAGCCGTTGAGCCCTAACTCAAGGCGCAGCGCCTCCAACTTTTCGGGGGTGGCCTCCGTTCCGAGCAAACGCGTCGCCGCGTCGCCGGAGAGGAGGGAAAAGGCAACGAAGGTCAAAAACGAGACGATCACCATTGTCAGCAGCATCGTCGCCAATTTTTTCGCTGTATAACGCATGGTGTTCGCCTCGCTTTGTCTCTCTTTATAGTAGGGGGCGCTCAGGAGGTGTAGGTGACTGTGCTCAGGTCGATCGCGTAGAGGGGATAGAAGCGGTAGCCCGTGATGCCCTTGCGCACGGCGACAAGGTCGGCAAGATCCTGAATGTAGACATTCGCCGCCGTCTCCGCCAGGATCGTCTCGCAGCGCAGATACTGCTCCGTCGCCTCTTCGTCCGTCGCGGCGCTGAGCGCGGCGGCGAGCGCTGCGTCATATTCCGCATTGGAATAATTGGTGAAATTATTACCCGCCGTAGAACCGAAGCGCTCCAGCATGGCGCGCGCCGAAAGCGTGCTCGCGTCCACGCCGACCACGGTCGCCTGATAACTGCGGCCAAGATAGGCGTCGTTGAGCCAGGTGGTCCACTCGACCGGCTCGATGGTCACATTCACGCCGACCGCGCGAAGCTGCTCGGCAACGACCTGCGCCGTGTCCATGTGCGGCTGATAGTTGCTCGGAACGGTGATGGTGAGGTCAAAGCCCTCGGGATAGCCCGCCTCGGCAAGCAGCGCCTTCGCCTTTTCCGTGTCGTGCGGATAGAGCGCGGCGAGCTCGGGCAGGAAATACTTGCGGAAGTTGGGGTACATACTGCTGCCGACCGCCGTGCCGTGTCCGTCGGCGACGACGCCGAAAACCTGCTCGCGGTCGAGCGCGTGGCACAGCGCCCTGCGCACCGTCTCGTTGGCGAGCGGCTCGTAGGCGTGGTTGAGATAGATCGCCTGCACGAGATTCATCGTGCCCTCGAGAATGTCGAAATCCTCGGTGAGCTGATCGGCCTGCGTGGAGGTCAGATGCGCGCAGAGATCCACCGCGCCGCTCTTGAGTGCCATGACGAGCGCCTCGGCATTTTCGTAGATCTGATAGGTGACCTTGTCCACCTTCGCGCCCTCGCCCCAGTAGTCGCCAAAGCGCTCGAGCACAAGGTTCTGCTGCACCGCGCGGGAGACGAACTTGAACGGTCCCGTGCCGATGGGCGCGGTGTCCTGCTCCTCATAGCCCCACGGCTCGATGGCAACGGTCATGTAGGAAAGGAAGTCGCTGTCGGGCTGGGTGAGGACGACCGTCACGGTATTCCCGCCGGGCATGACGCTCTCGATGTTCTCAAGCCCCGCGATGTTCCCCAGCTCCTGCGCGCGCAGGAGGGAATACTGCACATCGTCGCTCGTGAGGCTCTGGCCGTTGTGGAACTTCGCGTCCGTGCGAAGGTAGAAGGTATACTTCAAGCCATCGTCGGAGATGTCCCAGTGCTCGGCGAGCGCGGCGGTGAGATTGCCGTCCGCGTCGGGCTTGACGAGCCCCTCGAAAACATTGAAGAGCACCTCGCGGTTCGCGGCGGTGACCGCCTTGTGCGGGTCGAGGCTGTTTTCCAGGTCCTGCGCGATGGCGACAACGATCTCGTTCGAATCGCGGCGGCTGCCGGAGGACTGCACCTCGCCGCAGGCGGCGAGAGAGAGCGTCAGGCTCAGGGTGAGCAGCAGGGTAAGAATGCGTTTATTCATGGGTTTCTCCTTCGGGTTTTGTAGTGGTCGGTTTCGCGCCTCTGCGCGCCTCGAAGATCGACTCGTCGCTCACGCCCTTTTTGCGCAGGGACGCGTTGCACAGCGACTGCACGGCGGAATACACGCAGGCAAAGACCGGCACGCCGAGGAACATTCCGAGAATGCCGCAGAAGCCGCCGCCGACCAGGATCGCCACGATGATCCAGAAGCTCGAAACGCCGACGGTCTCGCCGAGGATCTTGGGGCCGAGGATATTGCCGTCGAACTGCTGAAGCGCGAAGATGAAGATGACAAAGTAAAGGCACTGCATCGGATCGACGAGCAGGATCAAAAACGCGCTCGGGACCGCGCCGATGAAGGGGCCGAAAATGGGGATCACATTCGTCACGCCCACAAAGACCGAGATGATCGGCGTGTAGGGGAACTTGAGGATCGAGCAGATGATGAAGCACAGAATGCCGATGATGAGCGAGTCGAGCAGCTTCCCGCGCACAAAGCCGGAGAAGATGCGGTCGGCCTCGCGCACGGCACACAGCGTGCGCTCGTAATGCGGCACAGACAGCAGGGAGTAGAGCAGCTTGCGCGACTGCCGCCCGAAATTCTCCTTGCAGGCGAGGAAGTAGACCGACACGACGATGCCCACGAGCAGGTTTTCGGCAAAGCCCACCACGCTCATCACGCCGCCCGTCACGGCGATGAGAGCGACCTGCGCGCCGGGGACGAGGGTATCCGTCACCCATTTGACGAGCTCGTTATAATAGCTCCTGACCATCGCGAGCGCACGCTCGGAGAGATAGGGGTTATCCTCCATGAGCTGCGTAATCCAGCCGTAGACCACGCGGTAGTAGGTCTCAAGGTTGGAGAAGAGCAGCCTCACGCTGGCGACCAGCTCGGGGATCAGAATGCTGAAGAGCAGATAGAGCAGACCGAGTACGATCAGCCAGGTGAAGAGAATGCTCAGACAGCGCGCGAGCTTCCTGCCCCGAAGCGCGCAGCGCTCGAGCAGCAGACGGTCGAAAAAATTCACGATGGGCGTGAGCAGATAGGCCATCGCCAGACCGTAGAGCACCGGCGCGAGGATCTCGGACAGCTCGTCCATAAAGCGCAGCAGCACGCCGTTTTGGAAAAAGGTGTCGTAAAATATCAGGACAGCGCAGGCGACCGCCGTGGCGGTCAGTCCGATGTGGAGATAGGTCCGTTGCTTCATAGGCCCTCCTTTGTTCCGCGTTCTCTGCCGGTGCATTAAAAGCGTATCAAAGATATTATACTATGGCGATCGCGGAATTGCAATCATACAGTTGTTATGTTATACTGCATTTCGTCAGAATTTCAGGCTCTTTGTTTTCGGGAAAGGATCACTGCCGTGGATAAAAAGCTGCTCTTCATCGTCAATCCCCGCGCGGGGAAAACCAGGTCGCGTGCGCCGCTGTTCGACGCGGTCTCCGTTTTTTCCGACGCCGGATACCTTGTCCGCGTCGCGCAGACGCGGCATCGCGGTGACGCGACCGCGCTCGCCGCGAAGCTCGGCGGGGAATTCGACCACATCGTCTGTCACGGCGGCGACGGGACGCTCAACGAAACGGTCAACGGCATCATGCGCCTGCCGCATGACAAGCGCCCGCCGCTGAGCTACCTTCCCGGCGGGAGCACGAACGATTTCGCCGCGAGCCTTTCGATCTCCTCGGAGCCCGCAGAGGCGGCGCGCAGCGCGATGCGCCTGCAGCCGCGCGAGCTCGATGTGGGCGTGTTCGGCGAGCGGAACTTCGTCTATGTTGCCTCCTTCGGCGCGTTCACCCGCACGGCCTACACCGTGCCGCAGGACATCAAGAATATGTTCGGGCACTTCGGCTATCTGCTCGAGGGCGTGAAGGATCTCGAGACGCTCTGCCCCTACCCGATGCGCATTATCGCCGACGGGGAGGTGTTCGAGGGCGAATACCTCTTCGGCGCGGTGTGCAACTCGACCTCCATCGCGGGGCTGATGAAGCTCTCGCCCGATACGGTGGATCTCAACGACGGGCAGTTCGAGCTGATGCTCGTGCCGGTGCCGAAAACGCCGCTCGCGCTCCAGCGCATCATTCGCACCATTCTCTACCACGAGTACGAGACGAGCGACGCGCTGATCTTCCGCCATGTCCGCCATGTCACGGCGGAGGGCGACGGCAGCATTCCCTGGACGCTCGACGGCGAGTACGCCCCCGGCGCACCGCGCATCGAGATCGGCATTGAGGATAACGGGATACAAATGATGATATGATGCGAAAAAAGCGCGGCCGAGCCGCGCTTTTTTCATTTGTGCTCAAAGTCGTAGACGAGCTGCCAGCCCTCGAAGGTCGCCTCGAGCGTGTCCTCCCCGACGGTGCCGCAGCCGGCGGCGTTGTAGGCGTAGAGCGCGCCGTCCTCGTCGGCGGAAAGGGAGGCGACCGCTTCGCTCAGCGCCGCGCGGAACGCATCACCGCTGAGGATATCGTCCGCAGCGGAAATGACCGTGACGCCGGAAAAGAAGTACGGCATCACGAGCGCGCCGGAGCTTTGCTCTGCCGCGAACGGCTCGGTGTTTTTCGCGACATAGAGGTCGAAGCTCTCCGCGTCGAGCACCTCGCCCTCGGCATAGCGGAGGACATTCGGCAGGTCGGCGGCGGTCTTCCCGTCGTAGACCTTATCGAGATAGGCGTTCAGCCAGCGGAAGGAAAAGCTGTTCTCGTCCTGCGGCAGCGCCCACACGGCCTGCGAGAGCTCGTCCCAGCTCAGTTCGCCGCCCTTTTCCCGCAGGGCAAGGCCGTGCGCGGATTTCGAGGTGCCGAAGCAGATGATCTCCGGCGAGAGGGAAACATCGGCGACGAGCAGCGCGTCCTTGTGCGCGAGGTAGACCTCCGTCGGCACGAAGCCGACCTGCACCGTGCCGCGCGTGAGCGCCTCGGCGGTCGCCTCGCTGCTCGCGCCGAAGGTCACATTGACCTTCTCCACGCGCACCTCACGTTCGGCAAGCGCGCCGATGAGCAGCGGCGGCAGCTCCTGCTTGAGCCGCAGGAGGGTATCCGTGTCGCGCTCCTGCGCGACAAATTCCAGGTTCAGCTCGGCGAGCGTGATGCCCTCGGCGGTGTCCGGCGGCAGATCGGGGCTGTCGGGCAGCTCCGGCGTCGGTGTCTGCTTTCCGCAGCCGGCAAGCAAGAGCGTCAGGAGCACAAGCAGGAGCAGGGCAAGTCTTTTTTTCATCGTCGTCGCCTCCTCAAAAGAAACTCCACAGCGCGGCAGCGCCCCCTGTGTAAGCTCAGTCTATCATATCCGCAGGAAAAAGGTGTGACATTATTGTTACAAATGCTTGACAAGCGGAAAAATCGTGGTATGATTTGAAAATGATTTTCATTTTCAAATTGGAGGGCGCATCATGGCGACCTATATGACAAAACAGCAGCGGGCGCTGCTCGCCTGCCTTGCCGACTGCGCCGACCGTCCCGTGAGCGCGGCGGAGTTGGCGGACGCGCTGCACGCGCGCGGCGAGAGCATCGGTATCGCGACGGTCTACCGTCAGCTCGAGCGGCTCGAAAAGCAGGGCGGCGTCCACAAGGTCACGACCGACGAGGGCGCGTACTATCAATACTGCACGCACGGCGGGGGAGAGTGCTTCCTCTTAAAGTGCGAGAAGTGCGGGAAGATCGAGCACATCGACTGCCACCGCCTCGCGCCGCTCTACGAGCACCTTGAGCGCGAGCACCACTTCGCCATCAACGCGCGCAGGACAATGTTTTACGGACTGTGCGGCGCGTGTCAGGAGGGCGTATGAAACGACTGCTCTCTCTCCTCTGCGCGCTTGTCCTCGCGCTCTCGCTTGCCGGCTGCGCCGACCGCGCACCGGCGGAGGACGACGGGCGGCTGCGCGTCGTGACAACGCTCTTTCCCTACTACGACTTTGCCCGCGCGGTCGCGGGCGAGCGCGCGCAGGTGACGCTGCTCCTCTCCCCCGGGCGCGAAGCGCACAGCTTCGAGCCCACGCCGCTCGACGCGGTGACGATCTCCCGCGCGGACCTCTTTGTCTACAACGGCGGCGAGGGCGAGGTGTGGGTGGAAGATATGCTCTCCGCCGTTGGTGAGGACATCGGCAGCGTCCTTTGCATGATGGACTATGTCGATACCCGCGAGGAGGAATTCTCCGAGGGAATGCAGGGCGCGCACGACCACGCGCACGATGACCACGATGAACACGAGCATGAGCACGATCATGACCACGACCACGACAGCGATGAGATCGAGTACGACGAGCATATCTGGACCTCGCCGGTGAACGCGATGGCGCTGTGCCGCGCGATCGCGGACGCGCTCGCCGCGGCGGACACGGAGAACGCGGACTACTACCGCGAAAACGCCGAGGACTACTGCGCGCAGCTCGCCGCGCTGGACGGGGAATTGCACGCGCTGCGGCAGAGTGCCGCGCGCACGACGCTCATCTTCGCCGACCGATTCCCGCTCCTCTACTTCTGCGAGGAATACGATCTCGATTACCGCGCGGCGTTCCACGGCTGCTCATCGGACACCGAGCCGAGCCTTGCAACGCTCAAATTCCTCATCGACAAGGTGAACGAGGAGGAGATCCCCGTTGTCTACACCATCGACCTTTCGAGCCGGAAGGTCGCGGAGGTCGTGAGCGAGTGTACCGGCGCGCGGATCGAGCGGCTGTGGTCGATGCAGACCGTTTCCCGCGCGGATTTCGACGCGGGCGAAACCTATCTTTCGCTCATGCAGCGCAACATTGACGCTTTGAAGGCAGGATTACTATGACAAAGGAACGCTTATTAGAATGCCGCGACGCGAGCCTCGGCTACGAGGGCCGTGCACTGTTAGAGCATCTGAGCTTCACGGTCTGCGCGGGGGACTATCTCTGCATCGTCGGCGAGAACGGCAGCGGCAAATCGACGCTCTTAAAAAGCCTCCTCGGGCTGCTCACGCCGCTCGAGGGAGAGATCGACTGCCCCGCGCAGCGCGAGGGCGCGATCGGTTATCTTCCCCAGCAGACGAGCGCGCAGCGCGACTTCCCCGCGACGGTGCGCGAGGTGGTGCTCTCGGGCTTCGCGAACAAGCGCGGTTTCCGCTTCTTCCACACCGCCGCGGAAAAGAGCGCGGCGCTCATGAACCTCGGCAAGCTCGGCGTGCTGGAGCTCCAGAACCGCTGCTACCGCGAGCTCTCCGGCGGGCAGCAGCAGCGCGTGCTGCTCGCGCGCGCCCTGTGCGCGGCGGACCGCCTGCTCATTTTGGACGAGCCGGTCACGGGGCTTGACCCCGCCGCGGCGCAGGATCTCTACAAAACGCTGCGCTATCTCAACCGGAGCGAGGGCATGGCGGTCGTGATGGTCACGCATGATATGCCCTCCGCGCTGCGCGAGGCGCGCCATATCCTGCACATCGGGCGCGCGGGCTGGTTTTTCGGCACGGTGGAGGAGTATCTCGCTTCCCCCGAGGGCAAGCGGTTCGGAGGTGCGAAATGAGTCTTTTACTCGAAATGTTCACCTACCCCTTTATCCTGCGCGCCTTCGCCGTGGGCATTCTGGTGTCGCTGTGCGCGGCACTGCTCGGTGTGCCGCTGGTCTTGAAGCGCTACTCGATGATCGGCGACGGGCTTTCCCATGTGAGCTTCGGCGCACTCGCGGTCGCGGTCGCCTGCGGCTTCGCGCCGCTCGCGTTCTCGGTGCCGGTCGTGGTCGCGTCGGCCTTCGTGCTGCTGCGCATCGCGGAGAAAAGCCGCATCGGTGCGGACGCCGCCATCGCGGTGCTCTCCGCTTCGGCGCTCGCCATCGGTATCATCGTCACGAGCCTCACCACCGGCATGACCACCGATGTCGATAGCTATATGTTCGGCAGCATTCTCGCGATGAGCCGTGGCGATGTTGCCCTCTCGGTGACGCTTGCCGTCGCCGTGCTGGCGCTCTTCGTGCTCTTTTATCACCGGCTCTTCGCCGTCACCTTCGATGAAAATTTCTCCCGCGCGACGGGCGTGAGAGTGAACGCCTACAACTCACTCCTCGCGCTCCTCACGGCGTTGACGGTCGTGCTGGGTATGCGCATGATGGGCGCAATGCTGATCTCGAGCCTCATCATCTTCCCCGCACTCTCGGCGATGCGCGTTTTTAAGAGCTTCCGCGCGGTCGTCCTCTGCGCGGGCGCGCTGAGCGTCGTGTGCTTCTGCGCGGGACTGGTCGCCTCGTACCTCCTCTCCACGCCTGTCGGCGCGAGCGTGGTGCTCTGCAACCTCGCAGTCTTTCTCCTCTGCTGCCTGCTCGGGCGCAGATGAGCGCGGGCGGAGCCGCCCTTACAGCGCGCGGAGGATCAGCGCAAGGAGCAGCGTGTGCGCGGGATAGAACGCGTAGCAGAAATACTGGAACGCCTTGCTGTGATGTCCCTGCCGCCCGCGGTAGAGCCAGATGGGGACGAGCGCGAGGAGCGCGAGTCCCTGCTGGTAGAACCCGAAGTCCATGCCGAAGAGCGTGACGGGATAGATCTGTCCGGCGAGCAGCTCCACATTGATCCAGTAGAGCGCGGCGAGCTGCGCGGCAAAATGCCACCACCGCCGCCCGCGGAGGAAGTAAAAGGCGAACACGGTCCACACGCCGGCGCCGTAATAGTCCACCATGCAAAGAAGCGCGAGGACATAGCCCAGCAAGGTCACGAGGACGCAGACGAGCACATAGAGCCAATTCTTCCCCTTTTGCCGCGTGTTTTCCATCACGCGGATACCGAGCAGTGCGAGGAGCAGCGTCCAGATGACATTCTGGTGGAAGGGATAAAACCAGGTGCCGCCGTACATCAGGTCGAAGGGGATCTCGGAGAGGAGCGCGAACGCCAGCAGCCGCAGCGCGTAGCGCTTGAAGCTGCGCGTGTGGAAATAGCCCTCCACCGTCATGAAGGCGAACATCGGGAAGGCGAGGCGGCCCACGCAGGTCAGCCACTCCTGCCCCGGCAGGAGCGTGGCCCAGAGGTGATCCATGAGCATGAAGGTCATCGCGAGGAGGTGCAGCGCCGCGGCGCTGAGGTCAAAGCTCTTTTTCATAAGTTCGATACCACTGTCATTTTGATTTCGGAAAATTTCCGTCCCCACAGTATAGCAGAGATGCCGCCGCGTGTCGAGAGCCGGTTGCCCGCCGCGCCGGCGGAGCTGCGCGTGTGATATGATTCAGGAGGCCGGCCGCCCGGACTGCCGGCAGTGATCCGGAGGGAAAGCATGGAAGAAAAATCGGTCAACCAAAGCGAACAGAAGCACATCAACTCCCGCCTGGTAAAAAAGCAGCTCTATCTCCACAGCCCCATCTCCCGCGTGGAGATCGCGGGCAATCTGGAGCTGACGACGCCCGCGGTGGGCGCGATCGTCGCACCGCTGATCGCGCGGGGCCTTGTGCGGGAGCGCACGGATACGGCGCGGCAGGTCGGCGCGGGCCGCCCGCGGGTGATGCTCGAATTCGTCCCCGAGGCGTACTGCGTCTGCGGCGTGGACCTCGGCCCGTACTACACGAACTATGTGCTCACGGATCTCTGCGGCGGTGTGCTCGCCCGACGCAGAATGGATATCCCGATCGGGGAGTACAGCGCGACGATGGCGCGCCTGCGCGCGCAGATCCCCGCGTTTCTGGCGGAATTTGCGCGCGACCGGCGGGTGCTGGGCGTGGGCATCGCGCTGCCCGGACTGATCAGCGGCGACGAGGGCAAGATCTACACCACCTTCCATCGGGGCTGGACAGAGCACGCGCCGGCGTCGGAGCTGTCGGAGCTGCTGGAGCTTCCGGTCTACATCGAGAACAATGTCCGCGCCAAGGTCATCGCCGCGGAGATCTTCGGGCGCATGGTCAAGGCGGAGCCGTTCGCCTATTTTTCGGTCTATTACGGCATCGCCTGCCAGATGATCGTCGGCGACCGCGTGCTCTACGGCGACAAGGCCGCCGCCGGTGAGATCGGTCACATGGTCGTCAACCGCGGCGGGGCGGTCTGCCCGACCTGCGGCAACCGCGGCTGTCTGGAGGCGGTGGCGGGCGAACGGGCGGTGCTCGAGCGCTGCCGACTCGCGATGGAGGAGAGCCGCGCCTGCCTTTTGTGGGAGCATTGCCGCTTTCCCGAGGAGCTGACGATGGAGGCGGTGCTCCGCGCGCAGGGCGAGGGAGACCGCTATGTCGGCGAGATCATGGAAGATGTGATCGACTATCTGGGCATCGCGCTCTCGAACATCTTCAACCTCATCAGCCCGCGCATGGTGGTGGTGGACGGGCGCATCTTCGAGCTGGAGAAGAACCGCGCGCTGCTGATGGCGGCGGCGGAGCGCAATATGTTCCTTGTCCACAAGACCAAAACGAAGGTGAATTTTCTGCCCTACGATCCGGATCGCGGCGCGATGGGCGGCGCGGCGGTGGTCGTGCGGGAATTCCTGAACAACGGATAAAGGAGAGCGTTATGGACTATCGGCTGGAAAATGAGCTTCTGCGCGTCACGGTGACCTCCCACGGCGCGCAGATCAAAAGCGTCGTGCGCAGGAGCGACGGCGCGGAGCATATCTGGTGCGGCGACCCCACGGTCTGGAAATTTCAAACGCCCGTGCTCTTCCCCTATACGGGAAAGCTCAAGGGCGGCCGCGCCATGATCCGCGGGAGGACGATCGAAAACGCGCCGCCGCACGGCGTGGCGCGCGTGCAGGAGCACGCGCGTGCGGCGCAGGGGGACGACTGTCTCGCGCTGACGCTGGAGGAGAATGCGGAGACGCTGGCGGTGTTTCCGTACCGCTTTCGTTTTTCCTCGGCCTTCCGGCTCGCGGGGGAGAGTCTTTTCCACACGCTGACGGTCGAGAATACCGACACCGAGCCGTTCCGCTTCGGTCTCGGCTTCCACCCCGGCTTCGCAGTCCCCTTTGACGCGGTGCACACGATCGAGGACTATGAGCTGCGCTTTTCTGAGGCGGAGTCGCCGGTCTGTCTTGAAACGCCGGAGGGTCTGCTCAACGGGAAGTCCTTCGTGCCGTGGCACGACCTGCGCGCGCTCGCCGTCACGGACGGTATGTTCGACGGCGGGAGCTACTGCATGACGGAGCTGCGCAGCAAAACGCTGGGGCTTTACGAAAAGGGCAGCGGCAGGGCGGTGGTTTGCCACATCGGGGACTTCCCCTACTGCCTGCTCTGGAGCCAGCCGGGGCATCCGTGCTTCGTGTGCATCGAACCGTGGCACAGCCTGCCCGACGCGGAGCAGTCGGACGGCGACTGGGAGAAAAAGGCGGCGGCAGCCGTCCTGTCGCCGGGGGAGCGCTGGTCTGCCGCGCTCCGCATGGACTTCATTCGGTGAATTTTGAGAGGGCCGACCGCGCCGAACGGTCGGTCCTTTGTTAAAAATGCCAAAAAAGAATGTGCATTTGCACAAAAGAATGCTGTTGCCAAATGGGATAGAATCATATATAATAATTGTACCGAATAAATAAAGTCCGTTACTTAATTGTCCGCGCAGCGCGGGCCGGACTTTAGAGCATGGAGGAGGACCGTATGCCGCTGGTACCGATGAGAGCCATTTTAGAGGCGACCGAGCAATACAACTACGCGCAGGGCGCGTTCAATGTCAACGCCGTGGCGCAGGCCAAGGCCGTGATCGAAGTGCATGAGATGTTCCGCTCCGCCGCCATCATTCAGGGTGCGGATCTCGCCAACGCCTTCATGGGCGGGCGCACCGACTTCGCCAACGGCACGCTGGAGGATAAGAAGGTCGGCGCGAACAACATCGCCAAGGCCGTCAAAAAGTACGCCGAGAACAGCCCCATTCCCGTGGCGCTGCACCTCGACCACGGCAAGAACATCGAATCCTGCGTCGCCGCGATGGACGGCGGCTACACCTCCGTCATGATCGACGGCTCGAGCCTCCCGTTTGAGGACAACATCGCCCTCACGCGCGAGGTGGTGAAGCTCGCGCACGCGCGCGGCGTCACCGTCGAGGGTGAGCTGGGCGTTCTGGCGGGCGTGGAGGATCATGTGTTCTCCGCCACCTCTACCTACACCAATCCGCTCGACGCGGTGAAGTTCATCAAGGCGACGGGCGTGGACGCGCTCGCCATCTCCTACGGCACCAAGCACGGCGCGAACAAGGGCGCGGGCGCGGTCATTCGCAAGGAGATCGCCATTGCCACCAAGGAGTGCCTGCGCCATGAGGGGATCTTCTGCGCGCTGGTGTCCCACGGCTCGTCCACCGTGCCGCAGTACATCGTCAACGAGATCAACGCCCTCGGCGGCACCATCACCAACGCCCACGGCATTCCCAAGGATCAGCTCAAGGAGGTCTCCAAGCTGGGCATCGCCAAGATCAATGTGGATACCGATATCCGCCTTGCCGTGACGCGCAACCTGCGCGAGCTGTTCCGGTATGATCCCGAGCTGCGCACGCACGAATCCATTCGCCCCATCTACGAGCTGCTTGAGACCAAGACCTCCGACTTCGACCCGCGCGTGTTCCTGCCGCCCATCATGGATACGGTCATGTACGGCGTCGTTCCCAACGACGATGTGGCGCTGATCGTCTCCGCCATCGAAAAGGGCGTGAAGGAGGCGGTCGGCACGCTGATCGTCGACTTCGACTCCTACGGCAAGGCGCCGCTGGTCGAGAATGTGACGCTTGACGAGATGGCCGAGCGCTACCGCAAGGCCGGTATCTGAGAGGGGTGCACATGGGAGTGAATATTCTCGTCGCCCACGGCGGCGGCCCCACCGCGGTCATCAACACCTCGCTGCAGGGCGTGGTGGAGACCGCGAGAGCGAGCGGGAAGGTCGATAAGATCTACGCCGCGCGCTTCGGCGCGGAGGGCATTCTGAAGGGCGACCTCATCGACCTGACCGATGTCCCCGCCGCGACCATCGCAAAGCTCGCGCACACGCCGGCATCGGCGATCGGCTCGTGCCGCCGCAAGCTGACGGACGCGGACTATCCCACCGTCATCGAAACGCTCAGAAAGTTCGACATCGGCTGCTTTTTCTACAACGGCGGCAACGATTCGATGGATACCTGCAACAAGGTCTCTCAGCTCGCCCGCGCGGAGGGACTGGAGGTGAAGGTCATCGGCATTCCGAAGACCATGGACAATGACCTTGATCTCACCGACCACTGCCCGGGCTTCGGCTCTGCCGCGCGCTACGCGGCGGAGGCGAGCTGCGAGCTGGCGCTGGACGCCTCGGGTCTGCCGATCCATGTGGTCGTGCTGGAGCTGATGGGGCGCAACGCCGGCTGGGTGACCGCCGCGTCGGCGCTCGCCGCGCGCGCGACCAACTGCGAGGTGCTGACCTATCTGCCGGAGCTGTCGGTGGACGAGGACAAAATGCTCGCCGACATTGAGCGCGCCTGGGCGAAGGGCAGGGGACTGCTGGTCGCCGTTTCCGAGGGGCTCTGCGGCACGGACGGAAAGCCTCTGGCCTCCACCGGCATTGTGGACGGCTTCGGTCATGTGATCCCCGGCGGCACGGCGCAGCACATTACCGACAGCATCATTCAGAAGCTGGGCATCAAATCCCGTGCGGAAAAGCCGGGACTGCTCGGTCGGGCGGCGATCCCCTATGCCTCCCGCGTCGATCAGCTCGAAGCCTACGCCGTCGGCAAAAAGGCGGTGGAGGCGGCGCTCGCGGGCGAGAGCGGCTACATGGTCGCCATCGACGCGCATCGCGGCGAGATTTACCGCTTCGACCTCTTCCTCGCCCCGCTGGAGAAGGTCGCCAATGTGGAAAAGAAATTCCCGCTCGAGTGGATCGCGGACGGCAACCGGATCGACGACCGGTTCTTTGACTACGCCATGCCGCTGATGATGGATAAAATGCCCGACTACGCGATTTTGAGGTAAGAAATGAAGCATATTTTTCTGAATTTGAAGCGCTTTGATGTGCCGCCCGCCTTCGGCGGCGTCAACCGCATCGCCCCCATGCAGGACTGGGGCGGCTTCATCGTGCGCAGCACGCAGGAGGCGCTGAGGAAGTACAGCGCCGACGAGGTGGAGTTCGTGCAGTATCTGCCGGAGGCGCATCTTTTGAGCGCCGCGGCGGCGCTGAGCGAGGGAAGCCCCGTGCAGCTCGGCTGTCAGGGCGTGTACCGCATGAATACCGCCGTGGGCGGCAACTTCGGCGCATTCACCACCAACCGCCCCGTCTCCGCGATGAAGGCGATGGGCGTCAACACGACGATCATCGGCCACTGCGAGGAGCGCAACGATAAGGCGGGCATTCTCGCCGAGGCCGGTGTCACCGACACGAAGGCGGTCAACCGCATTCTGAATCAGGAGATCCGGCTGGCGGCAGAGAGCGGTATGCGCGTTCTCTACTGCATCGGCGAGAAGGATACGGAGCTGGAGAACTGGGACGAAGTCCTGCGCGAGCAGCTCACGATCGGACTGGACGGCGTGGATAAGTCCGCGGTGGTCATCGGCTACGAGCCGATCTGGTCCATCGGCCCGGGCAAGACACCTGCGGGCAAGGACTACATCACGAAGATCGCCCGCTTCATCAAGGAAGTCACCGGCGGCATCGATGTGGTCTACGGCGGCGGATTGAAGGTCGATAACGCCGAAATGCTCGCCTCCATCGACGAGATCGACGGCGGGTTGATCGCGCTCACGCGCTTCCAGGGCGAGATCGGCTTCTATCCCGACGAATATCTGGAGATCATTCGAACCTACCTTGGAAAGTGAGGAGAGTCAATGAAGCTGGATTTTGAATACGGCAACGGCGTGATGAGCGCCGAGCTGCCGGACAGTACCGATGTTTTTATCCCCGGCACGACTGTGCCCGACCCGCCCTGTCTGCCGCAGGACTGGGACAGCCTCTATGATGCGACGCTGGAATCCCTCCGTAACCCGATGGGCATGAAGCCCCTGCGGGAGCTTGCCGCCCCGGGCAAGACGGTCGTCTTCGTCATTCCCGACATCGTCAAGGGCGGCTGCCAGCCCACCGCGCACCGCAAGGTGAGCATCACCGCCTGCCTTGACGAGCTCTACGCCGGCGGCGTGCGTAAGGAGGATATCCTGCTGCTCTTCTCCAACGGTCTCCACCCCCGCGCGACCGAGGCGGAGATGAAGCAGATCCTCGGCGAGAAGCTCTTCAATGAGTTCTATTGGACGAATCAGATCACCTCCCACGACTCCGAGGACCCCGAGCACATGGTCGACCTCGGCGTGACGGGCAGAGGAGACCCCGTCCTGATGAACAAGTATGTCTTTGACTGCGACATTCCCATTCTGATCGGTCACACGCAGGGCAACCCCTACGGCGGCTACTCCGGCGGCTACAAGCACTGCGCCACCGGCATCACCCACTGGCGCTCCATCGCCTCGCACCATGTGCCCAAGGTCATGCACCGTGAGGACTTCACGCCCGTGTCCGGCCACAGCCTGATGCGCACGAAGTTCGACGAGATCGGCCGGCACATGGAGGAGAAGATGGGTCACCCCTTCTTCTGCTGCGACGCGGTGCTCGACACCTACTCCCGCCAGATCGCCATTTACTCCGGCTATGCCGCCGTCATGCAGCCGGAGAGCTGGAAGGTCGCCAACAAGCGTACCTATGTGCCCTTCGCGGAGGAGAAGTACGATGTGATGGTCTTCGGTATGCCGCAGAATTTCCACTACGGCAACGGCATGGGCACCAATCCCATTCAGATGATGCAGGCGCTCTCCGCGCAGGTCATTCGCCACAAGCGCGTGATGAAGGAAAACTGCGTCATCATCTGCTCGTCCATCTGCAACGGCTACTTCCACGACGAGCGCTGGCCGTATCTGCGCGAGCTGTACGAGATGTTCCAGCATGACTACATGAATACCCTCGCGGACATGAACCGCTACGGCGAATACTTCGCCACCAACGAGGAGTATATCCGCAAGTACCGCTTTGCCAACGCCTTCCACCCCTTCCACGGCTTCTCGATGATGAGCTGCGGTCACATCGCGGAGATGAACACCGCCGCCATCTACATCGTGGGCGCGCAGGAGCCGGGCATCGCCCGCGGCATGGGGCTGAAGACGAGGGCGACCTTTGAAGAGGCGCTGGCCGACGCGATGAAGAAATATGTCGGTCCCAGCCCGAAAATTCTGGCCCTGCCGCAGACCTTCAAGCTCGGCGCGGTCCATCTGTGCATGAAGGACGACGATCTTTCCACAGTCTAACCCGTACCCTGCCGGCATCAGCCGGATCAAGGTAATAAAAACAACAACAGGAGGATACCCCAATGAAAAAGCTGCTTGCACTCTTGCTTGCTGCCGTGATGATGCTTGCCATCGTCGGCTGCGGTGAGAAGACCCCCGCCACCGATCCCGACACCACCCCCGATGCCGGCACCACTACCCCCGACAATGCTGAGACGCCCGCCGAACCCACCGAAGTGAACCTTGCCTATATGGCCAACTGGGGTGCCCTGTGGGCCGCCGCCACTGCCGATGCCAAGGGCTACTTCGAGGAAGAGGGCCTGAAGGTCAACCTGACTCTCTTCCAGGACGGCCCCACCGAGATCGCCGCCATGGAGCAGGGCTCCATCGACATCTCCTACATCGGCCCCGGTGCCCACAAGCTCTGCGCGCAGGGTAAGGCTGAGGTCGTTCTGCTCCAGCACCTGGGCGACGGTGACTGCATCATCGGTCTCAACGGCGTGACCAAGCTCGAAGACCTCGCCGGCAAGAAGGTCGCTTATGCCGCCGGTACCTCTTCCGAGACGATCCTGAACGCCGCCCTCGCTTCCGTCGGTCTGACGATGGACGATATCGAGGCGATGAACATGAACGCCTCCAACATGGTCTCCGCCGCGGTCGGCGGCACGGTCGATGCGGTCGCCGCGTGGTCTCCCTCTTCCCTGAAGATCCTCAAGGAAGTCGAGGGCTCCGTGGACATCTGCTCCAATGTTGACTTCGACGGTCTGGCCTCTCCCGGCTCCTGGGTCGTGAACCCCGCCTGGGCGGACGAGAATGAGGAGACCATCGTCAAGTTCCTGCGCGCGATGTATAAGGGCATGGACTATGCCGCCGCCGCGACCACCGATGACGCGATCGCCGGCGAGGTCGCCGGCTATGTCGCCGCCATCATCGCCAGCGACGAGGCGACTGTCCTTGAGCAGCGCTACGACGGCTCCTGGATGACCAGCGCCCAGATGAAGGAAATGCTCGACAACGGCGGCATGGTCAAGGTCTACGCCGACCAGCGCGCGAACTTCATCGCCAGCGAGGCCATCACCGAGGAGCAGGCGACCCACACTGCCGAGCAGTTTATCCTCTTCGATCTGATGAACGCGGCCTTCGGCGCGTGATCCTGTTCCCACGCAATGGGAAGGCGGTACGCCGCCTTCCCATTTTATCTAAAGAGATAGGAGGCCCCCGCGCATGAACAAGAAAAAGAAGGTAGACATCATCGGCAAGATCCCGAAATGGGGCTGGCTGCTGCTGTCTCTGCTCGCTGCCGTGGCAGTCTATACGCTCATGTCCCACGGAAAAACGACCGGCAGAGCGTTCCCGCCGCTGCCGGAGGTATTCGGCTCCTATGTGAAGATGGCGGTCACCCGCGGCGTTTTCTGGAAAGATGTCGCCTCGTCCCTGCGGGCGTGCGGCATCGGCTTCGGTCTGGGCTTTTTGTTCGGTGTGCCCGTTGCGTTCCTGATGGCGTGGTATCGCCCCGTGCGCTATATCGTGGAGCCGTGGATCCAGTTCGTCCGCAACATTCCCCCTCTGGCCTATGTCCCGCTGGTCGTTCTGGCGGTGGGCATCGGCACCAAGGCGCAGGTGACGGTCATCTGCATCGCGACCTTCCTGACCATCTGCATCACCGTGTTTCAGGGCGTCATCAATGTCGATGAAACGCTCATCAAGGCGGCGCGCGTGCTCAACGCCAACGACTTTGTGCTCTTCACCCGCGTCATCTTCCCCGCGACCACGCCGTTCATCATTACTTCGATCCGCCTCGGTATCTCCGTTGCGCTGACGACCCTCGTCGCCGCCGAGACCACCGGCGCATCGGCAGGTCTCGGTATGCGCGTGCAGGCGCTCAACTCGTCGTTCGAGACAGAGCCGATGATGCTCTACATCATCGTGATCGGCGTGATCGGTATGCTCGCCGAAAAGATTTTGAAATTCTTTGAAAGGAGGCTGACCTCGTGGCAGGAGAAGAGAGAAATCTGACACCCAAGGTGCAGATCAAAGCCGTTGAGAAGATCTACGAAGGACGCAACGGCAGGACGGTCGCCCTCAACGGTGTCAATATGGACATCTACGATAACGAATTCATCTGCGTGGTCGGACCCTCCGGCTGCGGCAAATCGACGCTGCTCAACATCATCGCGGGACTTCACGAGGCGACCTCCGGCGAAGTGCTGGTGGACGGCAAAAAGGTGGAGGGCACCGGCGTGGAGCGCGGCGTGGTGTTCCAGCAGTATGCCCTGTTCCCGTGGCTGACGGTCAAGGACAATGTCCTCTTCGGGCTCAAGCTCAAAAAGGAGCTGAGCAAGCAGCAGCGGGAAGAGATCGCCATGCGCTATATCAAGATGGTCGGTCTCGAAAAATTCGTGAACGCCTATCCCAAGGAGCTCTCCGGCGGCATGAAGCAGCGTGTGGCGATCGCCCGCGCCTATGCCGTGAACCCCAGTATCCTGCTCATGGACGAGCCCTTCGGTGCGCTGGACGCGCAGACGCGCACCCAGCTCCAGACCGAGCTCCTCAAAACCTGGGAGGAGGAGCAGAAGACCTGCTTCTTCATCACCCACGATGTGGAGGAGGCGATCCTTCTTGCGACGAAGGTGGTGGTCATGTCTGCCCGCCCCGGCCGCATCAAGGAGGTCATTGATATCGACATTCCCTATCCCAGAAATCAGGAGACCAAGATGGACCCGCGCTTCACCGAGCTGAAGAACTACATCTGGAACATGGTCTACAAGGAGTATCTGGAAGTGCAGAAATAAATCCGCGGGGGTATGCCGTATCCCCGCACCTGACTTGCAGGAAAGCGAGGCAAACACTATGCGTCACGATTACTATTATTACAGCAGGGAGGAGCTGCTTGCCTCCCCGAAGATCCCCATGGAGGTCATGGCGGATAAGCCCGCGGTCTTTCAGACCATCGCCCGCGAGATGGCGGACATCATCAAGGAGCATAACGCGGCAGGGAAGACGACGGTCTTCATCTGCCCCGTCGGTCCCATCGGTCAGTATCCGTACTTTGTGGAGATCGTCAACGCCGAGCGTATCAGCCTGAAGAACTGCTGGTTCATCAATATGGACGAGTATCTGGGCGACGATATGCAGTG
Source organism: uncultured Oscillibacter sp. (assembly GCA_964455915.1). GTDB lineage: Bacteria > Bacillota > Clostridia > Oscillospirales > Oscillospiraceae > Hominicoprocola. The sequence continues at coordinate 19,964 of CAYWAS010000003.1, read as the reverse complement.
GATCGACATCGATCACCCGCTCAGCTTCCGCGGCTTCATGCTGCGCACGGTCTATTCCAAGATCGCGCCGGAGCTGAATGTGCCGGAGGAGCAGCGCGTGTTCCCCGACCCGAACGACCTTGACCATATCCCTGCGCTCATCGAGAAGCTCGGCGGCGTGGACTGCTGCTTCGGCGGCATCGGCATCAACGGCCACCTTGCCTTCAACGAGCCGGAGGAGGTTTCCGTCGAGGAGTTCAAGACCCGCAGGACCCGCGTGCTGCCCATCAGCCGCGAGACGCGCACCGCCAACGCCATCGGCGACTTCGGCGGTCGGCTGGAGGATATGCCCACGCACTGCGTGACCATCGGTTTCCATGAGATCTATTCCGCTCGCAAGATCCGCCTTGGCATCTTCCGCGACTGGCACCGCGCCGTGGCGCGCCGCGCCGGCTACGGCGAGATGACCGCGCAGTTCCCCGTCTCCATTCTGGCGGAGCACGGCGATGTGCTGCTGCGCATGACGGAGTATGTCGCCTCGTTTGAAGATTGAGGCGGCATGGGCAAGAAAACATATATCGTAAACGCTCGGGTCTATTTAGGCCGCCGGTTCGAGCGCGCAGTCGTGTGCGTGGAGGACGGCAGGCTCCGCCTGAGCGAACGGGCGGGGGAGGACGGCACCGTCTTTGACGCGGACGGGCTGCGCGTCGTTCCCGGCTTTATCGACACGCATACCCACGGCGCGGTGGGCGTCGATGTCAACGGCGCGAGCGCGGAGGAGCTGGAGAAGATCAGCCGCTTTTTCGCGAGCCACGGCACGACCGCGTGGCTCTGCTCGATCCTGACGGACACGCAGGAGCAGACCGAGTGGTGCATCGAGCAGTTCAAGCGCCACCGCACGATAGAGCAGCGCGGCGCAGAGCTCGCGGGGATCCATTTGGAAGGCCCGTTCCTCGCGCCGGAGTACAAGGGCGCGATGCCCGAGCAGCTTTTGAAAAAGAGCGACATTGCGCTCGTGCGCCATTATCAGCGGCTTGCCGAGGGCAATATCCGCTACATCACGATCTCGCCGGAGCTCGACGGCGTGCAGGACATGATCCCCGCTCTGCGCGAGCTTGGCATCGTGGTCGGACTCGGACACAGCGGCGCGACCTGCGAGCAGGCGATGCGCGCGATCCGGCTGGGCGCGAGCGTCGGCACCCATGTGGGCAACGCGATGCGGTTGTTCCATCAGCATGAGCCCGCGATCTTCGGCGCGATCATGGAGAGCGATGTCTACTGCGAGGCGATCTGCGACGGACGCCATCTCGCTCCCGCCTCCGTGCGAATGTACGCCAAGTGCAAGGGGCTCGACCGCATCGTGGCGATCACGGATTCGATCATGGCGGCGGGCCTGCCGGACGGTGACTATCATTTAGGCGTCAACGATGTCGTCGTCGTTGACGGCGACGCCAAGCTCAAGAGCAACGGCACGCGCGCCGGCTCCACGCTGACGCAGGATGCGGCGCTGCGCAATATGACAGCGTGGCTCTCCGCGCCGCTGGAGGAGATCCTGCCGACGCTGACGGAAAATCCCGCGCGGGAGATGGGGCTGTGGGAGCGCAAGGGCTCCATCGCCGACGGCAAGGACGCGGACCTCGTGCTCCTTGACGATCGGTGCGAGGTGCGCCATGTGTTCGCCCGCGGCAGGCAGGTGAAGTAAGACGATGGAACTGCTCTGCTTTCTGGTCAGCTTCCTCTCCAGCATCGTCGGGGCGATCTGCGGCATCGGCGGCGGCGTCATCATCAAGCCGGTGCTCGATCTGATGCAGATGGGCTCGGCGGCGACGATCAATTTCCTCTCCGGCTGCACGGTGCTCTCGATGAGCGCCTACTCTGTGGCGCGGCTGCTGCGCAGCGGCGAAAAACGCGTGGACACCGCCACGGGCACACCGCTCGCCATCGGAGCCGCCGTCGGCGGATTGGTGGGGAAGGCGCTCTTTAACCTCCTGCGCGCGCAGTTTGCCGACGGCGGAGCCGTCAGCGGCGTGCAGGCGGCGGTTTTGACCGTGATCACCGTCGGGACGCTCATCTACACGCTCGTCAAGGATCGCGTCACGACCCGCCGGTGCGGCGGCATCGCGTTCTGCCTGAGCACGGGGCTGCTGCTGGGCGTGATGTCGAGCTTTCTCGGCATCGGCGGCGGGCCGATCAATTTAGTCGTGCTCGGGTATCTGTTCAGCATGGACACGAAGACCGCTGCGGCAAACAGCCTCTACATCATCGTCTTCAGCCAGCTTGCGAGCCTTGCCGCCACCGTGCTCGGCGGCGACATTCCGGCCTTTGCGCCGCTCTCGCTCGCGCTGATGGTGGCGGGCGGCATCGGCGGCGGCATCGTCGGGCGGAGAGTGAACCGCAAGATGGATAACCGCGCGGTGGACCGGCTGTTCATTGCGCTCATGAGCGTCATCATTTTCATTTGTGTTTTCAACACCTACCGCGGCTTTGCCGCCTGAGGTGGAGGGAGAAGAGGGGACGGACCGTCTGCATCGCGGACGGTCCGCCTTTCTCAGTCCGCGCGGCAGAGAGGATATTTACATTCCCGCTGAATGGTGGTATATTGAACGGGAACACATTTTCCGCGCGGCGGCATGATAGAAAGGAGCGGGAACAATGCGCCCTGTCATCGCGATCACCTGTAACCACACCTACGACGGCTCCGGCCCCTTCCGCGAGGGGATCGGCGCGCGCGAGCAGGAGTGGCAGCTCCTTGCCGACGATTATATCTCCGCCATCGCACGCGCGGGCGGACTGCCGCTGCTGCTCCCGATCTTCGACGAGCCTGCGCTCGCGCTCGAGCTGCTCTCCCGCGCCGACGGGCTGCTGCTCTCCGGCGGGAGCGATATGGACGCGAAGCTCTTCGGCCAGCAGCCCTGCCGCGAGCTCAACGGCGTTGATGTGCGGCGCGACCGGCAGGAGCTTTTGCTCGCGCGCCACGCGCTGCGCGAAACGCGACTCCCCGTGTTAGGGGTCTGCCGCGGGATACAGCTCATGAATGTCGCCTGCGGCGGCACGCTCCACCAGCATCTTCCCGCGGTGGGCTTCGCCTGTCACTCGCTTTCCATGTACCGCCGCACGGAGGGTTCACACGCCGTCAGCATCGCGCCCGACAGCCGTCTGCGTGCGCTGCTCGGCGAGAGCGCGTGGGTCAACTCCTTCCACCATCAGGCGGTCGACCGCGTGGCGGAGGGCTTTCGGGCGGTCGCGACCTCACCGGACGGCGTGGTCGAGGCGATCGAGCCGAGCGGGAGCGACGAGCGCTTCGTGCTCGGCGTGCAGTGGCACCCCGAGATGATGGCGGGCGCAAACGATGCACAGTTCGCGCTGCTGCGCGCCTTCGTGCGCGCGTGCGGCGAGAAGGGATAAATAAGCCGTCTGCGCGCAGGCGCACGGCAGGAGGAAAGGCAGGCTCATTGCAATGGCAGGAACAGTCCATGCGGTAGAAAATCTCGATCTGCTCGCGCAGATCGAGCGGGAGGCGGCGCTCGCCGCGCAGGAGCTCGCGGAGGCGGCAAAGCTGCGCCGCGGGCAGATCGTCGTTGTCGGCTGCTCGACGAGCGAGGTCGTCGGGCATCAGGTCGGAAGCTGGTCGACGCCCGAGGTCGCGGGCGCGATCTATCGGGGGCTTTCGGGCGTATTCGCGCCGATGGGCGTTTACATCGCCGCGCAGTGCTGCGAGCATCTCAACCGCGCGCTGATCGTGGAGCATGAGGCCGTCCCGAACGCGGAGATCGTCAATGTCTTCCCGCAGCCCAAGGCGGGCAGCTCGTTCGCGACCGCCGCCTACGAGAACTTCCGCCACCCCGTCGCGCTCGAGGAGCTCCGCGCCGACGCGGGGCTGGACATCGGCGGCACGCTGATCGGAATGCATCTCAAAAAGGTCGCCGTTCCGGTGCGGCTGACGCAAAACCGCATCGGTCAGGCGATCGTGCTCGCCGCGCGCACCCGCCCGAAGTTCATCGGCGGCGAGCGCGCCATCTACGACGAGCGCTTGAAAGACGGCTATCCCGACTTCGACTGAATCAAAAAGGTACCGCTTACGCGGTACCTTTTTTCTGCTTCGCTGTCACTTCTTCCGGCTGCACAGCAGGTAGAGCGCTGCGGCAGCAGCGAGCGCGAGGGGTGGGAAGAGCGATACAGCCGAGATCTCGCCCGCAACGAAAATTTGCGTCGGCCCATCGGCTCCGCCGATGATCGTCACATCTTTTGGAAGCGGCGGCGCGATGAGAAGGAGCTGAATGAGCACGACGGCAAGCATCCCCACGCAGACGGCGAGGAGCAGCCACGCGCACATTCGAAATGCCCTCGTCCGGGAGCTGCGTGCCGCTTCCGGCGCGGTCGGGGGATTGCCCTCGGGCGTTCCCGTCAGCTCGGAGAGCGGGACACCGAAAAATCCGCTGAGCGCGAGAAGATTTGCCGTGCTCGGAAGAGACGAGCCGTCCTCCCACTTTGTCACCGCCTGACGCGAGACCTCAAGCGCCTGCGCGAGCGCCTCCTGTGAAATGCCTCTCTCCTTTCGCAGCGCGCGAATGCGTCCGCCGAGTTCCTGTTCCATATAGTGCCTCCTTGGTATTTGGTGCTCTCATCATAGCGCAGCGCGGCGCAAAAGTCCACCAAGTATCCCGCTACTATCGGTAGCGAAGACGCGAAAAAGCCGCCCAAAGGCGGCTTTTTCTCATTTCTTGCGGCAGATGAGCGCGCCGTCCTCCGCGTCGAGCACGAGTGTGCTGCCCGCACTCAATGCGCCGCGCAAAATCTCCTTTGCGATGAGCGTTTCCGCTGCGCTCTGGAGATAGCGCTTGAGCGGACGCGCGCCGTAGACGGGGTCGAAGCCGCGCTCGATGATGAGTTCCTTCGCCGCGTCCGTGACCTCGAGCGTGAGCGTCTTGTCGGCAAGGCGGCGGCGCAGACCCTGCATCAGAATTTCGATGATGCCGCTGAGATTTTCCTTCGTGAGCGGCTTGAAGAGCACCGTTTCGTCGAGTCGGTTCAAGAATTCGGGACGGAACGCGCCGCGCAGCTCCGCCATGACGGCGGCGCGCGCCTCGTCGGAGATCGTGCCGTCGGCGCGAATGCCGCCGAGCAGCTCCTGCGAGCCGAGGTTCGAGGTCAGAATGATGATGGTGTTCTTGAAGTCCACCGTGCGGCCCTGCGAGTCGGTGATGCGCCCGTCGTCAAGAATTTGCAGCAGGATATTGAAGACATCGGGGTGCGCCTTTTCGACCTCGTCGAAAAGCACGACGCTGTAGGGCTTGCGGCGCACGGCCTCGGTGAGCTGGCCGCCCTCGTCGTAGCCGACATAGCCCGGAGGCGCACCGATGAGGCGCGAGACGGAAAATTTCTCCATATACTCGGTCATATCGATGCGCACGAGGTTGTGCTCATCGTCAAAGAGACAGTCCGCGAGCGACTTCGCGAGCTCCGTCTTGCCGACGCCCGTGGGACCGAGGAAGAGAAAGCTGCCGATGGGGCGCTCGGGGTCGGCGATGCCCGCGCGCGAGCGCTGGATTGCCTCGCTCACAAGGCGCACGGCTTCGTCCTGCCCGACCACGCGGCGGTGGAGAATTTCCTCGAGCCGCAAGAGCTTTTCGCGCTCGCCCTCCATCAGACGGCTGACGGGAATGCCCGTCCACTTGCCCACGATGTCCGCGATCTCATTTTCGGTCACGGTGTCATGCACCATTGAGTTTTCGCCCGCGTGCTTCTCCGACGCGGCCTCCGCCTCCTGAAGCTGACACTCCAGCGCGGGGAGATCGGAGTATTTGAGCTTCGCCGCCTTCTCGTATTCCAGACGGGACTGCGCGCGCTCGATCTCGCCGTGCATCTGCTCGATCTCGCTCTTGAGCTTTTTGACGCTCTCCACGCCGCCCTTTTCCGCCTCCCAGCGGGACTTCATGGCGTTGAACTGCTCCTTCTCGTCGGCGAGCTCTTTCTTGAGCTCCTCGAGCCGGTCGCGCGAGAGCCGGTCGTCCTCCTTTTTGAGCGCCATTTCCTCAATTTCCTGCTGCATGATCTTGCGGCGCAGGTCGTCGAGCGCGGCGGGCATGGAGTCGATCTCCGTGCGGATCATCGCGCAGGCTTCGTCCACGAGGTCGATGGCCTTGTCGGGGAGGAAGCGGTCGGTGATATAGCGGTCGGAGAGCGTCGCCGCGGCGACGAGGGCAGAGTCGTGGATACGCACGCCGTGGAAAATTTCGTAGCGTTCCTTCAATCCGCGCAGAATGGAGACGGTGTCCTCCACCGTCGGCTCATCGACCTGCACGGGCTGGAAACGGCGCTCGAGCGCGGCGTCCTTTTCGATATACTTGCGGTATTCGTCGAGCGTCGTCGCGCCGATGCAGTGCAGCTCACCGCGCGCGAGCAGCGGCTTTAAGAGGTTGCCCGCGTCCATGCTGCCCTCGGTCTTGCCCGCGCCGACGATGGTGTGCAGCTCGTCGATGAAGAGAATGATCTTCCCCTCACTCTTTTTGACCTCGCCGAGCACCGCCTTGAGCCGCTCCTCGAATTCGCCGCGGTACTTCGCGCCCGCGATCAGCGCGCCCATATCGAGCGAAAAGATGGTGCGGTCCTTGAGACCCTCCGGCACATCGCCGCGCACGATGCGCTGGGCAAGTCCCTCAGCGATGGCGGTCTTGCCGACGCCGGGTTCACCGATGAGCACGGGATTGTTCTTCGTCTTGCGCGAGAGAATGCGGATCACATTTCTGATCTCGCTGTCGCGCCCGATGACGGGGTCAAGCTCCTTCGTGCGGGCGCGCTCGACGAGGTCGGTGCCGTATTTTGCGAGCGCGTCGTAGGTCCCCTCGGGATCGTCGCTCGTCACCGGCTGCGTCTTCACTCTCGAAAGCTCCTCGGAAAAGCGGCTGCGCGTGATGCCGTGGTCGGAGAGCAGACGCTTGACCTCCGCCGTTCCCTCGGAGAAGAGCGCGAGCATCAGGTGCTCGACGGAGATATACTCGTCGCGCAGCTTCGCCGCCGTCTTTTCGGCGAGGTCGAGCACCTTCGCCGTCTCTGCCGAGGCGTAGACCTCGCCGCTGCCGCCGGAGATCTTCGGCATTTTCCGAATGAGCGTATCGAGCTCGGCGAGGATCCCCTCGCAGTCCGCGCCCATCTTGCCGAGCAGCGACGGGATCAGCCCGCCGTCCTGATCGACGAGCGCGTAGAGCAGATGCTCGGGCGTCACATACTGGCTGCCGTTTTCCCGCGCGATGCTCTGCGCGGTGCGCACGGCGTCCAGCGTTTTCTGCGTGTATTTTTCAGCATTCATCAAACTTCACCTCAAATCCTTTCAAATGAGAAGCGCGCGGCTGCGCAGGTCGCCGCGATAGGAAAGCTCCACATCGCGCGCGCTCAGCGCGCCGGAAAGATAGCCCTTGAGCAGCCGGTCGAAGAGCTGCACATAGGCGCTGATGGCTTCGGCGATGTCCTCCGCCGTCCCCGCGCGTCCACGCGGCAGCGCGAGCGGACGGACAAAGCGGTTGCCGCAGAGCGTGCAGGCGATCTCCCCGCCGAGGAGCGGGGCGAGGCAGGCGTCCTCGATGCGCACCCATAGACGGAAGAAGTCCGTCAGCGCGGCGATCAGCTCGCTCGACTGCGTGCGGAAGATGACGCTCAGCGCGCCGAGCGTCCCTTCGTCCGCGCCGCCGAGGTCGACCTCGTACTTGACTGTCGGGCGATACTTGTAGGCAAGGCTCGACTTCATCGACATCGTGGGCGAGTTCGGCGCGAAGTACGGCACCAGCTCGCGCGACGGCGCGAGGAGCGATTCCATGATGGAGAAAATGTCGTTGATGCGCCGCTCCGGCGTCGGGACGGAGACATACTCCGCTAAGATGCGGTTCACCAGCGCCGAGCGATTCGTCCCCAGCCGGTGCGCCAGCGCGTCGATCTCCTGCACCACCTCGTCCGAGAGCATCAGACTATATAGGTTCTTCTTCATGCCGCGCCTCCCTTCGTTTGACCCCATCATAGCACACGCAAAACTTTTGTCAATAAATTTATATAAAATAATTTGCGAATTATAGAAAAGTTTACACAAAATACATACTTCATTCCAGCAGTGCCGCAAGGATCTCCAGCGCCCGCCCCAGCTCCGCCGTGTCTACGCCCGGATAGTTCACCACGAGCGTGTGCGGCGGCGCGGAGCCCGGGCGCAGGGCGAAGTCGGAGAGGAAGGAAAGGCGCAAGCCCTCGTGCTCTGCCGCTGCGCGCAGCGCGTCGTCCGAGCGCGCTGTGTCGAGCGTCAGCAGGAAGTGAAGCCCCGCGTCCGCGCCCGAGATGCGGCAGCGCGGCGCGAGCGGGCTTTCCCCGATGGCGGCGATGACCGCGTCTCTGCGGGCACGGTAGTAGCTGCGCATTCGGTTGAGGTGCGCGTCGAAATGTCCCTCGTCCAAAAAGCGGGAGAGCGTATACTGCTCGATGGCAGGCACCGTGCAGGAGTAGAAGCCGAGCCGCTCTCGATAGCGCGCGGCGAGCGCGTCGGGCAGCACCATGTAGCTGATACGCAGTGAGGGCGCGAGCGTGCGGGAGAAGGTGTTGACATAGATCACCCGCCCCGCGCGGTCGATGCTCTTGAGCGTCGGGATCGGGCGGAGCGTGAAGCGAAATTCGCTGTCGTAATCGTCCTCGATGATATAGCGGTCCTGCCGCGCCTGCGCCCAGCGCAGCAGGCTTTGCCGGCGGGCGATGGGCGTCACCGCGCCCGTGGGGAACTGATGGTTCGGCGAGGTGTGCAGGATCTGCGCGCCGCTTTCCTCCAGCGCGGAAAGGCACACGCCGCCCTCATCGACCGTGACCGGCGCGGAGCGCGCGCCGCTGAGGGCGTAGATGCGCGCGGCCTTGGAGTAGCCGGGGTCCTCCACGCCGTAGACCGCCTCGCGGCCGAGGAGCTGCACGATGAGGTTGTAGAGATACTCCGTCCCCGCGCCGACGACGATCTGCTCCGGCTCGACGGCGATGCCGCGAAAGCGGTAGAGCTCGCGCGCGATCGCCTCGCGCAGCTCCCGCGCGCCGTTCGGCGGCGTGGCGCGCAGCAGCGTCTCGCCCCCTTCGGTCAGCACGCGGCGCATCAGCCTTGCCCACACGGAAAAGGGAAAGCCCTCCGTGCCGCTGCCGCCGCGGCTGAGGTCGAGCAGCCATTCCCGCGCGGCGGGCGGCTGTACCTGCGGCGCGCGCTCCTTCGGCGCGGCGCGATGCAGCTCGACCGCAGCGACAAAGTAGCCGCGCTTTTCGCGCGCGTAGACATAGCCCTCGGCGATGAGCTGGGCGTAGGCGTTTTCCACCGTCACCACCGCCGTTTGCAGATGGCTTGCGAGCGTGCGCTTGCTCGGCAGCTTTTCGCCCGCCGCCAGCCGTCCGGTGAGGATATCCTCCCGAATGCAGCGGTAGAGATAGTCATAGCGCGCGAGCGAGCCGCGGCGGTCAAGGTCGTAGGTGAGCATGGCTGCCTCCTATCTGGTTCTATTAAAAAATGTTAAATTGAATCTTTTATTGAGTTCAATTCCCATTAAAATACCTCTCAGGCAGAAATGCAAGTCTTTTTTGGAGATGATCTTCATGAGCGATCAAAAGATTCGCAAGCTCGTCCTCGCAGCGCTGTTCGCAGCGCTTTGCACGGTGATGACACTGGTCATTCAGATCCCGACCGCGATGCAGGGCTACCTGAACCTCGGCGACTGCGCGGTGCTGCTCGCCGCCTGGGTGCTCGGTCCGTGCTACGGCGGCGCGGCGGCGGGCATCGGCTCGATGCTCGCGGACCTGCTGAGCTATCCGCTCTACGCGCCGGGAACGCTCGTTGTCAAGCTCGCGATGGGCGCGGCAGCGGGTGCGCTCTTCCGTGCGATGCGCGGCACGCAAAGGCGCACTCTCCCCGCGCAGCTCGTCAGCGGCGTGGTCGCCGAGCTCATTATGACCCTCGGCTACTTCGGCTATGCCTGCCTGCTCCTTGGCGAAGGGCTGGCTGCGGCGACCTCCATTCCCGGCAATCTCGTCCAGGGCGCGGTCGGACTGCTGCTCGCGGTCGCGCTCTATGCGCTGCTGCGCCGCAGCCGCGCCGTCGCAACGATCGAATAGACCGAAAACCGGCGGAATGCAACTGTCCGTTGCGCAAATCCCGAGAGCTTTTCTTGCCTGCCACCGGAAAACATGGTATGGTAGGGGCAGAAACCGGAAAGGAGAACAACGATGCACTTCCATGAAAATCTGACCCGCGTGCGTAAAGCGCGCGGCATCACGCAGGAGGAGCTGGCCGCGAAGCTGAATGTCTCCCGTCAGGCGGTCAGCAAATGGGAGACCGGCGAATCGCTGCCCGACCTCTATAAGCTCGTCCTGCTCGCCGAAGCCCTCGGCGTGACCACCGATGCGCTCTGCGGACACACGAGCGCGGCGACTTCGGGCGCGGACGCGGCTGAAGCGGTTCCCGCAGAGCTGTCCGCCGCGCCGGACACAGCCAAACAGATGAAGCATCTGCGCCGCGCGCTCGCGCTGCTGCTCGCCGTCTGTATCGCGCTCACGGCGCTGACCGTCCGCGCGCTCGTGCGTGAGCGGACCTACGCCGAGCTCCTGCGCGCGAGCGAGGAGGCCGTCCCGCTGCCCGACATGATCGAGGTGAGCGGTCTGAATCTCCGCCCCGACGGTGCCGCGCTCGTCGTGAGCTTTGTTCCGAGCGTCAGCGGCGAGGGTGTCGAGTGGTCAGTCGGTGTCGCGCCGGAGGACGAATTCCTCTCCGTCACGACAACGATGGAAAACGGGATCTGCACCGCGCGCATCGTGAACCTCTCGGTCGCCGCGCCCGCGACGCTCTCCGCCACGGTCACGAATGGTCGCGAGAACCGCTCGATCTGCCTCGCGACGCAGGTGAAGGCGGGGGGAAACAGGGTTTCGTGGACTCCCGAGGTCTGAGAAAAAAGAAGAGCCGCCCGTCTCACAGGAGACGGGCGGCTTTTTTGCACCCCTGCCCTCCCGCGCGCATACCCTGTCAGGGGAGAGGAAGTGGCCCCAATGCAAACGACACTCGACGCCCTGCCGCTCGGCAGGGCCGCCGCGATCACGGCGCTCGGCTCCACCGGCGCGCAGCGCCGGCGAATGCTCGACCTCGGCTTTGTGCCGGGAGCACGCGTGTACGCGCTGCACGCCTCGCCGTGGAACGATCCGGTCGCCTACGGCGTGCGCGGCACGGTCATCGCGCTGCGGCGCGAGGACGCGCGGCGCGTGCGGATCGAACTATTTTGACATTCAGGAGGGATCGCCCGATGCCGGATACGACCGCGTACATCATCGCACTTGCCGGAAACCCCAATGTGGGCAAATCCACTGTGTTCAACGCCCTCACAGGGCTGCGTCAGCACACGGGCAACTGGCCGGGGAAAACGGTCGCGGCGGCGCAGGGCGACCTTACATATCGGGGCGCGCGCTACACGCTCGTGGACCTGCCGGGGACCTATTCGCTCTTCCCCAACTCCGCCGAGGAGGAGATCGCGCGCGACTATCTCTGCTCCGGCAATGCCGACGCGGTGCTGCTCCTTGCCGACGCGACCGCGCCCGAGCGCAGCCTGAGCCTTGTGCTGCAAGCGCTCGAGGCTGTCGATGTTCCCGCGGTCGTGTGCGTGAACCTCATGGACGAGGCGGCGAAAAAAGGCATCACGATCGACCTCAATGCGCTCTCCCGCGCGCTTGGCGTGCCGGTCGTCGGCACGGCGGCGGGACGCGGCGAGGGGCTGGACGCTCTGCGCGCATCGCTCGCTGCGGCGGTCGATGGCAGCGCGCGGCGGGGCGAGCCGGTCGTCTCCTACCCGCGCGCCGTTGAGCGCGCCGTCCGTCTGCTCGAACCGACTCTTGCGCCCTTCGTCGGCGCGCAGAGCCGCTTTTACGCTCTGCGGCTCTTGGAGGAAGACAATCTCTTTTTTGCCCGCTTCGGCGCGGATCTCCCGCCGCTCGCGCGTGAGCGCATCGCGGCGACCCTCTCCCGCGCAGTCGATGCGCTGGAGGGTCTGACCGGCGACGCTCTGCGCGACGCGCTGGTCGGCGCACTCGCCGCGCGCGCCGGGGAGATCACCGCGCGCTGCGTCCGGCAGGACGAGACCGCCGCGCAGCGGCGCGACCGTGCGCTCGACCGAGTGCTCACCGCGCGCACGACAGGCATTCCGGTGATGCTGCTCCTCCTCGGCGGCATTTTGTATCTGACGGTCGAGGGGGCGAATCTCCCCTCGCAGCTCCTCTCCCGCGCGCTCTTTTCCGTGCAGGAGCCGCTGCGCGAGCTGCTCGATTTCCTGCCGCCGCTGCTCTGCGGCGCGCTGACCGATGGGCTCTACGGCACGCTCGCGTGGGTCGTTTCGGTCATGCTGCCGCCCATGGCGATCTTCTTCCCGCTCTTCACGCTGCTCGAGGACGCGGGCTATCTGCCGCGCGTTGCCTTCGTGCTCGACCGCTGCTTCGCCCGCGCCGGCGCGCATGGCCGCCAAAGCCTGACGATGTGCATGGGGCTCGGCTGCAACGCCTGCGGCGTGACCGGCTGCCGCATCATCGACTCGCCGCGCGAGCGCCTGATCGCGATGCTGACCAACAGCCTTGTGCCGTGCAACGGGCGATTCCCACTGCTCATCACGCTCGTGAGCGTCTTTTTCGTCTCCGGCCGCGGCGCGCTGCGCTCGCTCGGCGCGGCGGCGTGGCTGCTCGCGGCGCTGGTGCTATCGGTGGGAATGACGCTGCTCGTCTCGCGCCTGCTCTCCGCGACGCTGCTGCGCGGGGAGAGCTCCGCCTTCTCGCTCGAGCTGCCGCCCTATCGCCGCCCGCAGCTCGCGCAGGTGCTCGTGCGCTCGCTGCTCGACCGCACGGTCTTCGTCCTCGCCCGCGCGGTGACGGTCGCGGCTCCCGCGGGGCTGCTCATCTATCTGCTCGGGAATCTCTCGGCGGGCGATGCGACGCTCCTCGCCCGCGCGGCGGCGCTGCTCGACCCCATCGCCCGCGCGCTGGGACTGGACGGCATGATCCTGCTCGCCTTCCTCCTTGGTTTCCCCGCGAACGAGCTGGTGCTGCCGCTGCTGGTGATGGGCTACAGCGCCGCGGGAACGCTCAGCGAATGTGCCTCGCTCGCCGAGCTGCACGCGCTCCTCGCCGCAAACGGCTGGACGAATACGACCGCGCTCTGCACGCTCCTCTTCTCGCTCTTCCACTTCCCCTGCGGCACGACGACGCTCACGCTTTTGCACGAAACGAAGAGCCTGCGCTGGACGCTCGCGGGCATCGCGCTGCCGACGCTGTGCGGCGCGGTCGTCTGCGCTCTCGTCCACAGCGTCGCTGCGGCGGCGGGGATCAGCTGAAATGACTACAAAACGGAATATCCCGACGAAAATATACGATATGCTATCAAAAACGGCGCGAAAGGGGAGGGGAGGGGCGCGCGCCGCGGTGGGCGATGCGGACAGGAAAATTTCACTTCCGCCGCAAATCCCTATAGCCTTTTTGAAAATGCCGTGATATACTGTAACTTACAGTATCTTTCGGGAGGATATGCCATGAAACGAATGCTTGCGCTGCTTCTTGCGCTGATGCTGACGCTGACGCTGCTGCCCGGCTGCGGGAAGAAAGAGGACGGGAAGGACACGCCGTCTGCGCCGGATACCGAACAGGGCGACCCCGCGCAGGACGGGGAGACGCCGGCCGTTGAACCGGAGCCGGAGCCCTATGTCGACCCCTACGACGCGGTCAAGACCTACTGGAGCGAGGATCAGCTCACGCAGGCCTGGGGGCCGGAAAAGGTCGTCGAGCACCTCTTCTTCCACCCCATCATCGCCTACCCCCAGTGGGCGTTCCACGACTGCGGCGCGAGCCAGTCGGAGCGCTACGGGCTCGACGACTGGATGGTCACGGTGGACGAGTATACGAAAATTTTGGAGGCCGTGTACGAGCGCGGCTACATTCTCGTGCGCATGGAAGATGTGTGGAGCGAGGTGACCGACGAGAGCGGCACACACATGGTGCGCAACACGCTCATGCTCCCCGAGGGGAAAAAGCCCCTCATCATCAGCTTTGACGATGTGAACTACTATCCCTATATGCTCGAGCAGGGCTTCACGAGCAAGCTCGTCGTCGGGGACGATGGCGAGATCTGGGCGGAGTGCACCGACCCCTATACGAAGGACACCTTCCTCACGAAGGCCGGTGACGCGACGACGATGCTCGACGAATTCGTCTACGAGCACCCCGACTTCTCGCTCAACGGCGCGAAGGCGATCTTCTCGCTCACCGGTTATTACGGGATCCTCGGCTACCGCACGCAGGACGACCGAGATATCGCCGCGGACAGCCCCGAACGCCCTGCGTTCGAGGCGCACCGCGCCGCGGAGATCGAGGCGGTCAAGCCCGTCATCGCGCGGCTCAAGGAGACCGGCTGGACCTTCGGCAGCCACACCTGGGGTCATATCCGGCTCGATTCCAAATCGCTCCAGACCGTTATCAACGACACCGAGCGCTGGCTCGACGAGGTCGGAAGTCTCGTGGGCGAGACGAGCATTCTCTTCTACCCCCACGGCGGGCGGCCGGACGGCAACGACTGGACGCAGACCGGCGAGCGCTTCCGCTACCTGCAATCGAAGGGCTTCCGCATCTTCGCGAGCGTGGGCATCAACTCCTTCAGCTACATCAAAAACGACATCTCCGCCGTTATCTGCGACCGCCTGCACCCGGACGGAACGACCCTGCGCGGCAGCAAGAAGGTGCTGAGCTGGTACGAGCAGTTCTATGACGCCAAGGAGATCATCGACCTTGATGTGCGCCCCGACCTCGGGGTCCACTGGGACGAGTGAGGGCGCTGCCATGACAGAACACGAGCTGATCGAACGGGCTGTCGCGATGCTCGAGCGCGCGTACATTCCCTACTCTCATTTTCCCGTCGGCGCGGCGCTGGAGTGCGAGGACGGCGCGGTTTTCACCGGCTGCAACATCGAAAATTCCAGCTACGGGCTGACCATCTGCGCCGAGCGCACCGCCGCGGTCAAGGCGGTGAGCGAGGGACACACCCGCTTCCGCCGTATCGTCATCGCCGGCAACAGCGAGGATTTCTGCTATCCCTGCGGCGCGTGCCGCCAGTTCCTCTACGAGTTCTCGCCGGATATGGAGGTCGTATGCCTCAACCGCGCACGCGAGGTCAAGCGCATGGCGCTGCGCGAGCTGCTGCCCTGCGGCTTCGACGCGACCTTTTTATAAGAAATTTTCAGAAAACAGGTGAATTGCTATGAACTTTACGAAAATCGCAGCGGTCTATGCCGATGCGGAGCACTACAGCGGCAAGACCGTGACGCTCGGCGGCTGGGCCAAGACCATTCGCGACCTCAAGACCTTCGGCTTCATCGAGCTCAACGACGGCTCCTGCTTCCGCAATTTGCAGGTCGTCATGGACGCGAACACGCTCGAAAACTATAAGGAGATCGCCGCCCAGAATGTCGGCGCGGCGCTGATCGTCACCGGCGAGATCGTCCTCACGCCCGAGGCAAAGCAGCCGCTGGAGCTCAAGGCCGCCGAGATCGCGGTCGAGGGCGCGTCCACGCCCGACTATCCCCTGCAAAAGAAGCGCCACAGCGTCGAATTCCTGCGCACCATTCAGCATCTGCGCCCGCGCACGAACCTCTTCAACGCGACCTTCCGCGTGCGCTCCGCCGCGGCGTTCGCCGTGCACGAGTTCTTCCAGAACCGCGGCTTCACCTATGTCAACACCCCCATCATCACCGGCTCCGACTGTGAGGGCGCGGGCGAGATGTTCCAGGTCACGACGCTCGACCTTGAAAACCCGCCCCGCACCGAGGACGGCAAGGTCGATTACAGCAAAGATTTCTTCGGTAAGAAGACCAGCCTGACTGTCTCCGGCCAGCTCAACGCCGAGAACTTCGCTCTCGCCTTCGGCGATGTCTACACCTTCGGCCCCACCTTCCGCGCCGAAAATTCCAACACCGCGCGCCACGCCGCCGAGTTCTGGATGATCGAGCCGGAGATGGCGTTCTGCGACCTCGACGGCGACCTCGAGGTCATGGAGGCGATGGTGAAATACATCATCACCAAGGTCATGGAGCGCTGCCCCGACGACCTCGCCTTCTTCAACAGCTTCGTCGATAAGGGTCTCATCGACCGCCTGCGCCATGTCGCCGAGAGCGACTTCGGCCGCATCACCTACACCGAGGCGGTCGAGCTGCTCAAGCAGCACAACGACAAGTTCGACTACAAGGTCGAGTGGGGCACCGACCTCCAGACCGAGCACGAGCGCTACCTGACCGAAGAGATCTTCAAGCGCCCCGTCTTCGTCACCGACTATCCCAAAGAGATCAAGGCGTTCTATATGCGCCTGAACGACGACGGCAAGACCGTCGCCGCCGCGGACTGCCTCGTCCCCGGCATCGGCGAGATCATCGGCGGCAGCCAGCGCGAGGAGCGTCTGGAGCTGCTCGAGAGCCGCATTCGCGAGCTCGGCATGAACCCCGAGGATTACTGGTGGTACTGCGACCTTCGGCGCTACGGCTCCTGCCGTCACGCGGGCTTCGGTCTCGGCTTCGAGCGCATGGTGATGTACCTCACGGGCGTGAGCAATATCCGCGATGTGGAGCTCCACCCCCGCACGGTCGGCAACGCGGAATTTTAAGAACAGTGCAAATTTCCCCCGCCAAATGGCGGGGGAAATTTTTTTGCCTCCGTTGCACGCCCGCGGTCACCAAAACGGCGAATTACCCCTGAGGGTAATTCGCGATTTGCGCGCCGTGAGAAAAAGACTTACCACCGGCGCGCCGCGAAGCCGCGCGCCGCGGGGACAACCCCGCCGCGCGAAAAAGCCCCGCGCGAAAACCGCGCGAAAAAATTCGCCGCTTCGCGGCACAAATCAAAGGAGACAACACCATGACCCATACCGAACACTACGAACTTTCCCAGTGGCAGAAGTCCGACCGCCTCATGATGTCCGACTTCAATGCCGACAATCAGAAGCTCGACGCCGCGCTCGCCGCCAAGGCAGAGCTCGTCACCGGCACCTACACCGGCGACGGCACCTCCGACCGCGTCATCGACCTCGGTCGAACGGTCGCCTTCCTTATGGTGCAGCGCACTGACCGCCGCTCTGCCAACTTCGGCGAGGTCGGCTGGCTGGCGGGCGAAGGCTGCGTACATGGCGGCTCCACCGGCGGTTCCTGTCTCACCCACACCGGCGACGGCTTTTTGATCAACGACAAAAACGCCTTCAACGAAAGTGGCACGGTCTACCGCTATGTTGCGGTCACAGCGTGAATGCGAAAAAGGAAGCCCGCCGAAGCGGGCTTCCTTTTTTGTGTTTGCGGTCCCTGAAGGATCCCGGAGGATCAATTAGGCAAGGCTGGTCCAGGTGATCACCACATTAGTGCCATTGCCGGTAGCCACGAGAGTCACGGACTCGCCCGCAGCCAGAGTCACGCCGGTGTGTGTGCCGTCAACACCGGTGACGGTGTAGGTCAGGGTCTTGGCACTCGGGGCAGCCGTGGTGTTCGTGATCTTGACCAGATCACCGGCCTTGACAACAGCGGTGGCATTGGCCGCAACATCGACCTCAACACCGTCGACCGTCAGCTTGATGCCGGAGGTCGCAGTCAGAGTAGCGGAGTTCGTGATGGTGACATCGTTCATCTCGGTCGACTGCAGCGCCATCTTGTTGTTGGTATCCACAACGATCAGCTTGACCGTCTTGTCGGTGTTCAGCGTGACGCGGATATTCTTGACATAGATGCCGCTGGCGGGCTCGTAGGCGCGCTCAACAGAGCCACCCGAAACGCCGATATCCTCGGCCTTGTCAGCGGCGGTATTGACATACAGGTAGGTGGTGTTGCCGTCGAACTTGGCAACAGTATCAGCAGCGAAGCTGTCCACAGTGTCGGTGAAGGTGACCTCGTTGCCAACCAGACCCTTGACTGCGGTAGCAACCGTGGTGATCGCCGTCACATTCTTGATCGTGCCGGCATCGACGATGTCGTAGCCGATGACCTGGAACTTGGCGGCAACAGCGGCGCTGTCAGTCTTGTGCTGGTAGGTCACGGTCTCGGAGCCGTTCCAAACCTGATAGACCTGATACTTGCTGCCGTCGACCGTGGTCTGATAAGGATCGGCAACGATGAAGCCGTAGTTCGCGGAGCTGGTCGTGGTGGGCCAAGCGCTGTCAGAAATACCAGCGAAGGCAACCTTTTTCAGACCGCCGGTCGTCGCGGTAGCAGCATCGGCAACAGCCGTGACAGCATCGTAACGAGCAGTCTTGAGGTCCTTACCGGTGATGATCTTACCGTCGTTGGCGGCGGCATCGGTACC
Source organism: uncultured Oscillibacter sp. (assembly GCA_964455915.1). GTDB lineage: Bacteria > Bacillota > Clostridia > Oscillospirales > Oscillospiraceae > Hominicoprocola. The sequence goes on along the minus strand of CAYWAS010000003.1, from coordinate 1,643 downwards.
CGCGGTGCCCTTGAGGACGAAGATCACAGCGTCATCAGCAATGCTGATATCGCTCGAGCCGTCATTGATGAAGCCGATCGCGGTCGTGATGTTCGTGCCGCCATCCTTGTCCTTCAGGGTATGCGTGGCGAGCACGGTGTAATCGCCGAAGTCGGCAAGATCGGTCAGCTTATACTCGCCGGAGTTGTTGACCTCGAAGGTGTAGAGGCTGCCCGCGGTCGCAGCATCGCTGTCGCTGGACAGGGTGACGATCTTCTTGGTGCCGTCGGAGAACAGGAGCTTGACCTGCGCCGTGCTCAGGGTGCTGCCGCTGTCTTTGGTGATAGCCATGGTAACATTGCTAACATCCTGTGCGCCGGAGGTGACCTTCGCGTAGTAGATAGTCTCACCGATGGCGTAGAAGTCAACGGTGTTGCCGAGCGCGATGGAAGCAACGCCGGTCATGGTCTGATACCAGGTGCCGTTGATGAGGTACTTGCCGCTCTTCACGCCGGAGACGGTGCCGCTGGTGACATCAGCCAGCTCAACGACCATCTTGTCCTTATAGTCGTCCTTCGTGATCACGACGATGTCGTTCTTCTCCATGCCCTTATAGACCTCGACATCGGCGAGCTTGTTGCTCATGCTGGCGGGCACATAGGTGTTGGCGGTGTTGGTTGCGCTGTTGGAGAGGGTGAAGCTGTCGGAACCGACATAGGTGGCCTTGTAAACGCCAACGGGATCGACAACAGCCAGATCGAACTCGCCGTCGCCGTCGTTGTCAACGAACTTGACGAGGTCAGCCACGGTGTTGGAATAGTTGTAAGCGAAATCGACATCGTACTTCACGCCGTCGATCTTGAGGGAGTCGGACTTGACATCGCTGACGAGGTCGGTGGTGGAGTAGACAACGGTGTTCATGTCAGCCACGGAGAAGACGCCGTAGGTGGTCTTATCCTTGGTGTTGTAAACAGCCTTGACATACTCGCCGGCCAGATCGGTCAGATCCATGTCCTTCCACTTGAGCTCAACAGTAGCGTTAAGCACAGGAGTGGTGTTGTCGGTCAGTTCGTTGTTGTTGAGCTTCTTGGCCTGAATGGCAAAGTTGTCCTTATTGGTGGTGTTCCACTTGCCGCTGCCGATGAGGATACCCTCATAGGTGACCGCGTCGAAGGTCTTGGTCAGCAGGGAGGAGTTGTACACGCCGGCGTCGTTCTTGTTGCGATAGGTGGTGTTGATCTTGCCGTCGGAGGTGAGGGTGCTCTCCTTGACGATGGTGGGCGCCTGAATGGCGTTCCAGATCATCTGAGCAGCCTCGTCACGGGTGAGCGCCTTGCTGGAGCTCAGGCCCTTGAGATCCTCATAGAAGCCGGAGATCTGCGCGTCGCGAGCGACATTGATCGCCCAGTCGGTGCCGACATAGCCCTGCACGGTGGCGTTGTAGCCGATCGCGCCGAGCAGCATCTTGGCAGCCTCGACCGTGGTCACATTGCCATCGGGATCGAACTTACCCTCGCCCTTACCGGCGATGATGCCCTGGCTGTAGCAGTACTGGATGTAGCCCTCAGCCCAGTGACCCTTGATGTCGGTCAGATCGCTGGAGGTGCCAACGAACGCAGAAGCGTCCACATCGCCAAGCATGATAATGGTGATCATCTTGGCCA
>CAYWAS010000002.1:0-106730 GCA_964455915.1 uncultured Oscillibacter sp. | reverse complement strand
AGGAGGTTTATTCGATGGCGATTATCACCGCCGCGCTCGCGTAAGACTTCCGTGCCATCGGATAAACCGAGCGCCGCATGGCGCTCCGGCGCGGCAGCGCCGTGAATGAGATCTGCACAGCGTTCAGGGCGCAGCCCTGTGCGCTTATTCGATGGCGATTATCACCGCCGCGCTCGCGTAAGACTTCCGTGCAAGGAGCACCCTGCGGGGTGCTCCTTTCTTTTGCCGCTCAAAAGCGGCGTACAACAAAAGGGGCGATTCTTTGCGAAAGAACCGCCCCCTTTGGAACCCCCAAGAAGCGCAAGGACTGCGTCCTTGACCTGCCATTGTCCGCCCCTGCCATGCCGATGCTGCACGCGCTGCGCAAAGCGCTGCCTGCCCATTTTTGCAGCGGCTTTCGATTTGACGCTCTCCTTGCTCCGCTTCGCCGCTGCCCTCATCGTCAACGAAGTCCATTCGTTGATCGTTTAGACGCTGTGTATACGCCGCTTACACATTGAAGCGGAAGTAGATCATGTCGCCGTCCTTGACGACATACTCCTTGCCCTCGCTGCGCAGCAGTCCCTTCTCCTTCGCCGCCGCGACCGAGCCGCACGCGATCATCTCGGCAAAGTTGATGGTCTCGGCGCGGATAAAGCCGCGCTCGATATCGGAGTGGATCTTGCCCGCCGCCTGCGGCGCCTTCGTGCCGTTGCGGATCGTCCACGCGCGGCACTCGTCCTCGCCGTAGGTGAGGAAGGAGATGAGGCCGAGGAGCGTATAGCTGCACTGGATCAGCCGGTCAAGGCCGGACTTCTCGATGCCCAGCTCCTCGAGGAAAAGCGCGCGGTCGTCACCGTCGAGCTCGGCGATGTCCTGCTCGAGCTTCGCGCAGATGGGCAGCACCTCCGCGCCCTCCTTCGCGGCGCGCTCGGCGACGAGCGTGAAGTACGGGTTCGCGGACTGGTCGGCAAAGCCGTCCTCGTCCATGTTGGCAGCGTAGATGACGGGCTTGAGGCTCAGAAGGTCGGCGGTCGCGAGCAGTTCCGCGTCCTCCCTGCTGTCCGTTTCAAAGGTGCGCGCGCTCTTGCCCGCGTCGAGATGCGCGGCGAGGGACTTGAACAGCTCCGCCTCGTGCAAGAACTTCTTGTCGCCCTTCGCCATCTTCGTCGCCTTCTCCACACGGCGGTTGACCATCTCAAGGTCCGCCATGATGAGCTCGAGGTCGATCGTCTCGATGTCCCCGATGGGATCGACGGGGACATTGGTGCTCGCGTCGGCAACGACGTGCATGATGTTCTCATCGTCGAAGCAGCGCACGACATGGACGATCGCGTCCGTGCGGCGGATATTTTCAAGGAACTTGTTGCCGAGGCCCGCGCCCCGGCTCGCGCCCTTGACGAGCCCCGCGATGTCCACGAACTCGATGACCGCGGGGGTCTTTTTCTTGGGCTGATACATCTCGGCGAGCTTGTCGAGCCGCTCGTCGGGCACCGCGACCATGCCGACATTCGGCTCGATGGTGCAGAAGGGATAGTTGGCGCTCTCCGCGCCGGCGTTGGTAATGGCGTTGAACAGAGTGGACTTGCCGACATTCGGCAGCCCCACGATACCTAATTTCATATATCACAATTCTCCTTCGATTTTTCCTGTATTTTCAATGGTTTCAGCGTTGGGCAGGATCGCTCACTGTACCATTACTGTACCATTTTGAATTTGCTGATTCGTCTCAAATTGCTGTACGGCTTTTAATAAGGAATCATCTGTCACATGCACATACCTGTCCATCGTTGTCTTGATACTGGCGTGTCCCAGTAGTTTTTGCAGCACCTTGGGCTGCATTCCGCTTTCGATGGCTCTTGTAGCGTAGGTGTGCCGCAAGGCGTGCATACAGAAGCGTTTAATCCCTGCTTCATCGCAAAGTTTATAAAGGTGGGTATCATAAGAACTGTTTTTTGCAGGTTCGCCCGTGCGATAATTGATGAAAACCAAATCTCGCATAATGAGACTTGACTTAACTCCTGTCCGACGATCTATGTACTCTAAGGTTTGTGACAGAATTTCGGACTCTTTTCGCATTACTGCTTTTGATTGCACATCTCTTAGTATCTCATAGGCATGATTGGTCAGCGGAATCGTTCGGTAGCTTTGTTGCGTCTTTGGTGGCCCCGCTCTCCAAAACTTTTGGTTGTGGCGGTACTCCAGCGTTTTGTTGATCGTTAGAGTCCGTTTTTTCCAATCAATCGCATCCCAAGTCAATCCAACAAGTTCGCCGGTTCTGAGTCCTGTTTCCAGCAGCAACGCATATTGAGCGTAGTTATGGGAGCGTTTAGCAACCTCCATGAATTTCCGCTGCTCTTCCAATGTAAGAAATTTGATATCATCCACCGCACGAACAGGCTTTGTGTAACGCACACCGTCCATCGGATGCTTGATAATCAAGTCGTTCATAACCGCAGAGCGGAACATTGTACCCATAGCAATATAGGTCTGTCGAATTGTCGAGCCTGCATAATCTGTGTCCATACGATTTAAGACCATCTTGCAGTGCATAGGCTTGACATCTACCAATCGCATACTACCCACAACAGGCTGAATATTGCGTTTGTACCGTTCCCGGTAATTTCTGCGTGTGTTGGGTGCCAAATCACCAACGATATTCTCAATCCAATATTCAAACCATGTGTCCACGGTCATATCCGGTGGAACATACAGGTTATCATGCTTGTCGGCATACTTGGCATCTTCTAACCAATTTTTAGCCTCCGGGAGTGTCGAGAAACATTTTACTATGCGTTTCCCTTGCTTGTTTACAAATCTTGCGCTATATAAACCGTCCTTTCTTTGGCAGATACCCGTGCCACATTCTTTTCCTTTTAGGCTTTTACCCATTGTAGGACTTCCTTTCCCGCAATGAGAAAACGCCCCGTACAACAACCTACATTGTATCACAAGGGCGTTCGTTTCTCAATAGCGAAGTAACCTTAAATCATCAGCTTGGAACTGATGAACTGTTCAAATTCCTTGCGTTTGACTAACTTTTTTGTTCCAACATAGAGAACAAAGGGACAATTCGCTGTGCGAAGCAGTTTATCAATTTTGTTGATCCCTATGTTGCTATATTCAGCAGCCTCCCTAATCGTAAGTGCCACTTTCAGATGAATGGGAACCCGCTCATGCTCATTATCCATTTGCGACCCTCCTAACCAAAGAGGGTACATATCCCCTTGTGGGGACTTCAACAGCACACATATATCCTCCTATGTACTGTTGCTCTCCTGCGATCTGCGAGGATATGTGCCGCAGTATGCGGCAGAGAAAAACCAAAGCAACTTATTTATTTGCACCAGCCATCGGCGTAGTGTCTAAACGCCCTCTTGGGGCGGTTGTTTTCAATTTCCTTCTGAAAAGCCCTTAACCATCGTGATTTTACTGGAATGATTTAAGTATTGTCTTACCGCAATCATTTTCAGAAATAGCCTTGTTATGCTGTTTTCGTGTTGATGTAATGTGCTAAAAGAAAGATGTTGACACGATCTTGTCAGTCGGAATTAAGAGAAAATTGGTACACTGGCTGCGTACCAAAATGACAATATTTATTGCACAACGATCTTATGGTCTGCGCCCCATTTCATAAAAGCATCATCATCCATGGAGATAAGCTGTTTTGCATAGTGTGAAGCAACTTGAAAGTTCTGCGCTGCATAGACGGCTTTAGGGTCAGCCTTATATACTTCTGTCGGTGTTCCGTATCTTCTTACAAACGCCGTAGCTTTTGACATCTTCATCACTGAACGCAAAAAATCGGTTAAACTCCCCAAAGTGGCAAACTGAATATACATAGTTTGCCCCCAATGGAAATCCGTTTTATATCCGAAACAGACCCTATATTTTCTGTCCGCTGTTATTGCATAATAGCAGAAATACGGTGGCTTAATATGTGCTGCATGGTCACCTTTTCCCCTGTTTTCACTCCGTGTAGCCCCCGTCAAATTCCATGTGCAATGATTATGTATATCACTGTTTAAGTGTTCAGTATCAATGACCTTATTTGCCTCAATGATTTCAGGGAATGCATCAACAAAATCCTCCACACAACGCTCATTTCTGTACCATAACAAAATCATCCTTCCAAGATTGCATCTACATCGTGTCTTGAGTAGTGCGCACCCTACCTCCACCTTTGCTCGTTTTTCAACAGGACTATAATCATAGGAGCAATAACACGGACATGCCAACAAATAATATAATTCCGGTGTGTAGCTTGCGTATTCTGTAACCTTATGATTTTTTAGGTAGATGTATATGGTTTCATCATCATGGATGACTAAGCGTGACTTGGTGTCAACACATCCATACTCGCCACGGTTATCCAATTCCGCTTGTAGTTCAGCTATTGTTTTTATCACTGATATTTCCTTTCTTTATCTTATATTTTTTGTTTTCTCTTATTAAGAAAACACCCATGAAAACTCCACAACTAAGCCCTTTTCAAGACCCTCTTGGTACGGGGGGCAGTACCATAATTCATCCATCCCAAACCAAGAGAACAATAATTTTCTCATTCTTGACGATGGTATATAGAGATTTATTTTTTCGTGGTTTCGTATGGCACTTCTCCATATCCACTGTAACAACTCACTCGTGGAAAAGGTGTCCTCATTGATTGGGTGTCCACGGTGCGAAAAATACTTTTCAACTTCTGGGGACTGATAGCGGTTTAACATATACAAAAGAGTTGTCCGATCACTGTAGTCATTAGTGGCTCTTGCGGTACAAGAAACAAAGCATTGTATTTTTCTCTTTTCTATATCTGGCAAACGCTGTTCTTCTGCGGTAAGCTGGTGGACATACTTAAAACCCTTTATTCTTTCCAATTTTTTGTGAATATCATGTTGCTTTGTAGTAGTCCACATCACACTGTATGTAGGTGCTTTCAGTTGCCTTTTGTAGTTTCTCATAGCATTTTTGACTTTCTCAATTTGCGTGCGATCACGGCCTCTGAACCAATTAACAGACAGGGCGTTGTGCTTTTCACCAAGACTATTTAGGCTTCCTGTATAGATACTGATAAGTGGAAACAACTCTCTCCTTTGCTCCGTATCATCGGCATACGGGCATAAACGAAAACTACCGTCAGCAGCTTGCTCTGCCGAAACCTTTTCATACTCTAATCCATAAACACCCATATAGGCCGCAAGCATACTGCCCTCAAAAAGATATGTAAGAACATAAACATTCTCAAACGCAGAAAACACCTCTACTGGATATTCCCAATACAGACTATCATCGATACAGCGCAGACTACCATTTTTGGCAAGACGCTCGACCTCTGAATAGTGAAAATCTTCTGCTGTTGCGCCATCCCAACTGACGCAATAATCGGATGGTGATACAGAAATATATCCCTCCTGTATGAGCCAGCGAACGTCACCTTTGGTGACAGCCTTATTATCATGAGATTTTACAACGTCGTTATACTCCCTAAAAATATCAAGGGCTTCATCCAGTATCAGCGTGTATCCGCCTTCATGGATAAGTTGCACCGTTTCTGTTGTCGCCATAAGGAAAAGTGCGTGTGTTGTAACAACGCTTTCTCCTGCTGCCAATAGCCTATGAAGCGAAGTCAATTTTCCCTCCCCGGTATTGTATGGCTGTTTGAAACGACCCCCGGTCTGCGATATAACCCGTTCAACCTCTGGTAAATATGGCGTTACATATATGTAGCTACCGTCTTTATCGGCGTTGACTTTACGAAGCATGGCAGAGGTTTTGCCACTTCCCATAATGCTGTCAATAACAATAATCTTGTCTACAATCATCACCCTTTCAATACAAAACTATGATTTTACTACTGCTGCGTTTCGCTCCCAAAACTGCTATGTTGATTTTGACATTAGTTTTCCTCCCATCATAATTTTTGAAGCATCGGCTCCTCGGAGCACTGCACCCTTGGGTGGATGCTCATATACTTTTACTTTAACCACAAAGGGGGTGACACTCTTAATCACAAACCGCCCTACACTCTTAATCGCAATCCCCGCTACATCCTAACCGCAAAGGGTGTACCTCCATAACTACAAAGGCATACCCCCCATTTCCGCAAAGGAGGGTCACCTTTGCTATTTGGAAAGGATTATCATTGTAATTCTGACATCAAGTGCTCTTGCATTGCTTGTGCCACATAGACTGCAAGGTTGTTCAGATTTCAAACACAAGATCCCCTTGCAGCCTTTAACCGTAAAGGGGGAAGCCCTCTTGCCGAAAATGAAAAATGCAGCCATTGACAGGAAACCCCATCAATGACTGCACCTATTCTTGTCCACGCTCTCTGCGTGGACATTTTTATTTTACCTATGTGGGAGATCAACCGACTACTATAGGTTGCTTTGCTCCTCCGGGGCAGAAATACCGAAACCGCCCCCCGGTTGGCCTTGCTCTCGCTCCATGCGCTCGGATACTGCTTGCAAAACATAGGCTTGCACAGACTGACCCGCAGCAGCGGCGGCGGCTCTGATTGCCGCTCCATCCTCTTTGCTTGGTCTAACCATGATGTTGTCCCGTTCTTTGTTCCATTTGTTGCTTGCTCGTTTATGCGCTTCACTTACAGCCAAAACGTCACCCCCTTGTTTATATTAGTATACACCACACCCGCATAACCGTAAACGGTTATTTTTCACAAATAGTTAACGGTTATTTTTGTGCAACTTCACACTTGACTTTGTAACCGTTAACGGTTATCTTGTTATTGGGCAAGGCACAAAGCCGACAAATCAACACAAAGGAGATTGTAAAAATGAGTATCAACGAACTGGAAAGCCGCATTATCAAAATGCAGGAATGGGAGCAGCTTGCACAGGACGCAGCCGCCGAAGCCGAAGCCCTCAAAGACAGCATCAAGGCTGAAATGCTTGCAAGGGAAACAGAAGAATTACAGGCGGGACGCTTCATCGTCCGGTGGACTTCCGTCCTTACTTCTCGCTTCAATAGTTCGGAGTTCAAAAAGGCCATGCCCGATGTTTACGCCGCCTTTATGAAGCAGACCGCAAGCCGCCGTTTTACCATCAGCGCATGAAAAAGACTGCTCGTCTGAACGCCGACCAAAGCAAGCAGACAAGCAGCCCCCACCGACCCATGCGGGGCGGTAGTGTGATTATATCATGCCGCCCCGCTCCATTCAAGAAGCAAAGGAGCATTAACGATGGCAAAATTTGATATCTATGAAGCCGTGACAGGTCGGATTATCGACCAGTTAAAGCAAGGTGTTATCCCTTGGCAAAAGCCATGGACGGGAACGCATGACGGAGCAGTCAGCGGAGCAACCGGAAAGCCCTACAGCCTGTTAAATCAAATGCTACTGGGAAAGCCCGGAGAATACTACACCTACAGCCAGATTGACGCAAGGGGCGGCAACGTCCGAAAAGGCGAGAAGTCACAAATCGTTGTATTCTGGAAACAAATAAGGGTTGCCAGTGACGATGAAACGAAACCGGACAAATTAGTCCCTATGCTGCGTTACTACAACGTATTCCACATCGACCAATGCGAGGGGATTACACCCCGATACAGCTACACAGAACGCCCCACAAGCCCAGAAGCAGACAAGGTCATAGAAAGATACTGCCAGAGGGAAAACCTTTCCATCTGCCATCGGCGGGGCGATGAAGCCTACTACAGCCCAAGCCGAGACCTAATCGTCCTACCTCTTGCGGAGCAGTTCAATTCTGCGGCTGAATACTACTCTACAGCGTTCCATGAGATCACGCACAGCACCGGGCATGGCTCACGCCTAAACCGATTGACCGCAACCGCCCATTTTGGCAATACAGAATACAGCCGGGAGGAGCTGACCGCAGAGATCGGAGCCGCCGCACTTTTGAACTACACCGGGACAGAGACAAAAGGAACTTTTCGCAACAATGCGGCCTATATCCAAAACTGGCTCTCTGTTCTCAAAAATGACCACCGCATGATCGTGGCGGCAAGCGGCGCAGCTGCCAAAGCTGTCGACTTTATTTTGGGGTAAGCACATAAAAAAGGGCGGGGCAAATCCCGCCCATCCCCAAAAGTTCGTAAAAGTCGAGAAATACGAACAGGAAAATCCAGTAATTTCAATGCTTTTCGTGTCCGCTGTTTCAAAGTTCGTATTTCACCGGCACAAAGTTCGTATTACGGGAGGTTTTTCTACATGAACAGGCGAACAATCGCACTGACAATGGAGCAGTATAAAGAGATTATCCAGACCATGCGGAGCGGCTTTTGTGGTTGCCGCCCCAATGACCGCATAGCAACGGCGCTTATGCTTGAAGCCAACTTAGGGATAAGGATTTCCGATATCGTGAAGCTACGCCTTGCAGATATTGTCAAGGATGGCGATAGATACAGACTATCTATTGTAGAGCAGAAAACCGGAAAAGCTCGTGTTTTCACTGTCCCCTTGGCTCTGTATCAGTTTATTCGGCTCTACTGCATGGATAACGAGATCCCCGCCCATGCGCTCATGTTTCCGCTGACAACTCGCCAAATCCAAAAACAACTGAACATCGTATGTAAGTATTTGGGGTATGAGGGTATCAGCACCCATAGCTTTCGGAAGTTCTATGCCACGGAGATTTACAAAAACAATGGGTACAATATTGCGCTCGTTCAACAGTTGCTGCAACACAGCAGTACGGCGGTCACGCAGCGGTATATAGGTATCCAGACCAAAGAACTGGAAACGGCAATAGAGCGGCACCTACAGCTTGATTTTTAGTGAATAGCTTGCCAAACATAAAGAGAGGATTTGTCTTATGAATAGCTGGATTGATTTTTGTATCTATGTTTTTGTTGCTGCTGTGATAATGCTCTGTCCCCTTATCGGAGTACCCCTGCTGTGGTTGGTAGAGAAGTACATAGGATAAGCAAACCGGGTGGCCTTCGCCACCCGGTTATATCTTGTTCTTATTGCTCCAGAAGTTGCTTTTTCTTTTTATTAAACTCTTCCTCGCTTAATATTCCTTTATCTCGCAAATCCGCAAGTTTTAGGATTTCATCGGCAACTGATACTTTTGTCCTTACGTCATTTGCGTCCGGGTCTTGTCGCTTTTGTGTGGTATTGATGTAATTATAATCTTTTTCGGGTATGTGTTGCCAAAGTTCCTCATATGCGTTAGCGCTTAATGTCAAACTTGTGGTTTTCCCCTCGGACTTGTAGACCAAAATTATCAACCGATTATCTTTCTCGGTTGTATAGGAATAAACTTTTTGAACTTCCTTGCGACTTCCAATAATAGCACCGACCTCACCGCCGAGCAAACCTCCTACTACGGCACCAGAAAGACTTGATCCTCCTCCGCCGCCACCAGCGACGTGCAACTCTGTTTCGATCTGGCCTTGGGTGATATAATATTCAATATCTGCAATCTTTATACAAATCGGATTTATATCTGTAGGGTCAACCGTATCTTTAGCGTATTTCTCAATATCCAGAGGCGATTTTACCATAATATTATTTCTACTATAATGCTCCTCCGTTGGGAAAATGTAAAGATAGGTCTTATCAAGCCAAAGATAAAAACCTGTAGACGTTTTGGCGGAGCAAGGCATTCCAAAAACGGTTGTGGCCATACCGATCTCTGCTTTACCTGTTGGAATATTCATTGTCACAGCAGCTTTATCATAGTTGACCTTCATTTGCACAAGTAGTGGTTCAACTATGTTCTGAAATCTCTGTGCATTTTCTTTCTGTCGACTTTTTTGTTGTATTGGCATAATGACAAAAAGGTATATAGCCCCCAAAACAAGCGTAGCAACTATTGAATAAGCAATAAACTGTGCCATAGTCATGCCTCCCTAAAACAATTTTCGGCTCCTTATTATTTTTTGTACAAATTGATAACCTTTTTCTGCCTCCTCTTTGCATATTTCAAAGTCTTGTATGCCCCACCTGTTGTAGCAAAAACATAGGAAACTACATACTGAGAAGCATCTACCATGTATTCATTTGCTTTAATAATTCGGTATGGGTGTGGGATATGTTCAAGTTCTGGAACGATCACACTATCAAAGCGTGTGTACCAGTTCTTTTCGAGATCATCTAAAAATGGGCGGTAATAAGGGACTACAAGGCAGACGGAAATCTCCGGATAAGAGTTCTTCATCTCCAAGCATACAGAAGCGGCCATCCGGTCAAAGTTCCCGTAGTTGCCAATCAAAAAGCAATCGACATTATTGTTTTTGATTAGTCTTGATATGGTATTTGTTAAGGCTTGCCGTATACTCTCTGTGTTGCTGTATATCTTGCTATGACCGCAGAATGTACACACGCCGCCCTCGCTATAATCTTTCATGCGCTCTCCTCCAAACGCCTGAAACTAAAAACATTATAATCCAAAACGCTGCACAAATCAACGATACGTTGACTATAATCTATGATTAAGAAACCACTTTTACGGTACACTATGCGTAGGGTGGTGATGCCGTGTTTTACTCTGAATTTGGGGATAATTTGAAAAAACTGCGTACAGGCCGCAATTTAACACAAAAAGAGTTCGGCGCACACATCGGTCTATCAAAAGCAGTTGTCAGCAAATATGAGACTGGCATGGGCTATCCCGCATACGATGTGTTGATTAGAATTGCCGTGTTCTTTGGAGTAACAACGGATTATCTACTCGGTGCTCCCAACAGTAAAACGGTTAATGTATCTGATCTGACAGATACCCAGATTGATGCTGTTCACCACATGATTGCAGAGTTTTCTAAAGCAAATAAAAAATAACCACCGCAGAGGGATTGATACCCGTCTTGCGGTGGTTTTTCTTATAAAGTGAAACGGCGGGGAATAGTCCCCGCCGTTGTTTTAGTGGCCTAATGCTGTATTGATAATGTTGACTGCTTCGCCCCTTGTAATCGGCTTGTCCGGTTCAAAGGTGGCTGTATCTTCAATCCAACCATGATATACAGCGCTCTTAATGCTGCTATATGCCCAATGGTCGGCTGCGCTAATTCTTTCCAACACAATATTGCTTTCTTGCTCGACAAAGCGAGAAAGGATTGTTAAAAGCTGCGCCCATGTCAAATGATCGTCCGGGTGGTAGCTTTCTCCATATCCGACCACAATCCCGGCATTGGCAATCGTGCTGACAGCTTCATTGTACCATGCTGTAGGTGCAACATCGTTAAAATTGTTGTCTGTACGATATAAGGTCTCTCGGCTCTCCTTTGTCAGAAGTCGATACAGAAGCTGTGCGGCCTGCGCTCGTGTCAAAGGATCTTCTTCATGTAATAGACCATCCCCATATCCTGCCAGAGCAAGAGGGGTAGAAGTGTCCAAAACCGCCACATTACAAGAAAACACTATTTCTGGTTCGGCGGGTGTCGGAACGATGATGATGGGTCTGCTCGGCCTTGGCCTTGTTGGGCGGTCATTGTGTGTGGGGGTATCTTCTTCGTCCTTGTTATCCTCCATATCCTCTGCATCGTTGCCGTTATCGGGGATTACAGGCTCAGTATCGCTATCATCATCCGGGGGAGTAGAAGTGCCTAGGTTATCCTCTCCTTGTTCCGGGGGCGTGGTATCTGTGCTTTCATCATCAGGTGTATCGGGAAGTGTACCATCTTCGTCATCCGAACCATTTTCAATCTCATTTTCAAACACAAAACGCAAATGACCTCCGGTGCTGCCATCTAAATTCAATCCTCTACAACGGGTGATATTGTTTTCTGGATGAAATCGGCTTTCCAGAAAATCTTCATACCATCCAGACGGTATCGTTTCTCCCCAATCAAAATCTTCGGAATAGCTTACAGAAATCATTCCTGCCAAATCGTTGCCACAAGCAGTAGCCGTGTTGCCATATATCATGCTATCGCTGATCTGTACAGTGCCGTTGTTATTCATAATGGCACCCGCTGCCTGTGTGGTATTGTCTATGATTTCGCAATCGGTAATAATGCACTGCCCCGGCCATGAATTACAAATTGCGCCGCCACCTTTGTTTACGGAGCTTTGATACCCGGCTATATTATCCAACATTTTGCAACCATTGAACGTTATATTGCCGTAATTGAACACAGCACCACCATCACCGGATGACCACCCGTTAGTAAAAGTGCAGTCAGCAAAGTCAGCAGTTACACCTTTCCCAAGAATTAAATGCCCTTGACCTTTATTATCAGAAAAAGAACACTGCTCAATGTCAAGATTACCATAGAAGAGCCTAATTGCACGGGCATTAAAATTCTGGAAAGTTGATTGCTCTATGGTGACCGTGATAGAATGATCGTCCGGAAAATCGGAAAGACCATATAGCGCATGAATATCTTTTTGGTCGCCATCAAAAACAATGTTTTGAATGTGGATATTTAATCCACTAAAAGTCTGGATGTAAAATAAGCTATCGGATTGAAAGTCAGCCGTAGGCTTAATTGTGATTGTTTTTGTATCAGCCCCAATGCTGTATGTACTATCCGTAAATCCGATGGTGTCTGCAATCAGAATTGTTCCGCCATCGGGAGTTTCGCTAATGGCTGCTTGCAATTCTTCTAAGGTCGATACAATAGGGTGCGTGGCTTCTGGGGCGGTTGCTTCTTCAGCTGACGCTACAGGCATTACAGAAAACACCATGACAGCGCAAGCAAGAAAAGATAACAGGCGTTTCATTCTCGAAATTCCTCCAATTTCTGATTTTTCGCTGTCATAGATGCAACTATTTCAGTAACTAATGCGGCCTCTGTTTCGGTCAGCCCGGATATGTCTATTGTTCGGTTGTTAGAACATCCCAACAGATAATCGGTCGATACTCGGTACAGCGTGGCAAACCTTACTAAAACAGCATAGGAGGGTTGCCGCAAATCGTTCTCATACGCAGATATGGCGCTTTTGGTTACGCCGATCAGCGCAGCTACTTGATCTTGCCGCAAATGCTTGTCTAATCTTAGTTGCTTCAATCTGATAGCAAATTCTCCAATCATGTGCATATCACCTCTCTATGCACCATGATAACGATAGCAAATTTTAGATTGCAGTTGGTCAACCGTGGTACGCATTTCGTGAACTGGCGCAAAAAAGAAGCCGCCTCCATGAAAGGAAGTGGCTTCGTCTTATTGTCATTCGTTTTTATGGTTTCTTTGTTGCACGGCGGCATTACCCATTGCGCCCTTATTATCGCTGTACCATTACTGTACCAACTTGGCATAGAACTATATAGACCTATGTGGAGATTTGTGTTCCTCGAAAATTAGAAAATCCGGAGCATATCAGCTTTTATGGACTGATATGGAGATATGCGGATTTATGAAAATAGGCTGTCTTTCTCCGATACCTAATTTCATATAGTTCTACCTCTCCTTTATTTTCAGGGGATTCCGCTTTTCGAATGGCTTGCGCCGCGATCCCGCCGCATTTTACTGGGATTATAGCACGGGACGCGCGCTCTTTCAATAAGGCAAACGCACTTTTTGGCGCGGGAATGCCGCGCGGCGCTCCGAGCACGGCAAAGGAGGGAGGGCGCGATGCGCCCTCCCTCCCCTATTTTGCGAAAGCCCCGTCGGACAATCGCCGCTCACGAAGCGTCCCCGCGCGCAAAGCGGACGGTGACCGTTGTTCCCTTCCCGACCTCACTTTGCAGGTCGATCGAAGCGCCGAGCTCCGCCGCGGCGTGCTTGACGATCGAAAGCCCCAGCCCCGTGCCGCCGATGGCCTTGGAGTGGCTCTTATCGACGCGGTAGAAGCGCTCGAAAACACGGCTTTGGTGCTCGGGCGGAATGCCGATGCCGGTGTCCGCCACCGTGAGGACGCCGTCCCCCGTGACACGCACGCGAACGCTGCCGCCCTCCACATTGTACTTGACGGCGTTTTCCGTCAGGTTATAGACGATCTCGTGAAAAAGGCGTGGGACGCCCTCGACCACGCAGGGCTCCGTCGTGACCTCCAGCGTGACGCGGCACTGTGCCGCTTTCTCCCGAAGCTGCTGCACTGCGTCCTGCGCGAGCGCGGCAAGATCGACGCTCTCCCGCGCCGGCTCCACGCCCTCGTCGAGTCGGGAGAGGCGAATGATGTCCTCGATCAGCGTCAGGAGTCGCGCCGCCTCGTCGTGGATATGGCCGACGAAGCGCGGCATATCCTCTGCCTTCACCATGCCGTCGCGCAGCAGCTCGCTGCTGCCGAGGATCGCGGTCAGCGGCGTTTTCAGCTCGTGGGAGACATTGGCGGTGAACTCCCGCCGCGTGCGCTCGGCGTCATGCTTTTCCGTCACATCGAAGCTCAAAAGCACCGTGCCGATGACCGCGCCGTCGGACTCGATGCGGCTGATGTCGATTTGATAATAGCGTCCGGCGCGCTCCAGCGCGGTCTCACTGTGTCCGCGCTCCAACGCCGCGGCGATGGCGTCGCGCAGCGCGCGGCTGCGCTCCACCGTGAGGAAATCGCGTCCCGCACAGGTCGCGTCCGCCTGAAAGAGCCTTGCCGCCGCCGGATTGATGCTCAGGATCACGCCCTGCCGGTCGAGCAGCACGAGCCCCTCGCTCATGCTCGCGGTGATCTGGGCGAACTCGTCCTTTTTCTGCCGCAGCTCGCGAAGCTGCGCGTTGATCTGCCCGCGCTGCTGGCTGATGCGCCGCAGGAGCGGCGCGAGCTCGTCGTAGCTCCGGTTTTCCAGCGGACGGTCAAGGTCGAGCGTATTGAGCGGCTCGACGATGCGCGCGGACAGGCGCTTTGCCAGCCAGAATGCCAGTCCCAGCGCCACGAGCAGCGTCGCGAGGATCGGCTGGAGCATTCCGAGGATCAGCACGGCCACGGTCGCGTGGCTGACGGAGATACGCAGCACCGAGCCGTCGGCGAGCCGCTTGGCGCAGTAAAGCGTTTTTTCCAGGAGCGTCGCGGAGTAGCGCTGGCTCTCGCCCCGCTCGCTCAGCAGCGCCTCGCGCACCTCCTCGCGGTCCGCGTGATTTTCCATCGTCGTCTCGTCCGCCTGCGCGTCGTAGAGGACGGAGCCGTCCGCGGCGATCCAGGTCAGGCGGGCGTCGCTCTCCTCCAGTGCGTCCAGATAGCGCTGTCCTGCGCTCTCCACGCCCGCCGCCGCGAGGGACAGCTCCTCCCAGAGCTGACGGGTCTGCACGCTGTCGAAGTATTCGTACAGGCAGCCCATGATGATGACCACACTGGCGAGCAGCACGCTCAGCGCCGCCGCCAGAATGGAGCGAAAGATCTTTCTTGTCACGGCTTCGCCTCCAGTCGGTAGCCCACGCCGCGTACCGTTTCAATGTATTTCCCGTACTCTCCGAGCTTTTGCCGCAGCGTGCGGATATGCATATCGAGCGTGCGCGTCTCGCCCACGAAGCTCTCGCCCCAGACCGCCGCAAAAAGCTGCTCGCGCGTGAACGCCGTGCCCGGGTGGGAGAGGAAGAGGCGCAAAAGCTCGTACTCCTTGTAGGTGAGCTGCACGCGCGCGCCGTCGATGCCGACGGTGTGCTCGTCGAGATTCAGCGTCAGCCCCTCGAGCTTCAAAAGCTTTTGCACCTCCGGCGCATGATAGCGCCGCAGCACCGCCTTGATGCGGGAGATGAGCTCCATCACGCCGAAGGGCTTGACGACATAGTCGTCCGCGCCGAGGTCAAGGCTTTGAATCTTATCATACTCCGTGCCCTTCGCCGTCGCCATGATGACCGGAAGGTCGGCAAGGCGGCTCGTCACGCGAATTTTCCGCAAAAGCGCCACGCCGTCCGTGCCGGGGAGCATCACATCGAGCACCACGAGCTCGGGCCGCTCGTCGTGCTCCAGTGCCTCCCAGAACGCGTCGCCGTCGGCAAAGCCGCGGGCTTCAAAGCCCGTCGAGCGCAGGGCATAGAGCTCAATGTCGCGAATGGCCGCGTCGTCCTCCACGCACCAGATCATTCTTCTTCCTCCTCGCTTTTGTGAATGCCGGTCACGGCGTAAATGACCCACTCGGCAAGATTCGTGGCGTGGTCGCCGATGCGCTCAAGGTATTTGGCGATCATCAGCAGATCGAGCGCGTACTCGCCGTCCGCGGGGTCGGCGGCGAGGCATTCGATGAGCTGCCCCTTTACCTGCAAAAAGGCTTCGTCCACTGTGTCGTCCGCGTCGATGACCGCCTGCGCCAGCGCCACATCGCGCCGGACATAGGCATCGACGCTGTCCGTCACCATTTTGATGACCGCCGCCGCCATTTCCTTGAGGTGCGTATGCTCCTCGGAGGTGCGCCCGTTCAGGAAGGCGACGATCTCCGCGATGTCCTCCGCCTGATCGCCGATGCGCTCCATGTCCGTGATCATCTTGAGCGCGGCGGAAATTTGGCGCAGGTCGCGCGCGACCGGCTGCTGCTGGAGCAGCAGCTTCATGCAGAGCGTTTCGATGTCACGCTCCTTCTGGTCGATCTCCTTGTCGCGGGGCGCGACCTTCGCCGCAAGCTCCGTGTCGCCGCCCGTCAGGGCGGAGGCGGCGAGCGCGATGACCTCCTCGCACAGCGCGCCCATTTCGATCATTTCGCGGTCCAGCTGCTCAAGCTGCGCGTCGAATCGGCTTCTCATTATCCGAACCTCCCCGTGATGTAATCCTCGGTGCGCCGGTCACGCGGCTGAGAAAAGAGCGTTTCCGTGTCGCCGCACTCGATCAGCTCGCCGAGCAGGAAGAACGCCGTCCGGTCGGAGATGCGCACCGCCTGCTGCATATTGTGGGTCACGATGACGATAGTATACTGCTGTTTGAGGGAGATCGCAAGCTCCTCGATCTTCGAGGTAGAGATCGGGTCGAGGGCACTCGTCGGCTCGTCCATCAGCAGCACCTGCGGCTCGACCGCGAGCGCGCGGGCGATGCACAGCCTCTGCTGCTGACCGCCGGAGAGCCCCAGCGCGCTCTTTTTGAGGCGGTCCTTCGTCTCGTCCCAGATGGCGGCGGCGCGCAGCGACTTTTCCACGAGCTCATCGAGCGCGGCGCGGGCGGTGATGCCGTGCGTGCGCGGACCGTAGGCGACATTGTCGTAAATGCTCATCGGGAAGGGATTGGGCTTCTGGAACACCATACCCACCTGCCGGCGCAGCTCGCTGACATTGACGCCGGGGGCGTAGATATCCTCGCCCCGATAGCGCACCTCGCCGGTGATCCTCACGCCGGGGACGAGGTCGTTCATGCGGTCGAGCGTTTTGAGAAAGGTGGACTTCCCGCAGCCCGACGGACCGATGAGCGCGGTGATGCTCTTTTCCGGAATTTCCATATCGATATGCTTGAGCGCCTGATGCTCCCCGTACCACAGGCACAGATCGTTTGCGGATAAAATGTTCAAGGTGTTTCCCTCCTTTGTTGAAAGGCTCTGCCCGCAAAGGCGGCGCCCAGATCGATCAGAACGCACAGGACCATCAGGATCGCGGCGATGGCAAAGGCCGCTTCAAATTCGCCGTCGGTCTTGGCGTAGGTGTAGAGCGCGACGGACAGCGTCGAGCCTGCGCCGGTCAGTCCGGCGAGGAAGCCGTTGACGGTGTTCGCGAAGCCCGCGGTGAACAGCAGCGCCGCGCTCTCGCCCAAAATGCGCCCCACCGAGAGGATACAGCCGGTGACCACGCCGTCCACGCAGCCGGGCAGCACCACCGTGCGGATCACCCGCCACTTCCCCGCGCCGAGACCGAAGGCACCCTCGCGGTAGCTCTGCGGCACGGTCCTGAGACTCTCCTGCGTCGTGCGCATGACCGTCGGCAGGTTCATCATGGTCAGCGCCAGCGCGCCCGCCGCGAGGCACGAGCCCATGCGGTTTGAAAAAAGCAGCATACCGACGAGCCCGTAGATGATCGACGGAATGCCCGAGAGCGTCTCCGCCGCGTATTCGACCACGGCGACGAGGCGGCGGCTCGTGGCGTACTCATTGAGATAGACCGCCGCGCCCACGCCCAGCGGGAGCACGAGGAGGAGCGTCGCGAAGATGATATAGAGCGTATTGAGAATGTTCGGCAGGATCCCGATGCTGCCGGAGAGATAGCTCACGCCGGTGGTGAGGAATCTCCATGTGATGTGCGGCACGCCGCGCGATGCCACATAGAGGATCATGAACAGCGCGAGCGCCGCCGTACACAGCACGCTCAGCAGCATCAGCGCGCGCATGGCTGCGGCGTAGCGCGCCCGCCTTCGGCTCAGGGGTCGAGTCAGCATGGTCATACCTCCCTGTTCTTTTTGAGAAAGAGATCCAGCACGGCGTTGATGAGCAGAATGAAGAGGAAGAGCACCAGCGCGATCGAAAAGAGCGCCTGACGCTGCAATCCGCCGGAGTACGCCATTTCGCTGCCGACGATCGTCGTGAGGAAATGGACGCTCTGAAAGAGCGAGTCCGGCATATTCGGCGCACTGCCGCAAACCATCATCACTGCCATGGCCTCTCCGATGGCGCGCCCCACGCCCAGCACGACGGCGGTGGCGATGCCGCTTTTCGCCGCCGGAACACTGACACGGAAGCAGGTCTCCACCGGTGTCGCGCCCAGCGCGAGCGAGGCGTCCTCATACTCCTTCGGCACCGCCTCCAGCGCCGTGACGGAGACCTTGATGATGGACGGCAGGATCATCACCGAGAGCACGAGGATCGCCGCGAGCAGGCTCGCGCCGTCCGCAAGATCGAAGAGCGAGCGGATCGCCGGCACGAGCACCATCATGCCCACCAGTCCGTAGACCACCGAGGGAATGCCCGCGAGCAGGCTGACGGCGTGCTGCATGACCGTCTTCACGCCGCGCGGGGCGAGCCGCGCAAGATACACCGCCGTCAAAAAGCCGACGGGAACGCCGAGCACCATCGCCCCCGCCGTGCCGTAAACGCTCGTGAGGAGAAACGGCAGAATGCCGTATTTCGGCTCGGACGCCGTGGGCGCCCACTCCCTGCCGAACAGGAAGTCCGCAAGGCCGATCGTCCGGATCGCCGGAATGCCGGAGACGATCAGATAGACGGAGATCAGCAGCACGCAGCCGACCGTCACAAGCCCCAGCAGGAGGAATGCTCCGTGAACGATGCGCTCCGTCGCATTTGTTTTCTTCTTCATGTTCTCACCTCAACGCCTTGCGCGGCGGCAGAGCGCCGCCGCTTCGCTCCCTTATCCGTTGGCAGGAACGACGCCCGCGGCGGAGATGATCTCATTCGCCTCGCCGGAGGTCGCATAGTCAAAGAAGCTCTGCGCCGCGTCGGAGAGCGCCGCGTCCGTCCTCGTCACGAGCAGGAAGGGGCGCTGCACGGCGTAGCTGCCGTCCCGAACGGTCTCCTCGGTGGGAGCCACACCGTCGATGCCGAGCACGGTCACGCTGTCCTTGACCGTCGCGAGGGAGGCGTAGCCGATGGCGTTGGGGTTGTTCGCGACCGTGGTGATGACATCGCCGTTGGAGGAGAGCTCCTGACGGTATTCGCACTGCTCCGCCGTGCCGGTGACAGTCTCGAAGCCATCGCGCGTGCCGGAGTTCGCCTCGCGGCCGATCAGGACGATCTCGCCATCGCTGCCGCCGACCTCGCTCCAGCTTTTGATCTTGCCGGTGTAGATGTCGGCGATCTGCGCGAGCGTCAGTTCACGCACCGGATTTTCGGGGTTCACGAGGATCGCGATGCCGTCGTAGGCGAGCACGGTCTCCGCAAGCCCCGCGGCAAGCTCGTCCGCCTTGAGCGCGCGTGAGGAAAGAGCGATGTCGCAGCGCCCCTCCCGCACGGCCTGAATGCCGCTGCCCGAGCCGGTGGGGTTGTAGGTGACTTTCATGCCGGTCTGCATTTCAAACGACTCGCCCAGCGCGCCGATGACGCGGCTCATCGAGGTCGAGCCGTCCGTAGACACCGTGTCACCCTTGCTGCCGCAGCCGGTCAGACAGCCGACCGCCAGTGCCGCGGCGAGCATCATGCAAATCAGTTTTTTCATGTTCATACACTCCTTTGTGTGCTTTTTGTGATGTTTTCCGTTCACGCATCTCAATATACAGAGGAGATGTAAAGTCCAAAATCCTTCTTTTGTAAAATCGAGGTCAAATCCCGCGCGGCAAGCCTTCCTCTCCGGCACGCTTTGGAACTCTCCGCACCTTTCTAAACCGCTCCCCAAGTCAAGGACATTTTAGTTTGACCCATAGGGAGGAGGCATGTCCACGGGATACTCACCTGTAGTTATATAGTTGTAGTATTCATTGGGAGAAAGCTTTGCCGGATCCCACTGGCAGCGCTCATTGTTGTAGTAATCCATCCAGCGGTCTATAGAGGCCTTCACCGCCTCGAAAGAGGTCCACCCCGGAAGCTCGCCTGCCGGTTGAACGAGGTCCGTTTTTCGAACATTTTTATCGAAAAACGGACCTCTCATTTTTTGAAAGCCTTGCAACAGCAGGGCTTTTTCTGTTTGCGTTCTTTCTATGCTCTCATGAAAAACGAAAAACGCAGAAGAACTATTTCTTCGCAGGATCGGAATTTGAACACTGCTTTTCGATGGCCCGACAGCGGCAATAAGTTCTATTCGTGATCCTGAATTTTTGCCGGAGCTTGAGGCACTTCTCGCAACCACATTTGACTCTGAGTTCGAAGATAATACTTGGTGTGGTCTTCGAAACTCGTTAACTAAGGTTTTTGTCAACTATGGAACAGTGGCATATCAACAGACTATTGATGCTATAACGAGGTGTCGTACATCTGCGGATATTCATGAAGGAAGAAATATGTAGATTGAAAAGAGTGGCATCTAAAGTGTTGGGTTATCACACCCCGAAGGCTTTGTACCACAAAGCCTTCGGGGTTTTCTATCCTCCTCTTAACACCGTCGCCGCAGATCGACCGCCGCTTCTCCCGAGAACAGCGGCTGCATTCGCGGAGCATTTATCAACTTTAACAAATACCTGTGCAGAAGATGAATTGCATTTTGTCGATCTTTGCGCTATAGTATGCTTGGAAATGCTCGCGCGGCGCGCTGCACAAACGGCAGAGCGCCGAACAATGATACTGTGCGCGAAGGAGAAGAGAACATGGATACCAAGAAGCTGGATAAATGGGCGGAGCTGCTGCTGGATACAGGCAAGCGAAACAACCTGATCAATTTCAAGGACACCCGCGCTTCCAGCGTGGAGGTCCTGCTCCCCTCCGCCGATGCCCTGCTGGAAAAAATCGACGGGGCAGCCGCCTTTGAGGTGTACGATCCCAAGATCGCGGAAGAGGAGGAGCCCGTCGAGGAAGCTCCCATCTCCGAGCAGCCGCAGCCCGAAGCCGTGGAGGGGACAGACGCCGCCGCAGAGAAAGCCGCCTTTTTCGCGCAGCACTCCGGAAAGATCAGGCGGCAAAACCAGCTCCTGCTATATAACGCGGCGGCAAATCCGATCACCGCTGTGAAAAATATCGATAAAAAAGCGCGCGCCTTCATCGAAGAGACCGGCGTCAATGTCGCTTATATGGCATTCGGTTTTATTCACTGGACGGAAAGCGACTCTTCCGACCAGGTGTTTCGTGCGCCCATTCTGCTCGTGCCGATCCGACCGGAGCAGGCGTCTTCCATCGACCCGTATTTCATCAGGTCTGCGGAAGACGACATTATCGTGAATCCCACCTTCGCCTATAAGCTGGACGCGGAGTACGGCGTCAGGCTCCCCGCGTATCAGGACGAGGGGCTGACGGCGTATCTGGAAAAAGTGGGGAACCTGGTCGCCAGGCTCCACTGGAGCGTTACGCCGGAGTGTAAGATCGGCATTTTCTCGTTCCTCAAGATCAATATGTATCGGGATCTGAAGGACAACACAGCCACGATCCTTGCCAATCAAAATGTGCGCCGACTTTTAGGCGAGCCGACAGAGCAGGAGGAAGCCGTGCCCTCAGAGGAAGCCGTCCCCCCTCTCGCCGACCCGCTGCTCGAGCTCCACAGCGTGGTCGACGCGGACTCGAGCCAGATCGAAGCGATCGAGCTGGCAAGATCGGGCAGGAGCTTTGTTTTGCAGGGCCCTCCCGGGACCGGCAAAAGCCAGACGATCACCAACATCATCGCGGAGTGCCTCAGCGATGGGAAAAAGGTCCTCTTTGTTTCCGAAAAGCTGGCCGCTTTGAATGTGGTCTACGAAAAGCTGAGGCGCGCCGGACTTTCGGAATTCTGCCTGCAGCTCCACAGCCACAAGGCGAACAAAAAGGAAGTCATCGCCGATATCTGTCACACCCTGCGCGGCGGGCAAAGCACCGTGTCGTCCAAAGCCGACGCTGAGATCGCCATGAAGGAGAAGGCGCAGCGTCAGTTGGATTCCTACGCTGCCGAGCTCCACAGGCAGCGCCCCATCATCGAAAAGAGCCTGTATCAGTTGTACGAGGACTATTCTGCGCTCCGCGCTATGCCGGAGCCGGAATGGTTCGTTCCGCAGCTCTCCTCCAGGGGAAGCGCGTATCTGACCGCAGTGACCGCCCTTTTAGAGCAATATACGGACTATATCCCGTCTGTCGGATACGACTACAGGAAAAATCCGTGGTATGGCTACATCGGTCAGGATACCTCGTATCAGGCAAAGGCGGAGGTCAGGTCTGCCCTTTCCGCGCTCGCGCAGCTTTCGCAGGCGCTCGTTCCCTTGCAAAAGGAAATTTCCGAGCACTATGGCATACCGTGCCGCAGCATACAGGACGCCTGTATCTGGCGGGATTTCTTCCGCTCCGCCGCGACCTCTCACCTCCTCACGCCGTCGCTGCTGAACGAGCAGCGCTTCGCAGCCGTAAATTCCACGCTCCGCGAATTGCAGTCCATGAGCGCGGAGATCCTCTCTTTGCGCGCGGAGATCGGTGAAGCGTTCGACGACGATATCTACAAATTGGACGCTTCGACCTGCCACAAAAAGCTGACACGGCAGTTCAGCGGATTTTTCTCCCGCCTCTTCAGCGGCGAATATAAGGAGCTCATCTCCTCCCTGCGCCTTTGCCGGAAGGACGGGAAAAAACCCTCTTACCGCGAAGCCGTCGGGATCGCCGAGCGGCTTGCCGACCATCAGCAAAAATGCTTGGAATTCGCGCAGCGGGAGGCTGCGGTCCAACCGGTTCTCGGCGCAGCGTATCGCGGCATCGAAACGGACTGGAGCGCCGTGACGGGGCAGATGTCCCGCTTGGACGCCATGTTCTCCGAGGGCATCACCTTCGGCGTGCTGGAATTCTGTCAGGAGCTTTCCGAGGAAACGGCGCATTTTTCCGCCTACGCGCAGAAGCTCGAAACGATCCTTGCAGCCTGCGGCGATGAAGCGCTTGAGCGCGCGGCGGGATACTTCGATCCCGCGATCCTGAATGTCCGCCGCCTGCCCTGCGCCCCGCTGTCGGAGCGGATCAACGGCTGCCTGCAAGAGCTGGACAAGCTGGACAACTGGTGCCATTTCAGAACGCTGCTCTCCGCGCTGGAGGAGCAGCAGGCGGCAGAATATATCGATGCGGCGATCGCCAAAAACATCGAGCCGAAGTGCATCGTCGGCGCGTTCCAGAAGCTATTTTACCGGCAGTGGATCGATTCGTTCCTCTCGCAGACGCCTGTTCTGTCCGCGTTCAATCGGATCGCTCAGGATAAGGCCGTCCGCACCTTCTGCGAAAAAGACACGGAGCAGTTCGAGATCAGCAAGGCGCAGATCCGCGCGTCTCTCTCCTCCATGCGCCCGTCCCTCGATATGATCGCCTCCGGCAGCGCGCTGGCGGTGCTTTTGCGCGAGGGCGAGAAGAAGAGAAAGCAGAAGAGCATTCGCGCTCTGCTCGCGGAGACCGGCGAGCTCGTGCAGCGTGTCAAGCCGTGCTTCCTGATGTCGCCGCTGAGCGTCAGCACCTTCCTTGCTTCCGACTCGGTTCACTTTGATGTGGTCATTTTCGATGAAGCCTCGCAGATCTTCCCGCAGGACGCGATCGGGGCGATCTACCGCGCGCAGCAGTTGATCGTCGTGGGAGACTCCAAGCAGATGCCGCCCAGCAACTTTTTCAATGCCTCGCTCGATGTGGAGGACAGCGACGAGGAGAGCGGCGATGTGACGGATTTCGAGTCCATTCTCGACCTCTGCTCGACCACCATGCAGCAGCTTCGTCTGCGCTGGCACTATCGCAGCCGCTATGAGCAGCTCATCACCTTCTCCAACAAAAACTTTTACGACGGGGAGCTTGTGACCTTCCCCTCCTCGAAGGCGGACACGCACGGGGTCGGCGTAGACTATCACCATGTCGACGGCGTGTTTGACCGCAAGGCACACACCAACCGCAAAGAGGCGGAGTTCATCGTTGACCTTATCTATCAGAACATCGAGCGCTATCCGGAGCGAAGCCTCGGCGTCGTTGCCTTCAGCATTTCCCAGCAGGAGCTGATCGAAAGGCTTCTTGCCAAGCGCAGACAGGCCACGCCGGAAAAAGAATTCTTCTTCAAGCGCGACTGCGACGAGCCCTTCTTCGTCAAAAACCTTGAAACGGTACAGGGCGACGAACGCGACACCATTCTCTTCAGCGTCGCTTACGGCATCGACGCGCAGGGTCGTCTGCTGCACAATTTCGGACCGCTCAACCGCGTCGGCGGCGAACGGCGATTGAATGTTGCGGTCACCCGCGCCAAAAGCAATGTGCAGTTGGTCTCGTCCATGCACTATACCGACATCGACCTGAAGCGCACCTCCGCGGAGGGCGCGAGGCTCCTGCGGGAATACCTCGACTACGCCGAAAACGGCGATATCGCGCTAAAGCGCGCGATGAGCGCCGGTTCTTTTGATGGATTCGACTCCGATTTCGAGCAGGAGGTGTGCGACTTCCTTCGCTCCAAGGGTTTCAGCGTGGATACGCAGATCGGCTGCTCGGGCTTCCGTATCGATCTCGGGCTCAAGCGCCCCGACAGCTCGGACTATGTCCTTGCGATCGAATGCGACGGCGCGACCTATCACTCCTCCAAAAACGCCCGTGACCGTGATCGCCTGCGCCGGGAAGTCCTCGAGCGCATGGGCTGGAAGTTCTACCGCATCTGGTCAACAGACTGGTTCAAAAACCGGCAGGTGGAGCAGCAGCGGCTTTTGGAGGCAGCGGCAGACGCGATAAAAAGCCCGACGCAGGCAGCGCCGAAGGCGTCTGACGACCAACCGGTCAAAACCTTTGAGGTGGCCGCGCCCGAAAAGCACTTTGCATTCCCGCCGTATCGGTCGGCGGACCTTCAGGCGCTGAGCCGGAAGTACCTGCCGCACGATTTCAAAGGCATGGTCAAAGCCATTCTCGAGGTCGAATCTCCGCTGTCGGAGGAGCTTCTTCTCAAGCGTGTCGTGTGCTATTTCGATCGGGAAAAGGTCACAACTGTTGTCCAGCGCGCCTATGAGCAGCAGATGCGCGGTTATCAGCGCTATGGGATCGTCCGCAAAAACGGATTTCTGTATCTGGACAACGCCGCGGAGATCCGCTTCCGCGGCCCGGGGGATCTCGAGCGCGACATCAGGCAGATCGCGCCGGAGGAATTGGCCGCGGGACTGCTTGAGATCCTCAAGCAGAACATGACCGCCGACAAAGCGGGACTATATCACTCGCTGGCAGTGCAATGCGGAGCGACCCGCGTCGGAAAAGCCATCAACGAGGCGATGGACTCCGCGCTGTGCCTTCTGTCGGATCGCATCCTGATCGATGGCGAGCAGATCTCTCTCCGGTAGGTAGGTCGGGGAGCGGAAACGGCGGAGGTCGTGCGTCGAAGTCTCCCGATACCGGCGCGGCGGGAAGTTTTGCAAAATACTTGCAATGCGCCGACGCGCGGCATATAATGGTTCAGTATTTTACGGAAAGGAGCGCTCCTGATGAACATTTATCGATCCGTTGACGAGCTCGCGGGGAACACTCCCCTGCTGGAGCTGTGCCGTTACGGGAAAAAACACGACCTGCGGGCAAGACTGCTCGCGAAGCTGGAATGTTGTAACATTGCCGGCAGCGCCAAGGACCGCGTGGCAAAGCGCCTGATCGAACGCGCGGAGGCGGACGGGGCGCTCACGGAGGGGAGCGTCATCATCGAGCCGACGAGCGGCAACACCGGCATCGGGCTCGCTGCGATGGCGAAGGTCCACGGCTACCGCGTCATTCTCACGATGCCCGAGAGCATGAGCGCGGAGCGGCGCGCGCTGCTGCGCGCCTACGGTGCGGAGCTGGTGCTCACGCCCGCCGCCGAGGGCATGACCGGCGCGGTGAAGCGCGCGGAGGAGCTGGCCGCAGCGACGCCCGGGAGCTTCATTCCCTCGCAGTTCGACAATCCCGCGAATCCCGAGGCGCACTATCTCACCACCGGCCCCGAGATCTGGCGCGACACCGACGGTGCGGTCGATCTCTTCGTCGCGGGCGTCGGCACGGGCGGAACGATCTCCGGCACGGGGCGCTATCTCAAAGAGCAAAAGAGCGCGGTGAAGCTCATCGCCGTCGAGCCGGCAGGCTCGCCGCTCCTCTCGGGCGGAAGCGTCGGCGCGCATGGACTCATGGGCATCGGGGCAAACTTCATTCCGAAGAATCTGGATCGCTCGCTGATCGATGAGATCATCTGCGTGCGCGAGGAGGACGCCTATGCCGCAGGCCGCGAGCTGGTCGCCTGCGAGGGCGTGCTCGTCGGCATCACGGCGGGCGCGGCGCTCTGGGCGGCGACGCAGCTCGCCCTGCGCGAAGAGAACGCAGGCAAGACCATCGTCGCGCTGCTGCCGGACGGCGGCGAGCGCTATCTTTCGACACCGATGTATCAGGGGGAGCAGGCATGAGTGGGAAAGCCACAGTCATTCGCAGCGCCGCGGCCCGCGTCGCGGAGAATTATCAAAAAAGCGACATTCTGATGTACGGCGACGCGCTGCGTCTGCCCAGCCGCACGGCGGTCATCGAGATCATTCGCGACCTCCAGCGCATTCTCTTCCCCGCCTACTATGGCGACCCCGATCTGCTCAAGCTCCCGCCCGAGCAGTACAGCGCGCTGCTGATGGACCATGTCTACGACAAGCTCCTGCGTCAGCTCACGCTCGTCATGCCCGAGGGCGAGGAGGGCGCGCGGCGCGCGGAGGCGGTCTGCGACCGCATGATGGAGCGCCTGCCCTACATTCAGGAGCTGCTGAGCAAGGACCTGATCGCGAACTACAACGGCGACCCCGCCGCCTCGAGCCGGCAGGAGATCATTCTCTCCTACCCCGGAATGTTCGCCATCTTCATCTACCGCATCGCCCACGAGCTGTATCTGCTGGAGGTGCCGATGCTCCCGCGCATCATGACCGAGTACGCCCACTCGCAGACGGGCATCGATATCCACCCCGGCGCGACCATCGGCGAATACTTTGCCATCGACCACGGCACGGGCGTCGTCGTGGGCGAAACGACGCTCATCGGCGACCGCGTGCAGCTCTATCAGGGCGTGACGCTCGGCGCGATGTCGCCTGCGGGAATGCACCGCAGCGCGGAGGGCGCCGCCCGCCGTCACCCGAAGGTCGGCAGCGATGTCACGATCTACGCGGGAGCGACGCTGCTCGGCGGCGCGACCGAGGTGGGCGACAATGTGGTCATCGGCGGTAACGCCTTTTTGACCGAGTCGGTCGAGAGCGACACCAAGGTGAGCATCAAAAAACCGGAGATGACTTTCCGCGTCAAGGGCGGCCGCTTCTGAGGGCTTTGCAGCTTTCGCGGAAAAACGCAAAATTGGGGCTTGACTTCGCGCGCGATTCTGGTATAATAGTGTCTGCTGTTGAGCACGAGGATACGCAGTGGTATCGAAGTGGTCATAACGAGCACGACTGGAAATCGTGTGACGGCCAAAAGCCGTCCGAGGGTTCGAATCCCTCCCACTGCGCCAAAGGAAACAGGAGAAAACATTTTGTTTTTTCCTGTTTTTTCTTTATTCTCTCATATTTCTGCCGCAAAAAGTACATTCTTCGTTTTTGCGTTTTCTGCTCTACCCCTAAATTTACCCCAATCGGACTTTTTACCCCTAAAAACAAGCAGAGAAAGCTCCGCCGGTCTATGAGATCGACGGAGCTTTCTTCATGCCTTTTTGATGCTATCATAGTAATTTTGTATTCTGTTCGCAGTGTCCTTCATCATCGCTTCGCTTGTATGGGCGTACACATCGAGCGTAAATGCTGCCGTAGCATGACCGAGAAGGCTTTGCACGCTCTTGATGTCAGCGCCGGAGGCAATGGCGACCGTCGCGGCGGTGTGCCGCAGATCATGGACCCTTGCATCAGGTCGGCCAATCGCAGACACAATGCGCTTAAAATTGCGATAGAATGTTTCGATTTCTATATAGCGGCCTGTTTCGGTGGTAAAAACAAGATCCCATTCATTGTTCCACAGTACACCGGCTCTGAGCCGGTTTTCTGCTTGCCTGCGCTTTTCCTCACGGAGATAGTCAAAGCAGATCGGCGGCGGTTCGATGGTGCGGGACTTCCCCCCTTTTGTGCTGTCAGCAATGTAATAGCTGACATGACCGCCCTTTGTTTTCTGGAGCTGTTGGCTGATCGTGATACGGCCTTTTTCGAAATCCACTTGCGACCATGACAGGCCGAGACATTCGCCCTCGCGCAAGCCCGCAAAAATGCAGAGCGCATAAGCATTTCGAAATCGATGATCCTCGATTTGATTTAAGAAAAGAGGGATTTCCGCATCAGTAAGAGGACGGATATCCTTGCGCGTTGCCTTTGGCAGCTCCGCGGCATCGCAGGGATTGCTTATGATAACACCCTGTTTCAGCGCAACACTTAGCGCCTTACGGAGGACAGCGCCCACATTGATGACCGTTTTTGCACTGAGACCTTTTTCAAGCATTTGATTATATAGCCGCTGGATATGTGCGCCTTTGAGGGATTGGAGCGGAACCGCGCCGATTGCGGGCTTTAAGTGATTGCGTATCGTTGCCGCATAGCTTTGATATGTGAGAGGCTTGACCCTCGTTGCGGCAAAGGTATCGAGCCATTCATCCAGCCATTGAGCAACGGTCGTTTTCTGCGGCGTGAGATAAGTCCCTCTGTCTACCTCGCGGAGAGTCGCGGTCATTTCCTTGCGCACTTCGGCCTGCGTGCTTCCGTAGATGCTGCGGCGGATTGGCTTGCCCGTCCCCGGATTCGTCCCGACGGTCACGCGCGCTTCCCATCGTCCATCAGGCCGCTGCCGAATGCTGCCGCCTCCGGAGGCAGCGCGTGTATTAGATTTTCGCGGCATTTCTTGATTTTCCTCCTTAAGTCTGTTAATATGGAGGAGCAGTGAGCTTGTCAATGTTTACTGCCCCTATAACCGCTTCCGGTGTTCCAGCGCCGGGGCGGTTTTTTATTCTTCTTTTTCCTCTTCGTCAAAAGTTTTCCATATCTTGGCTCTTGTCAAGTCCGTGATGCCAGATTTAACGCCCTCTGACGATAGTTCGGAAATCATTTCTTCTATAATGCCATTAATAGAGCAGGATGCTATATCTTTGGCACGCTCCATAAAATAATCAGCGGCATCCAGTCCGCTTATTTTGTAATATCCGTCTATATTCTCATTTGCTATGTCTATTATGTTAGAGGCTTCTATGTTGGCATTGCAAATTGCGTTGCTCTCATCTTCGCCCTCGCATAGCTTGTTATAAACCGTGTATGCGCGTGAAGACTTTACAATGTCGCTACAAATATATTCGATGGAGTGCGAATCAAAGGCAATAATATCTTCAAAAAAACGGGATATAAAATCAGAAATGAGCGGCCCGATAGTAATCATTGTATTCAATGTCGAAACCGTCAATGGCGTAAGTCCTGTATATTCGCAAATAGTCTTTACAGCCATATCATTTGTTTTTACATTAGATAGACCAAGCAGATAATCGGCGCTCACTTCATAATAGACGGCCAGATCATGCAGCGACCTTGCATCGGGCAGTGTATCGCCTGTTTCCCACAGGCCAAGCGTTGACTTAGAGACCCCCAGGATTTTAGATAGCTCTTCCTGCGATACGCCCTTTTCCTTGCGCAAATTTCTTAATTGCGTCGGGAAAAGAGCGTTTTTGTTTGCCTCTGATGAGCGTCCGATGCCAGACTGAGCAGCTTTCTTTTGTGTGACTGGAAAAAACATCTGTTCCATACTCCATGCCTCCAATTAGACTGAAAAACTTGTTCTATAAAAATACCGAGCTGAAACTTTTGCTATTTTCTCTGAATAGCCGTATAATGCAAATAACGAGAAATTCATTCTTGTTATAAATTATAGCTACTTTTTCAGATTTGTCAACAGGGAGGATGGAAAATGGATTGTGTTTTGATTACGGTAACCGAAGCTGCGCGCCTTTTGAGCGTTTCGCGTCCAACGATCTACAATGGTGTGGTATCGCCGGTTTTCCGGCGGTCAAGATTGGCGGATGCACTCGCATCATCGCCGGAGACCTGATCGACTGGGCAAGATCACAAGGGAAAATTCTTGATTAAAATGGAGGAGAGACAGCAGAATGACGAAAAATGAAAAAGCCCGCTCCATCGTTGCAGCGACAGAGCAGGCGACAGAAACAGCAGCTTACAGCAGTGCAGCTATTTCCCGAGCTGATTCTAACACCACCGTGCTTGTCCGTCAAGCAGCGATTGCCGATTTGCTTTGCAGGGGGCAACAGAACGCTATACCCCTTCGGGATCTGTGCAACATGATCGGCCTTGATGGGCGCACAGTGCGCAGCATGATCGCCGCCGAGCGGTTAAAGGGCGCACCGATTCTGAGCGACAATGCGAGCGGGTATTATCTACCTGCAAACGCGGAGGAAAAGGCGCGGTTCATTCGCTCCATGCGACACAGGGCGGCGGAAATTTTGCGGGCGGCGAAAGCCGTAGAGAATACTTAAGTTATTGGAGGAGTGAGTATATGCCGGAGATCAAAGAAAAGCACCCCACATGGTTCAAGCTGAAGATTGAACGGCGGCAGCTCATTAAACAACTCCCACCCGAAAGCGCCGTCAATGTACTGCTTGCTTGCCTTGAGTATCTTGAGACTTGTGAAATGCCCGAGAACCTGAGCGCGTTTGAAAAAATCGCTGTCTCCGCATTTCTCCCTGACCTCGAGGAAGCATGGCGGAGCTATGAGCAGCGAATCAACGCTAAGAACAACGGGAAATCGACCGATATCGTATGATATCGTATGATATCGGTCGAGACAGAAGAAGAAACAGAAACAGAAGAAGACTATAGAAGGAGATTATATAAGGGTAAAAGGGAATGCTTACGCATTCCGCACACTCGTTATAAAAGAACTCCGTTCTTTTCTTTGTAAAAGGGTATAAGGGAGCAGAGCGCGTGAGCGTTCCTCCCCACCCTCCACCTATTTTGAGCGAGGAGGATTTTGTGCTATTTGACTTTGACAAGTTTAAGGATATTGCGGCAAGCGTTTATCCGCATAGCCCTTTCACCTTTGAGGAGGCTATGAGCGTCTTTCAATATTACTTCACGCAGTATGAGCGACACATGGGAAAGCCGCACCCGCCAATCAGAGCAAGCCAGATCGTCCGCATTTGCGAGGTCATGCCGTTCATTGATGAAAAATACATCGGTATTCTATGCTGTGATGTTGTCCCGGAAAGCTACCCCGCAATGATCGATCAGCACTTTGCAACAAAGTATCGAAACTGTGACTTCAATATCAACCACTTCTTCTCTGGACGCATTCGGGAGCTGCGTTTTTACGAAGCGCTGTATTAAAAAGCCCTCCCCGCAATGGGGAGGGCAACCGTGGAGGATCAGAGCTTGCAACCTGATTCTATCACGGGGGCGAACAAAATGCAAGAATTTACCGGGCGCGGCGACCGCACAAACGAAGTCGCTTTGAAGGTGCGAGCGGGAAATGCTTCCTGCATGGAGCTGTGGGAAGTTGTGCGCCTCTTCGCTCTAAAAGAGGCAAATCGTTGGTTGAGATCGTTAAACGGGCGGCATGGTGTAGAGATAGAGGACTTGGCGCAAGTCGCATTCCTTGCCGTTCTGGATACCATGAGCAGATGGAGGCCGGAGCTTGGAGCCTTTTCCACGCTGTACGGTTATCGATTGAAAGACGCGCTTTCTACGGCTTGCGGGTATCGCACGCGGCGGGACCTGAACGACCCATTGAACAGCTACATATCCCTTGACAGCCCGCTCGATGATTCAGACCTGACGATTGCAGACACTATCCCTGATCCTGCGGCGGACATCGAGGAGCAGTGCGCCGCAAACGATCTCCGCGCCGCCGTAGCCGACGCATTGACGCAGTTGCCGGAAAACGAACGGGCGGCAATCGTCTCGGAGTTTTGGCACGACCGGCAGGGCGAAGCAAAAGCACGCGCCGCCGCGCTGCGACACCTGCGGCACCCATCTATCAGTCGAGGCTTGAAAATATGGCTTTCTTGACCGCCAGAAAGCCACAGGAAACGCCAAAAGAAAGGAGTGATAAACTATAACCCCCAGAAAGGAAAAAGCACTGCACGCCTTGCTTGTGTGCCATACAAGGCGAGAAGCCGCTAAGATGGCGGGCATCGGAGAAAGCACACTGCGCGGCTATTTGCAAGAGGACGAGTTTCAAGCCCGATACCGCGAGGCATTCGGGGATTTGATACAGGACGCAGCGCGACAGGCGCAGAAGGCGATAGCTCCCGCGCTGTCTACCTTGCGGGAGATCATGGAGGACAGGGACGAACAGGCGCAAGCCCGCATAACCGCTGCTCGCTCAACTTTAGAGTATGCCCTAAAGCTGACCGAACAAACCGATATTCTGGAGCAGTTGCGAGAGCTGGAGGAATGGAGGGACAAAACCGATGGCAAGCGTTGAAACGCGCCTTGTGGCGCTGCGGGCATTTCTGAAAAGCCGCACGGCAGATCAGACCGTTTTCATCGTTGAGGGCGGCGGAGAGTTTCACACGGCAGAGGATCCCTTTGAGTACCTCTATCGGCACGGCGCAGTTACACCAGACGGGCGGCGCATCGTGTGTTATCCTCACCCGGTGGAGGACACAGACCCGCTGAGCTTGAGTCTTTATCAGATGCTTGACGAGGCAATCGAAAAGGGGCGGTTGGAGCTGCCGGAGCCGGAGGGTGACAAACTATGAACAGCATAAAGAAACGATTAAAGGCGCTGTATGAGCAGCGCAAGGATACCGAGCCGGCAGGAATTATTATCGGCACACAATGCGGCTACTTGGTGTTTGCCTTTGACGGAACAAATTTCCCTGAATTTGCCAGCGAACAGGAAGCACGCGACGCGCTCGCCGCTCATGGTATCAAAAAAATCGGGATCATCGGCGGCGCGCCGACAGGGAGGGGAAAACAGTGAGCATTGAAGCCGAATACCCCGAAGTCGACAGCGGCGGGCGCTTTCGTTGGATAGGGCGGGGCTGCAAGGAATATGCGCCGGAAATGACCGTATATGCTTCGGCTTCCCCGGAAGCCCCACCGAAGCCCCGCAAAGATTGCCCCTTTTCTAAGGCGCTGCACCCGAAGTGCAAAGAAAATTGCGCTTTCTTTGAGAATGACCGATGCACACCGGGCAAGGCGCACAGCGGCCGGCGTTGCCCCTTTCCGGCGCAGATCACTTGCGGCGATAACTGCACGATGTTTAATAACGGGCGCTGCACCCTGTTTGCAGCAGAAAGGAACTAACATGAGCAAATACAACCATTTCGCAAAGCGTCTGAACGACCTTTTCCACGAAACCGCCGCGGAGTACAAGGCGCTTGTCGACACCGTAGAAGCGGCAGAGCGGGAAGTGCAGCAGTACCCTGCACACCACAACAGCCCCGTCTCCGAAGCAAAGAAGATGGCCGCAATCGCCGCGCTGAATGCTGCAAAAGAGGTTTTCCGGCACGGTGTAAATGACCTGTTCGCCCGCTACGAGCAGGGCGTGAACGACTTGACGGTGGAGATTGAAAAGGCCGTGCAGGGCGAATGTGTGGCAAAGCCCGCAGACATTGACAGCAACGCGCTGGAACTGCTGAAAAGCGGCATTATGACCGTTTCCGACTTTTCGGCAATGGTAGACCAGTACAGCAGCAACGCCACCATGTCGCGCCTGATCCTGAAATATGCGGACGAGCAGCGCCAGACCATGACGGAGGCCGCAGAGCGCCAGCAGATGACCGCCGTGACCATGCGGGCAAAGGCGAACAGCACCGGCGAGGCCAGCGGCTGGGGCGAGCTTGCGAGCGCAGCCAGAATTTACAGCGGCGCAAGAGAGCCAATGCGCACGAAATATGTTCAAGATATGCAAAAGCGCTGGGACAGCCCCGAAATTCAGGCGGCTATTGATAACTTCTAACACACGCAGCGCGGAGAGCTGGGGGGAGCAATCCGCCCCGGCTCTCTTTTTATGAAGCATACAATACCCTTTTCGCATACAAGGGCTTGCAATTCCCCTTTTCTCGTGATACTCTGTTAACAGGCGCTGCACAAGACGGCGGGCGGTTAGTCACATTCCCCGAAAGGGGGTGACGCTATGCGGATCACACTACATATCGGACGGTTCACCGTGACGATCATTGTGAAAAGCAGAAACCGCCACTCGGCCAAGTGACGGTTTCAAGGTTTTCTTGATTCTCTGATACTGGGCTAACCGCTTGCCGCAGCGCCCTTTTCTATTTTCATTATAGCAGGCTTTCCCGCCTTGTCAAGCGTCGGTTTTTGCCGGCGCCTTTTTCATGCTCTGCGTCATCTTATCCCGCTGCGCCTGCGTTGCTACTGCACGCCCCACGAATACGGAAACCGTCTCTCCTGCGCTCTGAGCGGCTTCCTGCGCCGTTTTGAGCGTTTCCGGCGTAAGGATACTGCTTGCGCCTCCGCGCGCTCCTGCGGCGTCCTGGGCGCCTTTACAGAGGTTTCCGCTTATGCAGTCGGACACATACCCCTGAAAAACAGAGTTTACAGTCTCACCGATACCGGAACAGTACGCCTTAAACTGCTCGGCCTGTTCCTTTTTTACCTTACAAGCCAGCGTTGCCATATTTGCGCTATCCCATTTCAGATTAGCTTTTTTTTTGGATTCAGATACTGCCACATTTTCACCCCCTTTTTCACTATCCGCATTATAGCAGAAAAATGAAACACTGTAAACCGTGCATACTGCACAAATATGCACGGTAAACCTTGTAAGTTTCGCCTATTTACATACACGGTAAACAGTGCTACAATGTAACCATAGCAAGGGGGAAGCAAAACAATGCTTTATGATCGGCGGTCAGAAGAGATTGAGAGGAATTCCCGACGCGGATAGAGACTCAGGAGACCGCCGCCCCGAAAATTATAAGGAGGAACCAACAATGAGCATCAACGAAATGGACAGCAAGATCAAGGAGCTGCGGGAGCTGCGCTGCATGGCGGACGAGCTGGCCGCCGAGATCGACAGCATTCAGGACAGCATCAAGCAGCACATGGACGCTGCGGGCGTGGACAGCATCAACGGCGCGGACTGGAAGGTAACCTATAAGGCCGTGACCTCCTCCCGCATCGACACCGGCGCGCTGAAGAAGGCTCTGCCCGATGTGGCGGAGCGCTTCACCAAGACCACCACCGCCCGCCGCTTCTGCGTAGCATGATGGAAGCTATCGTGACCGTTGCCGGGGTCGTGCAGCTCACGCGCTGCATGATGACTCTGCTGGAAGCATTAGAAAAGCCCTCTGTACCGCAGCCGACCAAAGCAAGGTACAGAGAGCCATAACCACCAACCGCCACAGGGGAGGTCGGTATAGATACTATACCAACTTACCGCCGAAAAGACAAGGAGGAAAATTTAGATGCAGCATACAACGAGAGCCGAGCGCCTTATTATCGACCGCGTTGTGGACGGGATCATGTCAGATGTCGCTATGGCGGCGCACTCGCTTTATGATGTATGGGAGCTCAACTTCGGGAACTGCGAACAGGGCGACACTCTCGCCGACGATGCCGCGCGGATCGGGCGCATTGTCTATATGTGCACGGATATGCTTACGCGGGCAGTATCCGAATATAACTTTGAGCTGGGGCGCAATGATGCAGCCACAACGAACCAACGGAAATATGCAAAGGAGCGAGCGGACAGGGCGGAGCTTGTCGCGGCAGTTGAAAGCGCGGTGCAGGACGCCCATGCACAGGGGCAGTATGATCTTGTTTCAGCCGCGGCGGATATGCCGGACGAAAAGGCTATCGAATATCTAAAAGCGAGCCTTGAACACAAAGAGCCGAATACATAAGCATGACAGGAGGATTTTACTATGGAGAAGAATGCAATGATTACTGAGATCGTGAAGCTGCTGGAGAAGATGCCCGTTGAGCATGTACGCCGAATGCTGGTGAAATGCAGCGTGTGTCTCGCGTTGATCGAAGAGAAGGGGGAGCAAGAATAAAGATTGTTCCGGCGTCCGATGCAAAGGGGAATTTTGACCCCTAAATTTACCCCAATCAGCTTTTACAGCGTCTTACGACATTTTACAGCCAAAGCCGCAAAGCCTTGAAAATACAGGACTTTTTAGATAAGGCTTTACAGCATTTTACAGCTTTCCGCAAATTCGAATCCCTCCCACTGCGCCAAAAAAGAAAGGCACGCTATAGCGTGCCTTTCTTTTTTGTGTAAGCTTATCCTGCTTCGCAAACGGCGGAGCGGCGGGGTCTCCCCTGCCGCTCCGATTTCTTGTTGTCCGGTCGGGAAATGCGCTTACCGGTCCGCCTGCGTCTCGCAGTACAGGCAGCGATAGACACGGCGGGCGGGGTCGGTGAGCACGAACTCCTGCTCAAGCTCCTGCTCGACGGAGGTGATGCAGCGCGGGTTCTTGCACTTGAGCACGCCGTGAATGCGTTCGGGCAGCTTGAGCGAGCGCTTCTCGACGAGCTTGCCGTCGCGAATGATGTTGACCGTGATGCCCGGATCGACATAGCCGATGAGGTCCCATTCAAGGTCCATTTCGCGGTCGATCTTGATGATGTCCTTGCGGCCGTTCTTGGAGCTGGTCACATTTTTGAGGATCGCGACCGTGCAGTCGAGCTTGTCGAGGCCGAGAATGCTGTAAAGTTCCATCGCCTTGCCCGCGGAGATGTGGTCGATGACGATGCCGTTCTGAATGGAATCAATGATCATTTCTGTTCCCCTCTCTTTCTTACTCGATGCCCAGCAGCTTCATGATGAGCGCCATGCGGATATATCTGCCGTAGCGGACCTGCTTGAAGTAGCACGCGCGCGGGTCGTCGTCCACGGCGACGGAGATCTCGTTCACGCGCGGCAGCGGGTGGAGGATACGCAGGTCTTCCTTGGCGTTTTTGAGCTTTTCGGGCGTGAGGATATAGCTGTCCTTCAGGCGGAGATAGTCTTCCTCGTTGAAGAAGCGCTCGCGCTGGACGCGGGTCATGTAGAGGATATCGAGCTCGGGCATGACCGCCTCGAGGTCGGTGGACTGCGTGTAGGGGATATTCTTGTTCTTGATGTACTGCTCCTTGACATAGCGCGGGAGCTTGAGTTCCTCGGGGGAGATGAGGACGAAGCGGACGCCCTCATAGCGGCTCATCGCGGCGACGAGGGAGTGGACCGTGCGGCCGAACTTGAGGTCGCCGCAAAGACCGATCGTGAGGTGATCGAAGCGACCCTTCTCGCGGTGAATGGTGAGAAGGTCGGTGAGGGTCTGGGTGGGGTGGTTGTGGCCGCCGTCACCGGCGTTGATGACCGGAACGGTCGAGCGGCGGGTCGCGACCAGCGGTGCGCCCTCCTTCGGGTGGCGCATGGCGATGATGTCGCTGTAGCAGCTCACGGTCTGAATGGTGTCTGCCACGCTCTCGCCCTTGGCGGCGGAAGAGCTCTTCGCCTCCGAGAAGCCGAGCACCTGACCGCCGAGGGAGAGCATCGCGCTCTCAAAGCTCAGGCGGGTGCGGGTGGAGGGCTCGAAGAAGAGGGTGGCAAGGATCTTGCCGTCACACTTGTGGGCGTAAGCGGCGGGATCGTCGATGATGTCGCAGGCGGTGGCGACCAGCTCGTCGATCTCCTCGGTGGTGAGCTGCAAAATGTCGATCAGGCTTTTCATATCAGTTTACTCCTCCTTTTGTGATCCAGCTTTCATCGGCAGGGTCGTCGCGGAAGGCCAGCAGCCGCGCGACATCTGCGTTGGTGATGTAGTCTTTCTCCGCGCCCACGCGGGCGATGGTGTCAAGGTCGGTGAGGCTCACATTTCGGACGCCCGCCGCGGCAAGGCGCTCGATGCCCTTTTTCATGCCGTAGGTGAAGATGCTCACGATGCCGAGCACCTCCGCGCCCGCTTCGCGCAGCGCGGCGACCGCGTCGAGCGCGCTGCCGCCGGTGGAGATGAGGTCTTCGACCACGACGACCTTCTGCCCCGCCGTGAGCTTGCCCTCGATCTGATTTTTGCGGCCGTGGTCCTTGCTGCCCGAGCGCACATAGCCCATCGGCATACCCATCAGATGCGCGGCGATGGCGGCGTGGGCGATGCCCGCGGTCGCCGTGCCCATCAGGACTTCGGCTTCGGGGTACTCGCGCCGCACGGTGTCGGCGATGGCCTGCTCGACGATGCCGCGCACCTCGGGCGCGGTGAGAATGAGGCGGTTATCGCAGTAGATGGGGCTCTTGATGCCGCTCGCCCAGGTGAACGGCTCCTGCGGACGCAGAAAGACGGCTCCGATGGAGAGCAGTCCCTGTGCGACCTGAACGCGAATGTCCATAGATCAAATTCCTCCTGTCTTTTATTCGGAAAGCAGAATCGCTTTGAGTTCCGCGAGATCGGCGGCGATGAAGTCCGCGCCCGCGTCCTCCAGCTCCGCGCGGCTGCCGTAGCCGTAGAGCACGCCGATGGCGGGGAGGCGCAGCGCGTGCGCGCCGACGATATCGTAGCTGCGGTCGCCGACCATGACGGCGGGGCCGCTCCCGCCCACGCGCGCGAGCGCGGCGCGCAGCACACTCGCCTTATTCGAGCTCGCCTTGTCCGCGATGTCCGCGCCGCAGATATGGTCGAAATACGACGCGAGCGAGAAGTGCTCGAGGATCTGCCGCGCCATCTCCTCGGGCTTGGAGGTCGCGACGGCGAGCGTCAGCCCCGCCGCGCGCAGCGCGGCGAGCAGCTCCGCCATGCCCGCGTAGGGGATATTCTCCGCCCAGCCGCGGTCGGCGTAGTAGACGCGGAAATCGCGGATCGCGCGCTCGGTCTCCGCCTCATTGAGCCCGCACAGCGCGGGAAAGCTCTCGTGCAGCGGCGGGCCGATCATGGCGGTGAGGCTCTCGGGGTCGACCTCGCCGCGGCCGGCACAGCGCAGCGCGTAGGCGGCGGCAGAGGTGATGCCGACCTTCGGGTCGGTCACGGTGCCGTCGAGATCAAAGAAAACGGTATTCCAGCGCATCAGCCCAGAAACTCCTTACAGCAGCGTCGATAGGCGGCGACGGGATCGTCCGATTGCGTGATGGGGCGGCCGACGACGATGTAGTCCGAGCCGAGAGCGCGCGCCTTTTCCGGCGTGGTGACGCGCTTCTGATCGCCCGCGTCGCCGCCGGCGAAGCGGACGCCGGGGGTGACGGTCAGAAAGCCCTCGCCGCAGCGCGCATGGATATCGCCCGATTCGAGCGGGGAGCAGACCACGCCGTCGAGCCCCGCGTGGGCGGCGTTCTCGGCGTAGCGGAGCACGACCTCGCCCAGCGGTTTTTCGATGAGCAGCTCGCGCTCCATGCGCTCCTGATCGGTGGAGGTGAGCTGCGTGACCGCGATGAGGAGCGGGCGCGTCCCGTCGGGGCGGGTGAGCCCCTCGAGCGCGGCGGTCATCATCGCCTGCGTGCCGGCGGCGTGGAGATTGACGATGTCCACATCGAGCGCGCTGAGCGCCGCCATCGCCTTTTTGACGGTGTTGGGAATGTCGTGCAGCTTGAGGTCGAGGAAAATCTTATGTCCCCGCGCGCGGATCTCGCGCACGATGGCGGGACCCTCGGCGTAGAAAAGCTCCATGCCGATCTTGACGAAGGGCTTTTCCTCGGTGAAGCGGTCGAGGAACGCGAGCGTCCTCTCGCGGCTTTCAAAATCCAGTGCGATGATGACATCTTTAGCCATGATGTGCTCCTCCTGTGATCTCAGATAAGTCGTGAATGCCGTACCGCTCCATCGCGGCGGGAAGCTGTTCGATGATGTGCTTGCAGGCAAAGGGCTCGACGAGGTTCGCCGCGCCCACGCCCACGGCGGTCGCGCCCGCGAGCATCAACTCAAGGGCGTCCTCCGCGCTCGTGACGCCGCCCATGCCGACGATGGGAATTTTCACCGCATCGTAGACCTGATAGACCATGCGCACGGCGAGCGGGAACATTCCGGGGCCGGACATTCCGCCCGTGCCGTTGGCGAGCAGCGGCGCGCGGCGCTTTAAGCTGATGCGCATACCGGGCAGCGTATTGATGAGGCTCACGCCGTCTGCGCCCGCGTCCTCGCAGGCTTTGGCGACCGCGGCAATGTCCGCCGCGGTGGGCGAGAGCTTCAAGATGATGGGCTTTTTCGTCACCGCGCGGACTGCGCGCGTGACCTCGGCGGCAGCTTTGGGGTCCGCGCCGAAAGCGGCTCCGCCGCCGTGGACATTGGGACAGGAGATGTTGACCTCCAGCCAGCCGACCTGCTCCTCGGCGCCGAGCTTTTCGCAGACCTCGGCGTACTCATCGACGGAAAAGCCGCTGACATTCGCCATCACGGGCTTGTGAAAGACCTCTTTGAGCTTCGGGAGCTCGTCCGCGATGACGGCGTCCACGCCGGGATTCTGAAGCCCGACCGCATTCAAAAGACCACCCGCGTACTCCGCGATGCGCGGCGTGGGGTTGCCGAAGCGGGGCTCTCTCGTCGTCCCCTTGAAGGAGAAGGTGCCGAGGCAGTTGATATCGTAGAGCTGCGCGAACTCGCAGCCGTAGCCGAAGGTGCCG
Organism: uncultured Oscillibacter sp.; assembly: GCA_964455915.1. Lineage (GTDB taxonomy): Bacteria > Bacillota > Clostridia > Oscillospirales > Oscillospiraceae > Hominicoprocola. Next base: position 65,991 of record CAYWAS010000002.1, on the reverse strand, counting down.
CTGGCGGGAATGATGGGGTTATCGAGCTCGATGCCGCAGAGAGTCACCTTTGTGTTCACCATAGGATCTCCTCCTTTTCGAGCACGGGGCCGTCCTTGCAGATGCGCTTCGTGCCGTACTTCGTCCTGCACGAGCAGCCCATGCACGCGCCGAAGCCGCAGCCCATGCGCTCTTCAAAGCTGAACTGACCGGAGGTGCGGCACGCGCCGTACACGGCACGGAGCATCGCCTCGGGCCCGCAGGTATAGAGATAGGTGTAGTCCGATACCGCCGCCATGCCGTCGGTCACAAGACCGCGCAGTCCTGCGCTGCCGTCCGCCGTGGCGATGATGACCTGCGCGCCCAGCGCGCGGAATTCATCGACCAGGAACATATCCTCCGCGCGGTTGAAGCCGAGCACCGCCGTGACGGTCTTGTCCTGCGCGGCGAGGCGCTTGCAAAGCCCGTAGAGCGGCGGAATGCCGACGCCGCCGCCGACGAGCAGTGGCTTTTCGCCGCTCTTTTCGGCATCGTAGCCGTTGCCGAGACCCGTGAGGACATCGAGCGCCGTGCCGACCGGCAGCGCGGTCATCGCTTCGGTGCCGTGGCCGAGAACTTTATAGAGGAGCGTCACGCGCCCCTCCTCCCAGTCGCACACGGAGATCGGGCGGCGGAGGTAGAAACCCGCGAGCTTCAGATCGACGAACTGCCCCGGCGCGGTGATCGCCGAGGTGTCGCCCGTAAGGACGAGGCGGTAGGTATCGCCCGTGAGGCGGACATTTCCCGCGACGGTCAGGGTGGTCTGCTGCATCACTCTCCCTCCTTTTCAAAAAGTGTGCCGTCGTTCCAGGCGATCTTGCCGTCCGAGACGGTGAGAAGGCAGCGACCCTGCACCTCCCAGCCGGCGAAGGGCGTAGCGCGCCCCATGGAAACGAACTGTGCGGGATCGACGGTGTAGCCCGCGTTCAGATCGAAGACCGTAAAATCGGCGCGCTCGCCCTCAAAGCCGCCGGAGGGGATAGCGAAGCGGCGGCAGGGCGCGTCGTGCAACAGCTCGATGAGCCGCGAGAACGAGATGACATTTTTCTTCACAAGATGGGTGTAGAGCAGCGGGAAAGCCGTCTCGATGCCGACGATGCCCATGGCGCTCTTTTCAAGGCCGCGCCCCTTTTCCTCTGCGCTGTGGGGCGCGTGGTCGGTCGCGATCATGTCGATCGTGCCGTCGGCGATGCCCTCGAGCAGCGCTTCGCGGTCAGCGGCGTCGCGCAGCGGCGGGTTCATCTTGAAGCGCCCGTCCTCCTGCAAACAGGAATCGTCGAGCAGCAGGTAGTGCGGCGCGGTCTCGCAGGTGACATCGAGCCCCTCTGCCTTCGCGCGGCGAATGAGCGCGACGCTCTCCTTCGTCGAAATGTGGCAGACATGGTAGCCGCAGCCCGTCTCGCGCACAAGCTCGAGGTCGCGCGCGATCTGACCCCACTCGCTCTCCGAGCAGATGCCGCGATGACCGTGCGCGCGGGCGTATTCGCCGTCGTGGATATAGCCGCCGCGCAGGAGAGAATTGTCCTCGCAGTGGGCGACGATGAGCTTGCCGAGGGCTTTCGCCTCCGCCATTGCCGCGCGCATCAGCTCCGCGCTCTGCACGCCGCGGCCGTCGTCGGAAAAGGCGACGACATAAGGCGCCATCGCCGCAAGCTCAGAAAGCTCCTTGCCGTGCTCGCCTCTTGTGATCGCGCCGTAGGGCAGGACGCGGATCGCCGCGTCGCGCGCGATGATCTCGCGCTGCACATTCAATCTCTCGAGCGTGTCCGGCACGGGGTCCAGATTCGGCATGGTGCAAACCGCGCTGTATCCGCCGCGCGCCGCGGCGCGCGAGCCGGTGAGGATCGTCTCCTTATAAGAAAAACCCGGCTCCCGAAGATGCACATGGACATCAACGAAACCGGGTAATATCACAAAAGAGGAAGCATCAACACAAACGGAAAAAACATCGCTGCCGCGGGAAACGGAAACACTGCCGCCATGAAAGCAGCCGCCGCGGAACACCTGCGCGCCATTGAGGATCAGACTCACAGCGATCCCTCCTTTTTTCCACAAATTTTTATCAGGATATCACGCCCGTCTGACATTGTCAAGGCGGCAAATCGACCAATTCTGCCGCCCGCCGCGCGCCGCGGCGTTGGCAATATGGATCGTTCCTCCGGCGGCAGGATTTTTTGTTGACATCGCCGCGGCACAAAGATAAAATATTACCTGTCAATTTGTATTTTACTGTCGATTTGTATTTTATATGTATGCTCATATCGCAAAGCGCCGGAGCCTTCCCCCGCCGCCCGATATGAGATCGCAGGAGGGCTCCATGGCCACACAGCAATCTGTCGGCGGTCTGCACGACAGCGACCGCTTTTTAACGCTCACCTTTCATCGCGCGCTGCTCCCCGCGCTCCTCTCGATCGGCGGCGTGCTGATCTCCACGCTGACCAACAATCTCATCGCGGGCAATCTGTTCGGGCATGAGGCGCTGGCGATCCTGAGCATCGTGAACCCCGTCTACTTTGTCTTTGCCACCATCGGCTCTCTGGCCGGTGTCGGCGCGTCGTCGCTTGCCGCGTGGTGTACGGGGCGCGACGATCCCGACGGCAGCAATGCCGCCGTGACGCTCGCCGCGCTGCTCTCGCTGGGCTTGAGCGCACTTTTGGTGCTGCTCTCGCTCGCCGCGATGGAGCCGCTGCTGACCCTGCTGGGCGCGGAGGGCGCGCTGCGCTCCGGCGTGCGGGACTATCTCACGCTCTACCTCTTCAGCGGCATCGGCATCGCGGGGATCTACCCACCCTATTTCCTGCTGAAGTTAGAGGGGCGCAGCCGCCTTTCCATGGCGCTGTTCCTGTTTTTGGCGGTGGCGTGCGCGGGGCTCGAGCTGCTGCTCGCCTCCGTCCCCGCCCTCGGCATGGCAGGCATCGCGCTGGGCTGCTCCATCGCCAATGTGAGCGTCGCCCTGTGCGGCTGGGTGCTCCTGCTGGGAAAGGGCAGCTCCTTCCGGCTCTGCGCCCTCTCCCGCGTGCGGCCTCTGGCGGCGAAGATGCTGCTGCTGGGCAGTCCCGCCGCGCTCAATAACCTTTGCAGCGTCCTGCGCTCCATCGCGATGAATCACACAATCCTCGCCCTCGCCGGTCAGGCGGGACTGTCCGCCTTCGGCGTGGTATCCATGGCGTTCAACCTGACGCTGATCCTCATCAACGGGCTGGGGCAGACCACCGGTCCCTTCGTCGGCGTCTTTTCCAGCGAGCGCGACAGCGTCAGCCTGCGGCAGATCGAAACGCAGGCGGTGCGCACCGGCCTTCTTCTGATCGTGCCCGCCGCGCTGCTGCTCGCCGCGCTGGCAGCGCCCTTCTGCCGCTTCTTCGGCGTAACGGAGGTCGACACGCTATCGCTCGCCGTTCCCGCGGTGCGGCTGATCTGCTGGAGCCTCCCCCCCGCCATGCTCTCCACCATTTTGATGAATTACTACCTCTCCGCCGGACGGACCTGGCTCGCCAACCTGTTCACACTCCTGCGCGGCTATCTCATGCCGGTGCTCTCGGCAGAGCTGCTCGCCGTTCCGTTCGGACTGTCCGGCGTGTGGCTTGCCTTCACTGCGGGCGAGCTGCTCTCCTGGCTGGTGGTCGCGCTCGCGCTGCTGCTCTATCTGCGCCGCCACCGCGAGCTGCGCGGACCGCTGCTGTTCGAGCGGCGCTACAAGAGCGGACAGTTCATCGCCTTTTCCGTCAACAGCTCGACGGAGGAGATCATGGACGCGTCGCAGCGCATCTCCGCCTTCTGCGAGGAGAACGCGCTGGAAGCGCAGCGCTCCATGATGATCTCCCTCGCGCTGGAGGAGATGCTGATGAGCATTCAGGAGCACTGCTTCGCGGACGATGAAACGCAATCGATCAATATTCGCATTCTCATCGCGCCGGAGGAGGCGGACGGTGCCCGTCCGGTGATCCTGCGTATCCGCTGCTCCGGCAGCGCCTTCAATCCCATCGCCTACTACGAGCAGCGCAGGGCGGAGGCTCTGGGCAGCGAGGACGCGCTCGACGGGCTTTTAGACGGGCTGGACGACAGCCTCGGCATCGCCATGATCGTCTCCAGCGCGCGCGATGTGGACTACAAGACCACCTTCGGCATCAACAATCTGACCATTCTATTTTGAAAGAGGGGACTGTCGTATGGAGCAATTCAAAAGCAAGGTCTCCGGAAAGACGCTCTCGTGTGAGTTTGCCGGCGCTTCGGATCTTTCCCCGAACCGCAGCGTGCTGCTGGGCCTTCTCACCTGTCTGCGCGAGGAGTACGGGCAGACCTACATCGACCGGCGCGTTTACGATCCGGACTGGCTGGAGGCGGAGACCGCGGCGGGCCGTCTGCTCACCGCCGTCGCGTTCGACGGGAACGGCGAAGCCGCCGCCTGCATCTGTCTGCGGGAAAATCCGCCGTTTTACGGCGTGGGCGACCTTTGTATGCATGTGGTGCGCAAGGCGTACCGCGGCTACGGCATCGGCACGCGCCTTGTGACCCGGTGCATCGCCATGCCGGAGACCGCGCGCTTTTCCGCCATCGGCTCGCACAACGCCACCTTCCACGCCATCAGTCAGAAGGAGTCGCTCGCCTGCGGGCTGCGCCCCTGCGGAATGCTGCTGGACCTGTATCTCAGTCAGGGCTTCGTGCATTCCCATGCCAATGTCGGCGAAAAGCTCAGCTACGCGCTCGCCGCCATGCCGACGCACCGGCAGGAGACGGTGCTGTGCCCTCCGGCGCAGGTGCGCGCCTTTACAGAGGACTACTATCAAAGCGTGGGCGTTCCGGTCCGCTTTCTTCCGGAGGCTCCGCCCGCTCCCGTCAGCGAGCTGACGGTCTTCTCGGACGATGCGCACCGCACGCTGACGCTCTGTCTGGCGCGCTGCGGTGCCGACCTTTCCGAGCGCGCCGCAGCATCGCTCGCCTCCTGCGCCGCAAGGCCGCTCCAGACCGCCACGGCCTGTCTTGAGCTCTCCGACCCCGCGGCTCCGTGGGGCTATCGGACGCTTCATGCGCTGGGCTTTCGCTTCACCGGTCTCCAGCCCTTCTGTCGGGGGCGGAACTATCTTCTGATGCATCACCCCATGGGCGTGAAGGTCCCCTTTGACCAAATGCAGATCGACCCCGCCTATCGGGGAATGTTTGAAAGTGTTCGCGCATTTTTTGATGAGGAGGGATTTTGAGTGAAAAAAAGCATTCGCAGCAAGATATTCTTAGCAGTCCTCATGGTGTCTGTCGGCTCCATCGCGATGATCTCCGTCGTGACGCTGGTGAATCTGGCGCAGATGCGGGAAAATGTGGTCGAGCTGAACGACACGGTCGGCACGCAGGCAGCGGCGGACAGCGCCGCCGCCATGGAAACGCAGGCGATGGAGCAGCTTTCGCTGATCGCCTCGGAAAAGGCGAACTACGCCGACGAGAAGATGGATAAGCAGCAGATGTATACGAACATGGTGGCGGACTATCTGCATCAGCTCTATTCTGCTCCCGAGGAGCACGCCGCGCGCGAGGCGCACGCGCCGGACCCCGCGCTGGACGGAGAGCTCTCCCCCCAGCTTTTGTACTTCAATGAAAGCATCGACCCCGCCGCCGTGGCGGACGAGGTGGCGCTGACCGCCAACGCCGGAGATGTGCTGCTGTCCATCGCGCGCGGAGACGATGACATTGAGTGCGGCTATTTCGCCGCCTCCAGCGGCTTTTCCCTGACGGTGGACGATGTTTCCGGACACAAGACGGACTATCTGGACTGCCCCAGCCGCGGCTGGTATCAGCAGGCGCTGGCGCACGAGGAGCTGATCTGGACCGATGTCTTTGAGGACGCCATGGGCCGCGGGCTCGCCATCACCTGCGCCGCGCCGTATCGCGACGGCGAGGGGGATATCCGCGGCGTGGTCGCCTTCGGCTCCACGATCAATGTGCTGAGCGAAAAGATCATCGAAACGCAGATCGGACAGACGGGCTATGTGTTCGTCGTGAACGAGGACTGCCAGACCATCATCTCCCCCAATATCCGCTGGGACGCGCAGGGCAACCTGATCCGTGAGAGCCTGCTTGACAGCGGGAATCCCGCGCTGCAGGCCATCGGCACATCTATCGTGGCGGGCGAGGCCGGCGTGGAGCAGGTGGAGTTTGAAGGCCGGCAGGTCTATATGGCCTATCAGCCCATGTCCGTTCTGCCCTGGTCCGTGGTGGCGGTGATGGACGTGGCGGAGGCGATGGCGCCCGCGGAGAGCAGCCGCAGCAACATCAAGGCCATCACCGACGGCGCAGTGGACGGCATCGACCAGTCCATCTACACCATGGTTCTGACGGTCGCACTGGTGTGCGCGGCGGCAGTTCTGGCGGTGACGGTGGTCTCCTTCGCCTTTGCCCGAAAGCTCACCACGCCCCTCTCTCATCTGACGCAGGAGGTCGAGCGCATCAGCGACGGCTCGCTGGACACGGATATCCGCGTGGAGACCGGCGACGAGATCGAAACGCTCGCCGATGCCTTCAACAGCATGACGGCGAGCCTGCGGACCTATATCCACGATCTGACGGAAGTGACGGCGGAAAAGGAGCGCATCGGCGCGGAGCTGAATGTCGCCACCAGGATCCAGCGGGATATGCTGCCCAATATTTTCCCCGCCTTCCCCGACCGGCAGGATTTCAACATCTATGCCAGCATGGACCCCGCCAAGGAGGTCGGCGGCGACTTCTACGACTTCTTCATGTTAGATGAATCGCACCTTGCCGTGGTCATGGCAGATGTATCCGGCAAGGGCGTGCCCGCGGCGCTTTTTATGGTCATCGCCAAGACGATCATCAAAAACCAGGCGCTCACCGGAGAATCGTTGGATCAGGTGTTCGCCCACGCCAACGATCAGCTCTGCGCCAACAACGGCGAGGGTCTGTTCGTCACCGCCTTCATGGGTCTTCTGGACCTCAAGAGCGGCGACTTCACCTATGTCAACGCCGGACACAATCCGCCGCTCCTGCGCCGCAAGGACGGGCTTTATGAGTATCTCAAGCTCGACCCCGGCTTCGTGCTGGCGGGACTGGACGGTATGCAGTATGCCAGCTCTCACCTGACGCTGCGCGAGGGAGACACGCTCTTCCTCTACACCGACGGCGTGACCGAAGCGCTCAACCCCGAGGAGGAGCTCTTCGGCGAGGATCGTCTGCGCGAGGCGCTCAACCGCGACGAGGGGCGCGAGCTTCCCGTGGATCAGCTTCTTCCCTACATTCGCGCCGATCTGGAGAAATTCGCCCGCGGCGCGGAGCAGGCGGACGACATCTCCATGCTGGCGCTGCGCTATCGCGGGTGCGGCGCGAGCGAGCGGACGCTGACCGTCCCCGCCGAGCAGGAGCGGCTGGATACCGTGCAGCAGTTCGTCGATGACGCGCTGCGCGGTCTGGACTGCCCCGAGGATATCCGTATCCAGCTTCAGATCGCGGTGGAGGAGCTGTTCGTCAACATTGCCAGCTATGCCTACGCGCCGGGAAGCGGCGACGCCGTGATCGAGTGCCGGACAGAGCGCGACCCCGCGGCGATCACGATCCGCTTCCGCGACAAGGGCACCCCCTTCGACCCCTTCGCCAAGCCCGACGCGGACATCACGCTCTCCGCCGACGAGCGGAAGATCGGCGGGCTGGGGATCTACATGGTCAAAAACAGCATGGATTCCGTGGATCATGTCTACCAAAACGGGGAAAACATCGTGACCATCTATAAGCGTCTCTCCGCCGAAGCGGAGGAGTGAGGCGCTTTATCGCGCACAAGGCACGCCCCTCGTGGTTTTACCGCGAGGGGCGTGCCTTCCTTTTGTAAAAAAATCCTTTTTTTAGCAAAAATTTAGAGAAATCCGCGCCGTTTCATGATATGATAAATAGCGTCGGCAAGAGTGCGCTCCGCCGCCGCGCGGCGCGCGCTGCCGAGGCTTTGAAAGTCACACATTTTTGTTCCCGCCGCTGTCGGCGGGCTCACACATTTTCCATGTATCTCCACAGGAGGCAGAGCCGATGAAGTGTCTGGCCGCTCTGGCCGCGTTCAAGCTGTCGCTGTATCTCAAGCCGAGAGTCAGCGAAGCGTTTTTCAAGCAATACAGCCATCTCATCTCCCCCGATGTGACGGAGGAGGAGCTTGCGTCCTATCCGCAGGACGCCGATGCGCTGTTTTTCGATCAGCCCGTCATCGCCGCGCGCTACCGCAGGCTCTGCGCGCTGTGTGAGGACGATTCCATCGCCCTCACCGCCGTTCAGCTCTGCCTGCTGGCACTGATGGACGAGCGGACGATCCCCCTGCTGCGCGACGGCATGGGGCTTTCCGACGCGCTGACCATCGAGGCTGCGGGACGCATCGCCTGTCCCGACAGCGAGAGCATCGATCTGTCGCCGCGCCTGCGCGCCGCCTTTGAGCGCGTGGAGCTGCTGCTGCAGGCGGAGCCGGAGCGCGAGTGGTGGAAGGCTCCCTTCCACCCGGACGGTCGGCTCGCCGCGTGGCTCTCCGGCGAGGATACGCCGGATCGCGCGCTGAGCGCGGCGTGCAGCGTCGTCCGTCCGGACGATGCGCTGCCGAGCGCCGTGCTGACCGGTGAGGCGCTCGCGTCGATCGGCGCGCGGCTGCGGGAGGAGCCCGGCTTTTCGTTCGTGCATATCTCCGGCGACGCGGGCAGCGGGCGGCTCTTCTTTGCCCGCCACGCCGCTCATAGCATGGAGCGGGAGCTTCTGGTGGTCCCCTTTGACGCGGTGGCGGAGGACGGCGTTCTTCGTCCGCTCGTCTGGCGGAAGGTTTTGCGGGAGCTGCTGCTCTCCGACCGGCTCCTCTGCCTGAGCGGGCTGGACTGTCCTGCGGAAAGGCGGCCCCATTGCCTGCCGCCGCTGCTGCGTCAGCTCGAGCAGTCGCTCTCCGCGTTCGCCCGCCCCGTCTTTCTGACCACACCGGCTGCGGTAAAGGTGATCCCCTTCCTCCGCGCTCCGGTGTTTTCCGTGTCTGTTCCTCAGCCCACCATCGTGCAGAGTGAGCAGCTCTGGCGCGAGCTCGCCTCCTCCCTGCTGCCTGACGGCGGCGCGGGCTTCCCCGCGAAAAGTCTCGCGTCCAGAATGTGCCTGACGGCAGGACAGATGGAGCGCATCGTGCGCCTGCTCCGCAGCCATCAGCCGAGCGGCCCGTGGCAGGAGCGGGATATCTTCCGCCTGTGCTATCAGGTGCTCGACGATGGGCGCTACGAAAATATCCGCTTCATGCACAGCAGCTTCCGCTGGGAGGAGCTTCGGCTCGACGCCTCCTTGAAAAACGCGCTCGAAGCCGTCTGCGTGCAGGTGGAGCGGCAGGGTCTCGTGCTCGACGAGTGGGGGCTGCGCCGCCGCTATCCCTACGGGCGCTGCGTGTCCGTGCTGATGTCCGGCCCTCCGGGTACCGGCAAGACCATGACCGCGCAGGCGCTCGCCTCCCGTCTGGGGCTGGAGCTTTACAAGGTCGATCTCTCGCAGGTCGTGGATAAGTACATCGGCGAGACCGAAAAGCGGCTGCGGCAGGTGTTCGATCAGGCGGAAAAGAGCAATCTGATCCTCTTTTTCGACGAGGCGGACGCCCTGCTCGGCAAGCGCAGCGAGGTCAAGGACGCCAAGGATAAATATGCCAACACCGAGGTCGCCTACCTGCTCCAGCGCATGGAGGAGTATCGGGGCATCGTGCTCATGGCGACCAATCAGGCGGGCAGCATCGATGCCGCCTTTATCCGCCGCTTCCGCTACCATCTGGTCTTCACCCTGCCGGGTGAGGAGCAGCGCCGCCGCATCTGGGAGGACGCCCTCGCGGGGATTCCCGCGGCAAATCTTCCGCTGGACTATCTGGTGCGTCAGTTCCAGCTCTCCGGCGCGCAGATCAAGAACATCGCGCTCAACGGCGCGTATCGCGCCGCGGCGGACGGCGGCGTTCTGCGCACGGAGCATCTGATCCGCGCTGTCTATCAGGAGCTGCAAAAAGAGGGCAAGGTTCTGCTCGCCGGCGATTTCGGCGAGTACGGCGTGATGCTCAGTGATTTTTTATCGGGCAACTGAGATAGGAGGTCACCTATGGGAAAGCATTTATATCTTGATCCGGCCGCGGAAAAGGAAGCGACCGACATCGGCAGAAAATTCATGCACAGCACAGATGTGGTCGGCGACATGAGCCGCGCCTACGGCGCGGATCTGTCCTCCGTCCGGATCCATACCGACGAGAGCGCAGCACGGCGCACGGCAGAGCGCGGCGTGGACGCGTTCTCCACCGGAAGAGACATTTTCTTCGCCCGCGGCGCGTTCGACCGCGGCGACAGCGCCAGCCGTGGACTGCTCGCCCACGAGCTGGGTCACTCTCTCCAACAGGGCGTGGGGCTCGAAGGAGCGCCCGCCATGGCGCAGAGCGCGCCCATGGGCGCGGCGCAGGGCGGTCTTCTGGACTGGTATCGCGCGCAAAAGGCGAAAAAGCGGGCGGAGGAAGCCCGTCGGCGCAGCATCGAGGAAATGGAGATCAGCGATCCGACCCCGCAGGATATGGTCTACAGCACCAACGACAGGTTCATGCCGAGCCAACCGTACACGGCAACGAATGACCGCGGCGAGAACCGGTCGTTCATGAGCTACCGCAGCTATGTCCTCAGCCAGATGCTCGAGGGCGCCAGCCGCGAGCAGCTTCAGAGCGAGGCGGTGCGCAAGGCGGTGCAGGAGGATTATACGACCAGCATGAACAGCCGCCTGCGCGCCTACGACGGCCCGCTCGACGCAAGGGACGCACAGATCGCTCAGCAGGACCCCGGCGAGCTGCACACCTTGGGCAAGGTGCTGGGCGGCTTCGTGCCGGAGGATTTCAGCGATCAGGTGATACAGGCCTATGGCCGGAAACAGAATGTTTCCCCGAGTCCGGTCAACGGCGCGACCTTCATACTCAACACGATGAATGACAACGAGCCGCTGATGGAGTATATGGGCGGACTGGGAGCCGCCCTTGACGGCGTGGAGGGCTACGACAACGAAGAGGAGCGATCGGGCAAAATGATCGACACCTTCATGCAGACGGTCGTGAGCGATCCGATCGCCAAAAGCGGCAACGAAAAAAATATCGCGAAAGCCGCCAATATCCGCAAAGCACTGACAGACGACAATTCCCTTGCCAAAAACGGGTATTACGATTTCATGAGGCTGCGCGGTCTGCTGAGCAGATGGTTCGGCAGAAGGAACTGAGTCGGCTTCGCGCAGCGCGCAGGCGGCTCACATACGGGAAACAGGAGTGTACTATATGGGAACAAAGCTGCATCTTGATCCGGCCGCCGAAAAGGAAGCGACCGACATCGGCAGAAAATTCATGCACAGCACAGATGTGGTCGGCGACATGAGCCGCGCCTACGGCGCGGATCTGTCCTCCGTCCGGATCCATACCGACGAGAGCGCAGCACGGCGCACGGCAGAGCGCGGCGTGGACGCGTTCTCCACCGGAAGAGACATTTTCTTCGCCCGCGGCGCGTTCGACCGCGGCGACAGCGCCAGCCGTGGACTGCTCGCCCACGAGCTGGGTCACTCTCTCCAACAGGGCGTGGGGCTCGAAGGAGCGCCCGCCATGGCGCAGAGCGCGCCCATGGGCGCGGCGCAGGGCGGTCTTCTGGACTGGTTTCGGGAAAAAAAGCGCCGGAGGGAGATCAGGCAAATGGAGATCTCCGAGCCGGAGCTGATGGAGGGTCCGATCAACAAGGAGATGATCGACGAGAAGGGCGACAGCATCACGCGCAATTTTTTGACCGCGAAAAGCGCCGCGCTGAACGAGATGCTTCAAGGGGCCACACGGGAGCAGTTGAGAGATGAAAAGCTGCAGCAGCTCGTCATCGAGGACTATAACACCAATATGAACGCGCGCCTGCGCTCGCTGAACGGACTGAGCAAGCAGGAGATGGACGCTCAGGCCTTTCGCGGCAGCGCGGGCGAGCTGAACAACATGAACTATGTTCTGCCCGCGCTGCTGTACCCAAAATTCGCCAATTATGTCATCAGCACCATGCAGTGGCAGGGGCCTGACGCAGCCATGGACAAGATCGGCGTCGCAGTGGGCACAGATAGAATGAAAAACTTCCTCGGCGCGCTGAATCCCTCCTTCGAGGGGATCGATAACTATGCCAACCCCGAGGACCGCTCCGCCATCATGATGAACAATCTGGTCCTGCGCACGGTCAACGGTCAGATCTCCAACCGGATCGGTCGGGAGCAGAAGGAGCTCTATAAAAAGCTGAAAAAGGAGCGGCTTGCCGGTCAAAAGCGCAAGCTGACCCGCGAGGAAGACCAGGCGCTGAGCGACGAGGTTGGTCGAAGCGTAAACCGGAAGGATCTGATCGACAGCATGAAGCTGCAAAAAATCATCAACACCGGCGGCAGCAGAAAAGCCCTCGATCTGCAAAAGCGCTTTGTCAATCTGTTCCGGTGAGGGAACCGATGTCCCGACGCGAGGCGTATAACTTGAATGACGGAGGTAGTATATGAACCACGGAGTATATCTGATCCGCTCGCGGGAGCAGCAGGAAGCGTTTCACGGGCTGATCCTGCCGGAGATCCTTGACCGACTGGAGGAGGACGCTGTCTTTCTCATCGGCGCGGTGGAGGACGCTCTGCCTGTGGGCGCGGCGGTGCTGGAGCTGGAGGCGTCACGCGCGCAGCTTCTGAGCATCGCCGTGACGGAGGACCGCCGCCGTCAGGGGATCGGCAGCGCACTGCTGCGTCAGTGCGTGCGCGTGCTGCGCCGCACCTCGATCCAGTCCGTCTACGCGATCCTGACGCGGGACGATGCCGAAGCCGCTGCCCTCTTTGCCTCCTTCGGCATGACCGTCTCCGACGCGGGCAGCGCCTATTACAGCGTCCCTCTGTCCGACGCGATCGGTCAGCCCGTTCTGCGCGGGAAGTCCAAAAAAGCCGTCCCGATGGATCAGCTTCCGAGTCTTCTGCTGCGCGACTATCTCCGCCGGATCTTCCCCGGCGAGCAGTCCGGAGAGGATCATTTCGACTCGAAGCTCAGTCATTTTCTGGTGGAAAACTACGAGATCACCGCCTGTCTTCTGGCAGAGCGCGATGAGTCGTCGGTCACCGTAAGCTGGATAGACACCCACAGTCGGGAGAAGCTGGCGCTTTTGTATCTGCTGCGCGGCGCGCTGACTGCGGCCGAGGAGATCTGCCCGCCGGAGACCGAGATCCGTTTTGCCACCTACGAGCCTCTGGTGACGCAGCTCATCGAGCAGCTTGTCCCGATGGCGGAAAAATGTCCCATTCAGAGCTGGGGGCTGTCGCCCGACCGCTTCCGGCTCACCGACACGACGCCCACCGGCTGGGAGGACGCGGAGGCGGCGCGGCAGGAAGGTTGATACGCTCCGGCAGGAGAAAAAATACTGAAATCATGAGGAGGTCCACATGAGCGGTCAGAATACAAGTCTTGTAAAGGAAACGACCAAAACAGAAGAGTTGCATCATGTTGAAGCCGAGCAGCAGCAACAGCAAAACGCGGCTGCCGCGGCGCCGGTGGAGATGGAGCAGACAGAGGGGCATCTGGAAGCCAATATCCATACGCTGCGGGACGAGGAATTCGTGGAGCTGGATCTGCCGCTGGTCCACGCCGATCCGGTCTTCCACAACCAGAAGAGCAGCCTGTTCCGTCAGCGTCAGGCGCACGGGGTAGGCGGCAGAAAGTCCCAGCGCAGGGAAGAAGCCCGACAGAACGCAGCGGAGCAGAAGGAGATGGACACCGAGCGCTTCGACACGCTCAGCACCCGCATCTCCGCCCTGAGCAGCAACGAGTTTTCCGATGTCATCATCAAGCGCTCGATCCTGAGCGAAGAGGCGGGCTGCTGTCAGCATCAGCTCTCCGAGCGGAAAGATGTCAACGGTGTGGAGCGGCGCCGGAACGAGAGGCGCTATGCAAAATATGCCAGGATCAACCCGTTTTCCCGTTCCGCCGCAAAGGAAGATGTGCAGAATCTGGTGGAAAATATCCGGCGCGATCTCGCCTTGGAGGGCGATGCGACTGTCCCCGAGAATTTGCAGGAATACACCGACGCGTACTACTTCGTTCACAAATTCGGCAACGATATCGCAAGAGATGTCACCGTCGAGATGAAAAATGCGAAGAAGAATGGCACGATAAGCGAAGAGGAGTATCAGCAGAGAGAGACGCGGCTCGCCAAGCTCGAGAACTTCAAAATGATCCAGAAGTCCTATGCCTCCAACTTCACGCCCGCCATGATGATGAAGGCGCAGGATATTCGCGCGCGCAAGCTCGCCAGACAGCATATTCTGGACGAGGGCAACTCCGACTACCACCAGATGATGGTCGATCTCCTCGATCATGAGATCACCCAGATGGAAGCGGAGTATAAAGATCTGCTCCATTGGCTGGTGACCTACAACGACACTATGGACACCTACCGCAGTCCGGCGCAGGCCGCCATGCAGAAGGAGCTGGCCGCGATCCGCAGGGAGATGAAGCGCTGCGATTATTCGACGGAGGACGAGACGGAGGAGGAGACCGCGAAGCGTCTGGAGCGGAGAGACCAGCTCGAACAGCAGGGTCGCGATCTGCTCGCGAGCTTCGATTACCCGGGTCCGCATGTCGCCTTCCGGCCGAGCAAGCTGGGCGAAACATGATCCGGACCGCACCCATAGCGTAAAGAAAGACCGGCAGGCCAAGTGCCTGTCGGTCTTTTTCTCTTTACGATCAGTCTCCGGTGCGGAACACGCTCCCGCGGTCAAAAACCGACGGGGCGGTGTTGATGCCGCCGAAGGTATTCTCCGCGTCGGCATCAAAGGCGTTTTTTGCCACATTCAGCGCAGTGAAGCGGGGTCGCTCCATCTCCTCCTCCGTTTCCTCGTCCGGCGGCGGAAGGTTCCGCTTCTGCCGCTTTAAGCGCTTTTGCTGCTCCAGACGGTCTACCGAGCGCATGACCTCACCCCTCCCCTCACAGCACCATGCTGGCGTAGGGCTCGAAGTCCGCGCGCGTAAAGACCTTGCCGGTCTTCACGAACTCGTACTTGATCGCCTGCAAATAGTGCTTCATGTGGACCTCGCCCTCCGCCTCAGGATCGGCGGCGGCAAGGAAAGCGGCGTTCAAGATGCAGTTTTTGATGTTACCGCCGACGAACTCGAAGCGCTCCGCCAGGAAGCGGATATCCACATCTTCCGCCAAAGGCGTGCCCTTGGGAATGGTGGTGTTCCAGAGCATCTCGCGGGTGTCCGGATCGGGGAACTGGAACTCCACGATGAACTTCATGCGGCGGAAGAAGGCGGGGTCGATGTTGTGCTTATAGTTGGTGGCCAGCACGGAGACACCGTCGTAAGCCTCCACCTCCTGAAGCAGCAGCGCGGTCTTATTGTTGTTGGAGGACTGGTTGCTGCCGCCGTCGTCCGAGCGCTTGGCAAAGAGCGTATCGCACTCGTCGAAGAAGAGGACGACATTGCACTTTTTTGCCTCGCGGAAGATCATGGAGATCGCCTTTTCCGTTTCGCCCACATACTTATCCACGACCTTGCTCAAGTCCACGCGGTAGAGCTCCAGATTCATCTCGTGGGCGATGACCTGCGCGCACATGGATTTACCGGTACCGGGCGCGCCGAAGAGCAGCACGGAAAGTCCGCGGCCGTAGGGATATTTCTTGATGTAGTCCCACTCCTCATAGACCTTCTTGCGGAAGATGAGCTGGTCGCAGGCGTTTTTCAGCGCAAGGCGCTGGTCTGGGTTCATGACGATGTCGTTCCAGCCGAACTTGGCGGGAACGCGCGTCGCCTTCTGCGTCAGCTCGTGGCTCATCTGGTTGTTGCAGGACTGGAAGAGCACGGAGCGGGGAATGTCGATGAACTTCTGCATGGAGGCAAGCGAGCGTCCCTGCCGCAGCGCGTCGCGGATCTTGCCGGGGGTGAAGAGGAACTTGGTGGACAGCTCCCCTAAGTCCACATCGGCGCCGAGCGTGTAGCCCTTGGCGTAGTGGTTCCACACCGCCTCGCGCTCGGAGTAGGACGGGGTGGGCAGCTCCAACTGGGCAAAATCGTGGTCGGTGATCTGCTTCATGGGCAGCTTTTCCTTGCTGACCGTGAACACGGTCAGAGCCTGACGGAGAAACTTTCCGAAGGCAAGGTCCATGTAGCCGAAGAATTTATCCTTCTCGTCCTCGCGATAGCTCAGATTGTCCAGACACACGCAGGCGTCCGTGAGGATACACTCGCGGGCGGCAGCCCAGAGCGCCTGCTCGACAAAGCGGAAATCGTAAACGAAGAGCTTGGCGCAGTTGATGGACACGCAGGAGCTCCCCTGCTCCCCGCAGAAATGGCGAATGGTGAATTTTCGTCCGGAGCCGTCGTCGCCGGAGAGCGCGAAGATCCGCGTGCCGTCCTGATAGGCGATGCGCAGCGCGTCCAGAATGCCGCCGTTCGCCAGGAACGGGTCCAGCTCCCGCTCCTCCGTCAGGCAGGAGAAGAAGCGGTCGTACTTCTCGTCAAGCCGCATCGGGTGCGTGCCGAAGAGGAAGTCGATGATGCGCTTATCCGGTGAGATCAGCGTCGAGAACGGCATCGCGGCATTGACTTGCAGCTCCAGCACCGGCTGGAGCTGCTCGAGCGCCAGCGACATCTGCTGATAGCTGCCGGTGATGGAGAAGTCCTTGCCGTAGTAGACGCGCGCAGCGGACTCGATG
This sequence comes from uncultured Oscillibacter sp., assembly GCA_964455915.1. Classification (GTDB taxonomy): domain Bacteria; phylum Bacillota; class Clostridia; order Oscillospirales; family Oscillospiraceae; genus Hominicoprocola. The sequence continues at coordinate 49,287 of CAYWAS010000002.1, read as the reverse complement.
CTGGGCGCGGAGAGGCTTCCGTTCTGATTGACCACCTGAAAGATGGAGGCGTAGTTGGTCTGCGTGGACGAGAGCACCGCGCAGGCGAAGCAGAAGGTCGTAAAGGGCGAAAAATCCAGCTTGCGGCACAGCTTGTAGAACGGCATCGGTGCTTCGGTGAGCGCGGCGCGATGATCGATGTACGCCATCATCTCCCCGACCGACATCTCCTCCGCGCCGGTCTCCTCCACCTCCGGAGTCAGCGCGCCGAACAGCTCCATCAGATCGTCCGGCAGCGATTCTTCCTCTTCCTCCGCATCGGCAGCGCTGTCCTCAGCGGTCTCCTGCTGCGAATTTTTGATCTGGAAGTCCATCAGGTGCTTTTCGCACAGGTCGCGGGCGATCTCAATGTCCGGATACAGAACATTCTTAAAGCCGCCGTTTTCGCTGGCGAACAGGCGCATCAGCCCGTCGATGTACGCCGAGAGCTGCCGGTCCACGCAGGCAAAGAGATGGTCGGTGTAGTCCCCATAGCCGGAAAAGGGAAGGTCCTGCCGTGTTCTATCAAATAATTCCATAGGTCTCCTCCTGAATCAGACATCGGAAAAGATGTAACCGGCGCCGCGCACCGTTTCAATGATGCCGCGGTGCTCCGGATCGAGCTTCTTGCGCAGGTTCGAGATATGCACCATGACCGTGCGGACATCGCCCAGACTGTCGCTCGCCCACACCTTGCGATAGAGGTCCTGATAGAGCAGGAGCGTATCGGGGTGGTCGATCATGTAGCGCAGCAGGTCGAACTCGATGGTGGAAAGGTACTCGCCCTCCTCCCCGCGCAGGATCCGGCGGTGGGGAAGGTCGAGCGTGAAGGACTTGAACTCGCGCAGCGGCGCGTCCTGCTTTGCCGCGGCGTGCTCCCGCACGCCCGTGCGCCGGATCACGGAATCCACGCGCGCCAGCAGCTCCGGATAGCGGACAGGCTTGACCATATAGTCGTCCCCGCCGCTGCGCAGCGCCCCGACGATGGTGTCGCTGTCCTCCAGACAGCTCATGAAAATGATGGGGCAGTCGCACTCCCTGCGGATCGAGCGGCACAGCTCGTCGCCGGAGCGGTCCGGAAGCATGATGTCCAGCAGGATCACATCATACTCATTTTCGCGCAGAAACGCCTCCGCCTCGGCGCAGGTGAACGCGTCGTCCACCTGATGACCCGCGTGCGCGAGGCTCGCGTGCGTGATGGTGGACAGGTCTCGGTCATCTTCCACCAGCAGGATACGATACATAGGATCACTTTTCCTCTCTGTCTATAACGGAAAAAACAAAATTTCGGATTTCGCACAATTTTAGGATTGCATCGAAGGGCATTTCGCGATAGAATAGATAGAAGCAAACATCTCGCGCCGCCCATTTCCCGCGCCCGCAGGACGCGGAGCTGTCTGTCTGCCGCGCGTTGACGGCAGGCGTCATTTGGATTCAGGAGGCAAACATGGAGAAAAAAATACGGATCTTAACGGCTCTGACAGCGCTCGCCCTGCTTGCCGCCGGCGGTCTCTGGTTCGCTCTGCTGCTCTCCTCGCCGGCACTCCTCCTCCGGCTCGGCCTTGCCGCGACCGCCGCGGCGCTGGTGCTTTTCCTCGCGCTTGCCGACAGCCATCGGCGCGCCGTGCGGGAGCTCACGCAGCAGCACGAGCAGCATCTGAGCGAGCTTCAGCGCAGGCAGAGCGAGGCGCTGGCGCAGGCCGCGCGCAAAAATAAGGAGGAGATGGATTCCCTCCGCAGCAGCCTTGCCCACACGCTGCGTATGCCGGTGTCCATCATTCAGGGCTACGCCGACCTGCTGATCAGCGGCGTTGTCACCGAGGACGCCGTGCGCGACGAATATCTGCAAAAGATCAGCGACCGGAGCCAGTACATGACCGAGGCGATCAGCCGTCAGTTCTCCTCCGGCGAAACGCTCAACAGCAGCCGCCTGAGCTACTCCGACCTGGATCTGCTGACGCTGGTCTGTCAGGCAGCCTCCGATATGCAGACCGCCGCCGCCAATCAGGGCGTCGTGATCCAGGTGGTCTCCTCCCTGTCCCGCATTCCCATGCGGGCGGACGGCTATCTCATCAACCGCGTGATCTTCAACCTGCTGGAAAACTCCCTGAAGTACATGGGCCGCTCCGGTGTGATCACCATTCAGGCAGGCATGGAGCATGGGCAGGCATCGCTTCGTGTGCAGGACGACGGCATGGGTCTCTCCGCAAGCGAGACGGAGCGCATCTTCGAGCCGAAGTTCCAGGGCAGCAACCACACGCAGGGGCAGGGCTACGGGCTGTATCTCGTGAAGAATGCCATCGAGAGCCACGGCGGAACGATCAGCGCGCAAAGCGAGCTCGGCCGCGGTATGCGGATCACGATGCTCCTCCCGCTCGAGCCGCCTGCGGCAGCGGAATAAAATTACTTACACATTGACCGGCGCACCGCAAACGAGCGGTACGCCGGTCCTTTTCTGTATCAGCGCAGCGTCAGGATCCTGGAAAATCCAACGGAATCCAGGACTGCCTTCACAGTAGGCGCAACATGGATCAGCTCCATCGTTGCACCCTTGGAGCCGGCCGTCTTCTGGCCAAGCAGCAAAGCGCGCAGACCGGCACTGCTGACATATACCACCTTTTCAAGATCCAGCGTCAGATGCTGTGCGCTCTGAAACGCCTCAAGGATCGCCTTCTGCAATTCCGGACTCGTGTTGGTGTCCACTCTTCCGTCCACCTGCAGCGTCACGGCGCTGCCCTCTTGAAGTTTTGTGATCGTCATATACACCTCTTATCACCGCACTGCGCGGCTGCCGCATTTACTGGCCGACGGCTCACCGAATTGACGCTTCTATTTTATCGCAAATAGGTCATTCCCGTCAATACCTTTCCGTCATCAAGATTGCCCGGGCCGTTCTTGAGCACCGCGCTGTTCACATCAAGATAGGTAAAGGAATCGAGCCCGCCGCACTCCTTCAAAAAGACGATGTGGCAGCGGCTGCGGACCGGCTTGAGCTGGTCGATGAGGAATTTCAGCCGCAGGCGCAGCTTTTCATCGACCTTGCAGCCCACCATCACCATGAAATCGTAGGGTGTCGTGCCGTACATATTCTCCTTGCCCCGCTGATCCTGCGGCAGAAGGTTGCGCTCCACGATGTAGACCGGCTCGCTGACAAACAGCTTCACCGCCTTTTCCACGGCGCTCCGGCTCCCCTTGTACGCCAGCAGCTCCGGCGCGGCCTTCAGCAGCCGCCGCAGCTCGTCGGCGGAGAAGAGCGTTTCGTCCACCTCAAGTCCCAGCCACGCGGCGAACATGGGCAGGAAGCGCTCCGGCGCGGTGTCGATGTCCAGCAGCTTCGGCAGATCGTCGATCTCCTCCTGAAATTCCTGATACAGCGTGGAGAAGATCGAAAGATAGCGCCGCAGAAAGTCGTTGTCCGTCTGATAGACCTGGGGGAAGGTGCGGAAGAAATTGTCGCCGGGAATGTAGACCCGCAGATCCTCCAGCGTATCGCCCGCCATGCCGCTGACCTCCAGCCAGAGCCAGAGCCAGCGGCCGGTCTGCCCATGGAGCAGCACATCGCGCACGCCGGAGCGCTCCAGCCCGTTTGCGAGGGTGAAGAGCTTTTCCTTTTCCTGCACGGGCACGCTCGGATCCAGCAGCAGCTCGTCGATCCGCACGACCTCGCCGTTCCGCACGACCTGCGACTGGTCGGAGGCGAAGCAGCGCACGGTCAGCATCGACTCTGCCCCCAAATGGCATTGCAGCGTCAGCCGTCCCCACTCGCTGCCCGCCTGCGCGCTGTCCAGCGCGGGGAGAAAGATGCGGTGTATCCCGCCGTTCCCCTCGGTGCGCAGCGTGCCGTTCTCCTCCGCCGCAAAGCCGTCGGTCAGGGCGCGTTTGGTCAGCGCGTGGTTCAAGCGGTAGCAGCGTATTCCATAATCAGCCATGGCTTACCTCCCGTATTCCCGCAGCGTCAGGCGAATGCTCCCCGGATAGCAGAGGCTGTCGTCCTCCAGCCGGATATCGCTGCCCAGCATCACACCGCCCCTGTTCTCGGGGTAGAGATTGAGTGCGTCCACCGCGTCCACGAAGGGCAGGGCGCTGAGCGACTGGTAGATCTCGTTGAAGCGGACCCAGCCGCCGAAGTCCTCGGGGCCGTTCACATGGTCCAGCAGCTCGCGCAGCAGCTTCTCTGCCGCCGCGTGCGCGTGGGACACCATGCCGCGAATGCTCAGCGTGGCGTTCACGCTGATCGGCACATAGCGGGGCTGACAGATCTCAAAGCGGGTGGTCAGCATTCGCCGCGGCTCCAGAAAGCTCTTGAGCTGGCGCAGATAGGCCGGCGAGAGTCGGGGGAAGCTCTCCTCCGTGTAGGGCTTCACGGCGATGCGGACGAGGCTTCCGCTCGTGTCCGAAATGGTGTTCACCTTGTGGATACACAGCCCCGGTGTCTGGCGCACCAGCGCCTCCCAGTCCTCCGCGCGCACCGCCACCGAGGGGCGGCGCATTCCGGCGGAAAACCGCCGCCGAAGCTCCTCCACGCTCTCGTATGTGATGCCGCCGCGTCCGGGCGTCGGGCAGAAATAGCGCGAGACGACCTCGGTGCCGTCATATCCGCCCCGCTCCTCGAGCATGGCGCAGGGCCGCAGATTGCCCCGCGCTCCCTGTGTCACGGCGCAGCCCGCGAGCAGAAGGCTCCGCCCGCCGCCCGCCGGCTCGTCGATGACGAGCTGCGCCTCCTTCGAGCGCAGGTGGTAGGAAAAGCCGTCCGGCCCCGTCTCCCCGGGGGCGACGAAGCGATAGGCGGTCTCCCCGTCCTGCTCCTGCGTTTCCACCGCGACCAGAAAGCCCTCGGGCAGCACATTTTCGACCTGCTCGAGCTCGACCACCTGCCTGTCGTAGCCGTATACCGGTCCGAGCAGACGGTGGTGGATCATCTCATCATCATAGCACACGACGCGCACCGCGTCCGCGTCGCCGCAGGGACCGTGGCCGCAGGCGGGATCAAAGCGCACCGTCACGCCGCCATAGTCCTCTTCCAGCCGGTAAAACCGGCCTTGTCTGTCGAACTCGCGCACCTCGCGATAGAGGTAGTACGGTCCGTCCGACACCTCCCGACAGAAAACCAGCAGGCTACCCATCTGCGCGGGAGCGCCGGGGATCTCCGCGCTCTCGCCGCCGGCGCAGACGCAGCAGCGCACGCGCGTCTGCTTCTGCACCATCGGGAACAGGTGCGCCGTCAGCGAGCGCAGGCGGGGCGCGCGGTCATAGCCCGCCGATTCCAGAAGGCAGCGCAGCGCGCAGCCGCGCAGTCCCTCACCGGAGCGCTCCGCGGGCATCGCCCCCGTCAGGCGCAGCGTGATGCTGCCGGAGCGCAGAAAGCCCATCGTCTCGTCCTCCGCCTCCGCGTCCTGCCAGCCGGACTCCGTCCAGTATTGCCAGCGAATGTCGGCAAAGTCGGGGATCTGCGTCTCGTCCTCAAAGGGCGTGCGGAGCTCCTCGTCCGCCACCTGCGCCCAAAGGCGCAGCGGCTCGCCGACCTCCGGTATGCCGGAGAGCACGCAGAGCAGATGATTTCCGCTCTGCGGCTGCTGCCCGAAGGGATACGCCACGCTTTCCGTGAGCGGATCGAGCAGCCGCGTCAGGTCGCGCTCGCCGTTGTCCGTGCCCGCGAAGATGCCGGCCAGTCCCCACGGGGAGAGCGCCATCGTCTGCTCGAGCTCAAAGGGGATCCCTCCGCTCCAGAGGCGGAAGCCCTCCTGCAAGATAGGGCCGCCGTCGGCGGGTGCCTGCACCAGCACGGTCGACGGGTGATTGTCCCGCGCCGTGCAGCCCATCAGCTTTATGAGCTTGCGCAGCACGCTCTCGGGGACCTGATCGATCTCCTCCTGCTGCAAAAGCTGAAATGCCGTCAGGTTCTGCAAAATGGTGATACCGGGGTCGGAGACATTGAAATTGGTCCACTCCGACGAATAGAGCGGGATCTGTGCCACAGCCTCCGCCAGAAGCTCTTCATAGGTCTTGTCACTCAGATTCAAACTGTTGAGCATAGCGTCTCCTCTCCCGCTTTTTTACTGAAATTCCATATAGACACGGTGCTCCCCGCCGATGCCGATGGCAAAGGGAAGATACGGGAGCTGGTCCAGTCCGGTCTCGTGTACGCCCCTGTGGTCGGCGTAGCGCGCCACCGCGATCATGCGGCTCACATGACCCTCAAAGCGGATCGATTGCAGCAGCATCTTGATCTGCCCCTCGGAGGGCAGCGACCCGATCTCCCAGCCGATGTGTCCCGGTCGGGGCAGCGGATCGAGGAAGTCCCGAATGCTGCTCAGGATCAGATCCTGCACCTCGAACGCCTTATCCGGTCCGCCTGTTTTGACCCACACCGAAACGGCGATCTCCACATACAGCGGCTCCGAGAGCACGAGGTGCTCCGGCGCGAGCGTCGTATCGCAGCAGTCCAGCAGACGCCGGCGCAGCGGCTCGCGGATATTGTTGAAGGCATAGGCACCCTGATCGTAGTCCTGCGTCATGACGGCGATGCTCACCACAGAGGGGTCCTCGCGGCCGTCGATCGTCCTGCCCGCGATGCACTTCACCTTCTCCACGCTTCCGGAGAAGGTCTTGACCGCGCGGACGAAATCCTGCTCGCTGATCAGCCGCCCGCGGCCGCTGAGAAGGTCCGCGCCCCTGCGTCGGGCGCTGTCCAGATCCTCCAGATCCGTGCCGGCGTAGGTGGCAACGGGGTTGGAGACGGACTGCACATACATCACATTGCCGAAGAAGCTATTGACCGCGCCGGCGGGAACATTGCCTCGCGCGCCGTCGCAGCTCACCGAGCGCACGAGGATCGTCGTGTTGCGTCCCGCCTGCGGAATGCGCACATGGACACCGTCGCCGAACACCAAAAGGTTGCGCATTCGGTCGATCATATAATGGCGGTCTCCCGGCTGAGAGCGGTCGAAGCTCTCCACCTCCGTCCAGCGGACGAAGAACGCCGTGATCTCGCCCATGAAATCGGTCTCTACCCGCACATCTTGCGGGTGCAGCGCCTGCATCTGGCGCATCTGGCGACGGGAGTGCTGCCCGAGCTCGCTGACGAACACCTCAGCGGAGAGGATATTCCGCGCGGAGAGCGCAAAGCTCATGCCGGGGACGGAGCTCTCCACATAGAAGGTCTCCTCCTCCTGCGTCTGCTGGTTGCGGATATCCACCGCATTGAGCTGAATGCTGCGCACGCGCGCGTGATAGCCGCGGGCGGTCTCTTCGCCGCCGCGCAGCCGCAGCCACCAGCGGCGTACGCCCTCCACCTCTATCGGAGCAAAGTCCGCGGGCGGCATGAACAGCACCGTTCCCGAGCCGGAGAGATTCTCCGTGCGGTCGATGACTTTCAGCGGACGGAAGCCGCTGCGGGTCGAATATTCATACTGTATCGGTGCCAGACGGAAATTCACCGTCTCCTCCACATCGAAGAGGAGCGAGACCGGCGAGCCCTCCATCGGGCGGTCGAAGCCGAGATAGAGCGACGCCGCGGGGTAGGGCAGCGGCGCAAACACCGTCACCTGCTCGTCGCCGAGCAGCTCGCGCGTCGGGTCCTTCGCCACGCTGCCGCGAATGAGCCGCGCCTGCTGCGGCTGCTTCCACGCGCCGGTGTAGACATAGGACAGACGCACATCATGCAGCAGCGGCATGGTGTGCTCGCAGGGCAGCAGATAGCAGTTGTCCGCCTGTGTCACACGCAGGCGCAGGCTGCGTCCGGAATAGCCGTTGACCGGCACCGCCGCCCAGTCCTCCGGACAGCGGAAGGTGATCTGAAACTCACCGCTCTTCGTTCCGTCGAACAGGCTTCCCCATTCGCTGCTGCACGGGAGGCGACGCCACGCCTGCCCGTTGAAATATTCCATCGCGATGCGCTCCGGCGAAGCATAGGCCGTGTCGTACTGCACCGCGCGCGGCTTACGCTTGATGACCTTCAGCTCCTCCGACTCCTGCTGCGCCGTCAGGCGCAGGAGCTTCCTGCGCGTCTCCAGCCGGAGCGAGAGCGTGATCTCCGCTCCCTGCTGCGAAAAGACCTGATCGTCGCAGACATAGCACTCGTCGAACAGCGAGACCGTTTCACCGAAGGGGAAGCACTCCTCCGCCTCCAGCACCTCGCCGTCGTGGACGATCATCTCCGGCGCTGTCGGCTCGCCCTGCGACGCCATGCGCAGCTCGCCCACCGTGATCGACTCCGTCGGCGGCTCCAGCGCCTCCAGACAGATCATGTGGTACTCCGTCCCGTCCAGCGCGATAGGCGCGGACGCGCCCTCCCGCCGAAGCTCGATGATGCCGTCCCGCTCCGTCACGCTCTCGAAGGGGTGCAGCGCCGCGCCGTCATAATAGCTCCAGCGCCAGCGCTCGGGATCGGTCAGCACGGGCGCGAGAGAGCGCCCCTCGGGCGTCAGCATCGAGAGCTGAATGGGCACCGCGCTGTTCACGCCGAACAGCGTGCGGTGATAGAGCAAAAGCGCGTTTTTCTCGATCCCCGCCTCCTCATAGTCAAAGAGCAGGAACGGCTCGGCACCGGTCGGTTCCTCCTCGCCCTCCGCCGTCTCCGTTCCGTCGGCGGCAGCAGCGGGCGCTTTCTCCTCCTCCGCCGACGGCGGCAGGAGCCGCAGCGGCTTCGGCCCGCCCAGCAGGGGGATCACTCGCCCGCGGGAGCCGGAAAGGGAGAGGATATCCGTGATGCGGGCATTGGTGAGGTACACATCGCCCATCGTCTCGAAGATGATCGGCTCGCCCTCCTGCCCCTCCGCCATCAGGCGCGTGCCGTGGGGCAGCGCCACGCCCGGCACCGTGCCCCGCATCAGCTCGGCAACGACCACGCCGGAGGCGGGATACGCGGGCTTGAGCGTCATGCCCAGAAGGTTTGCGAATTCCGTGTGATATTTTTCCGGAAGCTGGTTGATCCGCCGGATATTGTCTGCCATCTGCCCCGCGAAGATCAGCGCCAGCGTGGAGCCGATGTCGGGATCCTTGCGGTCAAAGCGCCATTCCGGCGTATAGGAGACGGCAAGCTCCTCCACGCGGCTGCACAGCTCCTCCTGCGTGCGCGGGTCCAGCGTCAATTCCTCATGCTTCATAGCGAAGGCTCCTCTCGCGCAGCGTTCAAATAAAAGGGAAAGACCAGATTATCCTCCCGATCCGTTGCGGCGACCGTATAGTGGATCGACACGATCAGGCAGCCGTCCTGTATCTCCGGATCGATCTGCACATCTACGCTGCCGATGCGCGGCTCCTTCGTCAGCAAAAGCTCGCGCAGCTCGTCGGAGAGCATTCGCAGCATCGTCGGCGAGGTGTCCATAAAGGCGTAGGCGGACATTCCGCTGCCGAAGTCCGGCTCGAGCCAGCGCTCGCCCCGACTGGTCATCAAAATCAGATACACCGACTCCTTGACGCTGCGTTCCCCCACGGAAACGGCAAAGCGTCCCGTGCCGGGATCGATCTGCGGAGGGAAGCGCATACCCGCGCCTAAAAACGCTTTGTTTTCCATCTTCTGCCTCCTTGCTTATCCCACAGACACGGTCGAACCGGAAAGCGCGGCGGTGCCGGAGCTCTCCAGCTTCAGCGCGGAGCTGGCGTTCGCCGCCACCTGCGGTGCCTCCAGCTTCACGGAGCTGTCGCTCTTCGCCTTGACGCCGTTGCTGCCCTCGAGCGAAATGGAGTCCGCCTTGATCGAGACCGCGCCGGATTCTCCGTTCAGCGTCATGGTGATCTTGTCTCCGACCTTGAATTCGATCTTGCTCTTGATCTGCACCGTCATGGTGCCGGACCCTTCCTTGGTATACAGCTCGATGAAGTCCTCCTTCGCCTTGTCGCCGATGCGGAGCTTCTCGTTTTCATTGTCCATCAGGATCTGAAGGGTCTTTCCCGCCGTCTCGATGGTCAGCTTATCCTTCTTCCCCTCTTCATCGCTGCTGTTGTCCTCAAACACGATGCTGGTCCCGTGGCGGGTGACGATGCGCTTGAACTGATTGTCCTTGTCCACGGAGTCCTTGAGGAATTTGTCCGCCGTTTTGGAGATGCAGCCGATGACATAGGGCTTTTCGATGTTGCCGCCCTCGAAGGCCAGCAACACCTGATCGCCGACCTCCGGCAGAAAATAATGCCCCCATTTGCTGCCGCCGGACGGCATGGCAACACGCGCCCATTTCAGCTCGTTCGCCTCCGCGTCCCGCGTCGGAATGGTCACGCAGACGCGGCCGTCCATCGCGTCCGCGCCGGAATTGCTGCCGCCCGACGCCGTGCTGTGGGGGTCGAAGTTTTTCGTCACGATGCCCACGGTCACGCCCCAGATGCGGTTGTCGCCGGTCTCGGTCTTGGTGACCTGCCGCGCCGTGATCTCGTCAATGATATCGTAAAGACCCATGTGCTCTCCTCTCGCCGGCTGCGTCAGATGCCGGTCTTGACCTCTGCGGCGCAGCCCTGAATGTGGGTGCGAAAGCCCCCGTCGTCTGCGAAATCGTGGACGACGCTTGTCAGATAAAATCGGTTATCCACCGGCACGCCCAGACCGGTCACCTCCACGAAGCGGCCCGGTGTCAGGTCCGGTATCCCCACGCAGTCCGCCTCCAGCGAGCCGAGCCGGTAGCTCATCTGCTCCATCAGCGAGGCAACGCGGGACTCCGCCTCCTCGCGCGAGGTGATGGACGCGTCCAGATACACGCTCGCTCCCTTGCCCACAAGATCCTTTGCCTTGGCAGCCGTGGACAAAGTGTTGGTGAACCTGCTGTTGGCGGAAATGACCTCTCCCTTTCCGGGGTCCATGGCGCGCGCCTCGATCTTTCCCACCACGCCGGTGATACTGTATTCAATGCGGAAGCCCTGCAGTCCGGCGCGGTTGCCGAGCTTCATCAGCAGCGCGCTCTCCTTCTTCGCCGGACGGAAGATCACCTTCCCGCGGTCCACAAAAAATTCATAGTTATAGCGTTTGGCGGCGCGCACCACGAACTCGTAGTCGCTCTCGCCCACCATCTCCACCGTCAGCGGAGAGGACTTCGATCCGCCGCCGGAAACGCCCTCCGCGTCCGGCGTTTTGCTGATCTCCATGCCCGTGATGCCGCCCATCTGCTTCAGCCGCCCCTCGCCGGTGCGGTCGAGCACCTCCTGCACGGCGGCGCTGTAGGTGGTCGCCTTCAGCGCCGTGGCATACGAGCCGCCCATCATGACACCCTTGACATCGATGGCATTGATCTCGATATACGGAAGATCCCCGGGCTGATAGCCGAATGCCACGCCGGACACGAAGCCGACGAACACGGTCTCGAGCTGTTCCATATATCCGAGCTGGATCGTGACGGAGTTGCCCATCACGACCTGATCCTCCACTTTATCATAAAGGAACTTTCCCGTGGAGGTCGAGAACACATCATAGAGGCGAAAGCTGGCAACGCTCGCCTCGTAGCCGGAGGTGATCTCCACATGGATATCGTTCACCACCATGCCGGCGCTCATGCTGTCGAACTCCGTTCCGCCCAGCAGCACGCGGGCAATGGGTCTTCCGAAATCCAGATATTTTTCCTGCAGCTTTTCGTAGGTGAGCTGGTTTCCGCCCGCCACGCCGCTCAGTGCGCTCAGCGCCATCGTTCTCACGCTCCCTTCCGGGTATCCCGATCAAAATGCGTTCAGATTCAGCAGGTTCCCCGCCTTCTGGCTCATGCTCCTGCCCGCCTCAAGTTCCTTTTTCTCGAAGACATCGTTCATCACCTTGTCCCAGTAATCCATGTCCGTTCTGGATTCCACCTGCTGAGCAATGTTCATCTGGACCTTGCTGCGAATGGGCTTTCCGGAAACGGAAAACATAGTGTACGACGCCTGCACCTCCACAAGATGGCCGGTAAAGGCCATGTCCGCCCAGCGGAAGGTGACGAGTCGGGTGCTGGGCTTCAGCAGTGCCGCGACCAGTCCGTCCGTCTGCGGCTGGACGGTATATCCCTCTCTGGGCTCCATGGAGTTTTTCGCGGCACCCGCCGCGGACTCGGCGATCCCCCCGATGGAGATGCTTGTGAATTTTTCCGCCATGAACGCGTCCTTCGGGTTCATCGCGTCAAAGACCAGCTCGACCGACAGCACGACCATCGGCGGGCGCTGGCTCTGATTGGGGATCCCAGGTTCCATATTATCCTGCAAATGCAGAAAGGGAATGGCTTCGGCGTTTGCCTGAATGGACAGGGTCGAAGGGTTGTACTGCACCTGCATCACTTTCGCGTCCACGCCGCCGTTCTTCAGCGCCGTGCTGGTCGCGCTCATGCCGTGGGTCGCCGTGCCCAGCGCGTCCTGCGTAGCCCTGATGACCTGCGCCGAGCTCTTTACATCTGATGCGTCTCCCAGCGTATGAACGACCAGCAGCGCCTTTTGAATGTTGCCAAGCCCCGATGTGCTGAGCATTTTTTTTAGGTCCATTGCCGCTCTCCTCTCTCAAACGCCCCGCCGGAGCAGCGTTACAGCACCAGATTCAGAAGGTTCGCCGTCGTCTGCCCCGGAGTGACCAGACTCTGGGTATCCCCCCTGAATGCCTTATCAAAGCTGGCGGTCCACGATCTGATCTGATTGGGGTCCATCTTATGCTTGATGCGCAATATCACCTCTGCCCGCACGGGGTGCCCCGAGGTGGAGAACATGGTGTAATTCGCCTGCACCGTGCTGAGCAGACCGGTGAACGAGAACTCCGCCCAGCGGAAGCTGATGGTTCGGGTGTCGGGATTGCGCACCGCCGCCACCAGCGCCTCCACCTGTCTTCTCACGCTCTTCACTTCTTTTTTTCCGGCGACCTCCGTGGCGATGCCGGCGATGTTGTGTATGGTCTGCACGGAGGCGCCCAGCGTGAACTTATCCCACATAAAGGCGTCGTAGGTGTTCATGGCATCGAAATACAGCCGCACCGTCAGCATCAGGGAGGCGTCCGCCGTCGCGATCGTGCGGCTCTGATCTTTGGTCGTATCTGACTTATTCTGCGCGAGCGCCGAGGCGTTCACCCGCAGCTCCGACGGGTTGAACTGCACCTTGAAGGTCCGGTCGACGATCTTCCGTTCGGATATCTCCTGCTTGCCCTTCAGCGCCTCTTTCGCCGCCTCGACGCACTCCTTCGACGCATTCTTCAGCGTCTCGTTTCCCGTGCCGTTTTTGTTGCTGCTCTTCGGCTCACACTTACGGTAATCGTGGATCACAAGATACGCGGTCTCGATATTTCCGGTGAGCGAAGCAAGCGCCTGCTGGCCGATGCTCATTGCCATAGCCGTATCCCTCCCTTCCCGTCAGCTTACAGTCGGCCGCGCCGGCTGCGCTCGGTCTGCAATCTCTTTTCCATCTGCCGGTACACCTGATCGGAGATGGTGCGCATCTGGCGCGCCAGCGTCCGGTTGACCAGCTCTGTGATATCCTCCGTGGTCTGTGCCACGACCTTCTTCTCGATCCGGTTCACATCGACCTGATGGCTCTCCACACGGTTCACCTGCTCGTGGCTCTCCGTTTTCCGGATCTCGCTTTTGTGCTGCTCGTTCAACTGCTCCAAAAGCTCCTCCGTCACCTCGGGCGATGCCTGCTTGTGGACGATGCGCACCGCCGACGGCGCGGACTGCTCTTCGAGCACGGTCCGCTGCGCGAGCGAAGGACGGATCATGCGCTCGATCGCCGAGCGATTCTGCTCCCACAGCGCCTCGGCCGGTGGTGTCTCCTCTTTGGCGGCGTGCTCCAGCGCCAGCGGCTCCTGTGCCTGCATCTGCGCTTGCAGCGCCGCGTGCAGCACCGCGGGATCGGCGGGCTTGATCCGCCCTGCGGCAACAGCGCTTTGCGGATCTCGCCGGTATTCCAAAACCGCCTCATACAGCGCGCGCTCCTGCGGTCTCGCGCGGTCGAGGAGCTCCTGCTCCTGCGGCGTCAGCGCGGGGTGGAGCAGCTCTGTCTGCCGCTGCTCGCGCGCCTCCCGCAGCTCCCGCAGCACGCTCTCAGGCTCCTCGAGCGAGCGCAGCGCGGTGCGCATGGTCTGGCGAAGATCCGGCTCCGCGAGCGCGGGGCGCGTGGTCTTCTGCTCGCGCGCCTGAATGCTTTGCAGGATCGTCCGGTTGCTCCGGTCGATCCGCTCCAGCTCGCGCACGAGCACCTCAGGTGCCTGCTCCTCCGCCTGCTCCGCCGTCAGCGGAACGAGCGGGACCTCCGGCGGACTCTGCCACGGTGTGACCGCCTGCGCGGGCGGCGGCACCAGCTCCGACGGCATTTTCAGCTCCGGCGGAGCCGAAGGCGTCTGCGTGAGCGTTTCGCGCAGCGTCAGGGTCTGCGTCTTCCGCTCCTGCTCCTTCCGGTGCAGGAAGGTCTGCCAAAGCGTCTCGCCGTGCCGCATCGCCTGCGGCGGCTGCACCGCCTCGATCCGCTGCTCGAGACGGTGGATCGTTTCATTCTGCGTCTGCTCGTACGAGCGCAGGTCGAGCTCGTCGCCCTCCTCGGTCCGATTCCAGACCATCGACAGCGCCGGCGGTGCCTGCGCGGAGGACGGCGCAGCCGTCTCCGCTTCTCCGCTGAACGGCGCGAGCAGCCGGTGGACCTCCTGATATTCCCGCAGCTCCTGCGCGTAGCGATGCCACGCCTCCCGACTCTCCTTTTCCCGCACGAGCAGCGTGCGGGGGCCGGTGTGGTAGGATTCAAAGCGGGAGAGCGAGTTTTCCGCGATCTGCCACAGGGCGTTTTGAACGGAGATCCATTGCTCCGGACGATACTGCGGGCGGCTGAGGACCTGCACCACCGTGCTGTCCACCGCCGAGAGCAGCGCGGCGACCGCCGCCTGCGACAAGACCGCCTCTTCATCGCGCGGCGGCTCCAGCACGATCCCCGCCTCATACACATTGAGATGGTGCAGCAGCTCCAGCCGCGGCTGCCGGTAAAGCGTCTGCTTGAGCTCCGCCAAGCGGATCTGACTGCTGAAGCGAAGCTGCTCCGAAAGGCGGAGCTCCTGATTGCGCACGACGGTGTCCCCGACCGTCCAGCTATGCTGAAAGGCGTGGACCGTCTCGTAAATGCCGATCGTGTTCAGCCGGTTCAGGATCGCCAGAGAGAGCGTCACACGCGGGTCCTGCGCCCGCAGCGCGGACTCGTCCTCCCCGGGGGACGGCAGCGGCAGCGCGGGGGTCTCCTCGCCTGCCATGCGCCGCTCAAGGATACGCTCCACCTCGTCCCGATAGAGCTTCGTCATGTGGACGGCGCTCTCATTTTCCACGCGCAGGCTGCGCACCTGCTCCATGAACTGCGCCACATTGGTGATGCCCAGCCGATTGAGTACCGTGGTGATATACACCTGATCCTGATAGGTGAATCGCTCCGTGCCGTCAAGCAGAATGCGGTTCACCACATTGTTTACAACATCCATGGAAATACTGCGCACATCGATCCGGCTCTGCTGATTCACCAGGGTGGTCATGCCGCCGAGATCCTCCGGCAGCTCTGCCGGCGCAGTCATCAAAAACAGAAGGTCACGAGGCGTGAAATGCGCGCCCAGCAGATCGTAATTGCCCCGAATGCGCTCGCAGAACGCGTCTGCGCCGACTGTGAGCGGCTGCGCGATATGCAGTTGAATGGGGGCTTTCAGCGTCAGCATGGGGACCTCCTGACAATGCTCTCATTAAGCTTGCGGTGTGCTGTCGGCTCCGGCCGTGCCCGCCGCTTCCGGTTGGGTCTGCGCGTCCTGCGGGAACATCTGATTTGTGTTCTCCAGCAGCTTGCGGGCCGAATCGACATATTGTGCCGTTTCTCTCACCTGCCGCTCATAATAGCAGGTGTCCTTCGACAGATCGCGCACGGTCTGATAGCCGTTGTAGACCGCCTGCTCGTCTGTCTCGCTCTGTACCTTTTGGTTTTCCGTTTCACACTGACCGAACTGCTTCGCGCAGTCCTCCTGTGCCTGCGCGGTCTTATCCACGCGCAGCGACAGATTGGTCTTGCTGTTTTGCAGGCGCTTGAGCTGCTCCGTCCCTTTTTTCAGGGCGCTTTCCGCATCGCTCAGGGCACGCTGCGCCGCGCTGTCCGCCTCCCGTGCGGCATTCGATGCCTCGGTCGCACTCTGCCATGCCTCCCGCGCCTCGTTCATCTCTTTTTCTGCGGTCTCTACCGCCGTCTGCGCGGAGGTCACTTCTTTCTCCGCCGCGGCGAGCTGCTCCTCCAGACGGCTCTTTTCCGCGCGCATCTGCTCGAGCTGTGCCTCGTTCGCTCCGTTCGAAGCTGCCCGCAGCTCTCTTTCCAGCTGCTCGATCCGCCTCCGCCGCCCCTCAGCGGCCCGCTGCGCGTCGCTCCGCGCGCGGACGGCGGCGTTCCTCGCCGTTGTTTTCTCGTCCAGCTCCGCCCGTGCCGACACTGCCGCTCTCTGCCGCTCGCCGGCGATCTCGTGCTTCGTTTTCCCGTCCGAACCCTTCAGGCCCTTCTGCGCCGACTCCACGGCGCTTTGCAGCGTGCCGCCCGCACCGGCGGACTTTTCCACGCGCGCGATGGCGTCCTGCAGCTCCGTCAGGAGCTTTTCCGCATCGTCCTTGCGGAACTCGCTCTCCGCGGTCTCCTTCGCCTCCTTCGCCTGCTCATAGAGCTGCTGCGCGAGGCGCTTATAATCCTCCGCCGCCTTGTCCTGCGTCTTGGCGTCTGTGGGCTTGGCGGAATTGCTCTTGATGTCCTTGGGAATGCTGTCGCCCACCTCGCTCCACGGGATATCCACGCACAGCATCTCCCGATAGCCGATGGTGGTCGTCTCCACCAGCAGCCCCGACTGATCCGCGATCAGATCGCCGTAGGTCTTTTTCATCACCGTGCAGCCGGTGAACACATAGGTGCGCGCCACCACGCCGGGGATAAACTGGTCGTGGTTTCTGGCGACGAAGAGCATGACCGGCAGCACGAGATCCGCGCCCAGCGGCAGCGGGTCCAGATAGTCCACGCCCACATAGCGCTCCACCTCCAGCGTAAAGGGCTTGGTGATGGGCTTGCGGCGCATGTGGACATAGTCGTTCAGGCCGCCTTCCTGGATATACTCATACTCCAGCTCGCGGGCAAAGGCGCGCACGCTCTTGCACGGCAGGTCAAAGGCCAGCTCCACGCGCAGCATGAAATTGAAGTTGACCAGCGGATTTTTTCCCTGGTTCCATATTACCCAGTTTTGATCGGTGATACTGGCCATGGCGACGCCTCCCTGCCCTTATTTTTTGCCGAATTCCAGAATGCTCTTTTCCTTTTTCTTGCCGCTCGAGGGATTTAGACTGCTGTTGATGGCGGAGATCTCCTCGCACCATTTCCGGCGGCTCGCATGATCGAGCGCCAGCACCTCCTCAGAGCTCCAGTGGAAGTAATAGGAAATAAATCCCATCTCCCGATAAAGCTCCTCCTTCGGATACAGCGTTATCCCTCTCGCGTAAAATTTACGGGGACCTCAAACACCTTCCCGCAGTCCGGACAGACTGCCTGCATGGTGGGCGGCTCCACATTGTTGATGCGCTGATACATGTCCTGCAGGAATGCCAGATCCGCCGTAAAAAAGCGCTCTACGACAGACGGCACGATGGGGCTGACATCTTCCAGCTCCGTGATCACGGAGGAGAGGACCACGATCGTCAGATAAGACGGATTGGACAGCACGCGCGGGTCGCGGGTCGCCATGATCTCGTCTCCCGCGGTGGCAAGACGCATTTTCCCCTTCCTGTGGACATTTCCCTTCTGGTCCACATAGCCCTTGGGCAGCTCAAAATCATATACAGTCGTCATCGTTTCATACCTCTCTGTCTGCGGAGGGCGGAATATCCGCCCTCCGCAGTCGTGTTATGCCTGTGCACCCTCCCGCATCACTCGGGGATCACGAGCTCCTCGTAGGCAAGCTCCACGGTCTCAATGGCGACCTCGCTGGCGGAGGCGTTCAGATCGGGACCGCTGTACTTCGCGACCCAGGCTTCCTTGAGCGTCCAGTAAACGGAGCCCCTGGTCTGCTCGTAGGCGGTGTTGGGCGCGCCATCTTCGCCACGGATATCGAGCAGCTCGATGATGACCTCCTTGCGGGGGATCGCGCCGCGGGTCTCGCTGACGCACTCCTGGATCCACTTCTTGAAGCCGTTGCCGATGGTGTAGCCCATCTTCAGCGTGATGTTGCCGTGCTTGACCAGACCGGGGATCTTCACCGGCGCGAGGGAGTGTGCGTTGCCCTGGCGGAACTCCACCACATCTACGCTTGCCTCGATGCCGGTGACCTCGCTGAAGGCAGCCATGCTGCCGGTCAGACCGGTCACAGACACGAGGAAGTTCATTTTAGTCAGCGGATAAGCCATACCCGCCTGGTTCGTATCAATACCAGTAACCATAAATCAAATCTCCTTTATTGTATTTCAGTTGGCGCGTCCGGCTTATTCGGCTGCTTCGGCGCCGCCGGCGGCTTCGGAGGTAAACTGCGTCACGCGGAAGATCACGAACTCGGCAGGGCGGCTGGGCGCAATGCCGATCTCGCAGATCAGGCGGCCGTTCATGATGTCATCGCGGCTCATGGTGCTCGGGCCGATGTCCACAAAGAAGGACTCGGCAGGGGTCTCGCCCGCCAGCATACCGGCGCGGAACATATTCTCCAGGAAGGAGGAGACCGTCATCTGCACGCGCGCCCAGAGAGAGGAATTGTTGGGCTCGAACACGACCCAGTTGGTCGCCGCCTTGATGGACTGCTCCACATAGATGAACAGACGGCGGACATTGACATACTTGAAGCCGGAGTTGGAGCTGGCGGTACGCGCGCCCCAGACGCGGATCCCCTGACCGGGCAGTGCGCGGATCAGGTTCACGCCGGCGGGATTGAGGATATCCTGCTCGCCGTTGTTGTAGCCCACGGAGAGGCCGGTGCACTGAACGATCTCATTGGCGGGCGCCTTGTGGACGCCGCGGGTCACATCGGTGCGGGAGTACACGCCGGCGACCGAGCCGGACGGCGGCACGAAGCACGGCTTCTTGGTGATGGGATCGAACACCTGCACCCAGGGGTGATACATGGCGGCGTAGGTGGAATCCACGATGCCGCGATACTCCAGCACATCGTCGACCTTGACCTTATCCTTGGGAATGTCGAGAATGGCGAAGCGGTTCTGCTGATTCTCGCAGTGCGCGACCAGAGAGACCGTGACCTCGGGGATCGTGACGCCCGGAACGGCAATGATGCTCGCCACGGTGTTCTCCACGAAGGACTGAATGCCGGTGCGCTTGCCGGGACCCTTGTCCTCGCCGATGTAGGTGCCCGCATTCACGCTGTCCATGCTGCCGTCGCTGCCGCCGGTGAAAGAGAGCGTACCTGCCAGCTTGCCCTCGCCGAAGATCAGGCTCACGGGGTTGGCAAGCTCGGGTGCGAGCGCCACATCTTCCACGGCGAGAATGCTGCTGTTCTTGAGCTTCTCGGCAATGTAGCCGGGGGAGGTGGGGTTGAGGTTCAGCCCCGAGTAGACCTCGGTCTCGCCCTCGTAGCGGACGGTGACATCCATCTCCACGGAGTAGAGGACCGCCTTGGGGACCAGCGCGGTGTCCACGGGATCGCCGGCAAAGGCCTGCTCGAAGGTGACGGTATTTTCAAAGATGGCGGAAATGCGGTTCAGCTCACCGGCGAACTCCACCAGATCGCCCTCGGCAAAGCCGGCGACGCTCTTGGCGGTGTAGACCAGGTCGCTCTCCTTGGCGATGAGCTGCATCTTGCGCTTGTTGACCGTGGTCATGCTGACCATGATGCGGTTGCCCCACTTGCCTTCGTTCGCGGCGCGCAGGGACAGGATACCCGCCTTGCCGACTGCCATCTTCGCGTCCTCGGGGATCACGCGGGTGACGAAGCAGCGGGTGCCGCCGTTGGTGAAGAACTGCTCCACGGCATAGGGCAGGTAGCGGTATTCGCCGTGGGTGTACTCGCTCAGATAGCCGCCGAACTGGCGCTGGAAATCAGCAAAGCTGGTGACAAGAGAGGGTGCGCCGACCGTGGGACCCTTGACAGTCATGCCCACGAAGCCGGCAGTGCTGGTGCCGACGCCTTCGATGGCGCGGGGAGAGGATTCGTATTCCTCAACATATACGCCGGGAGAGAGATATTCAGCCATAGTTTGTTCGGTTCCGGACGCTTACTCCGAAACCATCCTCCTTTCATGATGAAACGAATTTGGTTCGTAGGGTCTATATTTTTGTGGTCGCCTGACCGGGATTCATAATGGAGATCGTGCCGCCGTAGGCACAGGTGAGCGTTCCGTCCGTGGTCAGCACAGGCCGTCCGCCGACCCGCACCTTGCCGGGACAGAGCCACGCGCCCGTCGGCGCGGGGACGCAGGGCTGCGGCGTCAGAACGCCGAGCGCCGCCGCGGTCGCCGCCGCGACCGCCGGATTTGCCATGGAGGTACACATTCCGCAGCTTCCCACATTGCTCATGGGCGCCGCGTCCGCGATGCTGGCGACCGGCTTGCCGCCAACGCGAATGGTCATCTGATTGGTGGCGTTGATCTGTCCGGGCGCGGTCCCCATGGTGCACAGGCACGACGCGCCGGTCACAACGGGAACGCCCATCTCAGCCACCGCCCTTCGCCGGAAGCTCCGTCTCGCGGCGCAGATCCATCGTTCGGAAGTGGGCTGTGCCGTCCTCCTCCCAGCGCACGATCCAGTTCGCCTCGCCGCCGTTGTCCCGCACGCGCAGGCAGCAGCGACCGTCCGGACCGCATTTCCCGAGCACCACGGGCGTGATAGGGAAATAGTTGCGGAATTCCGTCTCGATCACGCGGTCTGTCTTCGCCGTCTGATCGTCCGTCATCTTCAGGATACGAAAGAGCTCGTAGCTTCCGTTGTCCGGATCGACCAGCGCGTAAAACAGCCGGTCGAGGGAGAGGTGGTGGGGATTGAAGAGCTTCATCAGCCGCTTGCGCGGATCGAACTCCCGTATCATGCAGGCATTGTCCCCCGCGCGAACGGCGGAGAGCGCGCTGACACCGGGCCGAACGCCCTCTATCGTCAGGAATTCCGCGCCGCCGGCGTATCCCGCCGAGGGGATCAGGTGCAGCTCCAAAAGCGGCAGACCCGACGGCATCGCGTCCAAATCCACCTCGCGCTCTTCGGCCTCATACTGCGGCGAGCGCAGCTCCAGCCGGAAGCGCCGACAGGGGAGGTTCTGGAAGATCAGCAGTCCGCCCTTTGGCTCGCCGCGGACCCGATCTCCGTTCAGATAGACCGCAAGGTCTCTGTCGTATACGGGTAAGCCCGATGTGGTGTCCACCGGCCGAAGCGCCAGGTCGAGCTTGTGGGTGAACACCGTGATCTTTTCCACTTAACCACCTCCTTCGCCGCCCAGCATACCGATGGAGAACTGCGCCTGGGTAACTCTGGGCGGGTCCACAACGATCTCGCTGGAGAGGAAGACCGGCGCCGCCTTGTAAAAGAGGCTTACCTGATACGGCTTGTTGATCGCCGACCAGACGCGCACCTTATCCTCCAGTGTGATCTTTGCCGGAGAGAATATGATGGGCGGCTCCTGTGTCTCCAGCCAGCTTTGCAGCCGCGCGGGGTCCACGGAGTTTCCGTCATTGATGATCTGTGCCGCACGGCCCAGGATCTTCTGTGTATCCGCGGCCTTGAGTCCCATCTGGGACGAGCCGTTGATAAAGAGCATATAGTACAGGCTGTAGGGCCTCGGCGGACGGCGCAGCCGCGTGCGCCCCGTGCCCACCAGCGAGGGAACGGATACCTCGCCCTCCTCCCGAATATCGTAGAGATACAGTCCGAGGATATAGTCCACATCTTGCTCCGCCGGAGAGGAAACAGAGATGTTGTTGGGCGAGGGGATCGGTTCCGGGCACATCTTTTCCCGCAGAATGCGGACCATGTGCTGGGAAACATCTGAAATAATGGGATAATCAGCCAATTCGCACCCCTCCTCTCTACGCCGCCAGGAAGCGGGCAAGCAGCTCCTGCGCTCCGGCGAGGATCGAACGATCCAGCGCACAGCCGAGCGAGGTCTCCGAGAGATAGACCGCCTGCACCTCAAAGCTGTCGTAGGCATATTCCTCGGGAATGTAGACCTCCGACTGATAGCGGGCAGCCCGCTGCATTTTCTCGGTCTTCGTCCCCTCCCGATCCCGCTGGACCTGCGTGGAGTAGACGGTGAAACCGTAATACTCGCCGCCGCGTGCCAGAACGCCGAGGGAGGCATTCTTGTTCCACACATAGCGCCAGTCGGTCAGGGTCTGGATCGCCGGCAGCGGCACATACTCGTTCCCGCCGTCGCGGATCTGACGGAACAGCAGCGGATTGCCAAGATTTTTCTGGATCTGGGAAAGCGTTTCGATCCGCTGCAGCGCCGAGCGCGCGCCGGTCTCGTCGTAGTACATCTGCACGGCCACCAGCTCGGTGATGCCGTTTTTCGCCTCGGAGAGCGTGATCCCGCCGGTGCCGAGAAGTCCGGTGCCGTTCGAACCGCTCGCGCCGTTCGTGCCGCCGTTTTCGGCAAAATACGCCTCCGCGAGCTTTTTGAGATCCGCGGCACTGAGCTCATCGCGCAGCGCGTTGGGATTATCCAGGATCGCCTGCTCGATCAGGTCGATCAGGTCGCTGTCGCCGTCGTTGAGCAGCAGCTCGTTGTAGATATCCTGCATGGCGGGAAGGACCAGCCTCGGGTCCGTCGGCAGCAGCGCGCTCAGAGAGCTCACCGCGTTTCGCGCCGTGTTCTTTCCGACGCTGTCGCCGTCCGCAAGACCGTTCAGCGCGTCCTGCTTGAGCTGCGCCACCGACGCGCCCAGCGTGCCGTCCGAGAGGCTGCTCTCCAGCGCGGAAAGCTCTGCCTGCGCGGCACTGAGACGGCTTCTCAGCTCGCCGTTTTCCGGATCGGCGGCAAGCTGCTGCTCTATCTCACGGATCTGCTCCCGCGCGTCCGTGAGCTGCGCGGAGACCTCCTCCTCGATCGCGCGCAGCTCCTCTTCGGTCGCGGCGATCTGCTCCTCCAGCGCCTTCGCGCCGGCAAGGTCGTTTTTATCCAGTGCGGAGAGCCGCTGCGTTTGCAGCTCCTCCTTCTTCGCGACGAGCTCATCCATCGCGTTGCCGTCCGAGGCAAGCTCCAGCGCACGGCGCTTTTCCGTCAGGAAGGCGATGTGGGCGTCCACCGAATCGCCGCAGGTCTGCGCGAAAGCGTCCTGCGGAATGGCGGAGGCGAAGCTCGCGGTGGCGGTCGTCAGCCGCTCGTCGATAAAGGCGATGCCGCTGAGCGCGTCGATGCGGCTGCATTTTGCTTCGATCAGGAATTCCAGCTCTCCGCGTATGCTGTTGACCTCGCCCTCATTCTCGCTGATGAAGCGGTTCAGCAGCGCCTGCGCGGACTGTCCTGCGACCGCCGCACGGTACTCCGCGCTCTCGCCGCGGCCGAGCGCCTGCAGGTATGCCGTGGTGGCGTCGGGCAGGAGCGAGCCCTCCAGCAGCGCCAGCTCCTGCGGGCGGTCCGCGATCACATCGTCGCGAATGCGGCCGAGCAGCAGAAGGTTCTGCACATCTTTATCGCAGGCGGCGTGGTTGCCGCTGTCCGCGTCGCTGATGAGCGCGTTGGAGAAGCGGTACTCCGTCCTGCTCATGACGGTGGTCCCCTCCGCGAGCATCTTGCCGCCGTAGGTGATGAGCGCGTTCTGCACATTGCCCAGGCTCTCCGCCACGGCGCTCATCAGCTCCGGCTCGCTCTGCTCCATTTCCTTTGTTTCCTTGCTCTCCCCGTCGCCGGAGGTCAGGAGCAGCTCGCCCTTTCCCACCTCGTCGAGGAAGCTCGAGAGCGTCGGCTCGAGCGCGGTAAAGATCTCATAGCGCCGACCCGCGTCCACCGCCTCCATCACAGCCGTGACCGCGCCGATCTCGTTCGAGCCGCCGTCATTATCGGTCAGCACCTGCAAATAGGCCTGCAATCCGCCGAGCACCTTGTCCTGCTCCTGCACCGTAGGCAGCGAATCGACCGGCGTTTTCCATATCTCGTCGATGCGCTTGGTGATGTCGTTCTCGCCCTGCGTCTCGAGGATCTGGTCGTACTGCATTTTCAGCGGCGAGAGCTCCTCGAGCGATTCGAGCGCGTAGGGGTCGCGGATATCGAAGATATTGACCGGCTGCCCCGTCCGCAGATCGTAGGTGATCTTATCCGATTTGGTGTGGTATTCGAAGTACAGCGCTTCGATCTCCTCATTCGTCACCGGCGCGCCGGAGGTCGTGATGTCCGCCAGAGAGGTCGCGCTGGAGATATTGAACCAGGCATCGCCGCCCAGCTCGGAGCGGTAGTAGATCTGATCCTGTCCGGAATCCTCCGCCGACTGCTCGGCGATCTCATAGATGCTGTCCGTCAGCGCGGAGAGGTGGATCAGATGTGTGCCGATCGCCAGCGTGGAGCTTTCGATCTCGTCCGCCTTGATGTGGACGGCACGGTCCTCGTCCCAGAAGCCCTGGACATACATACGGCCGAGCAGCAGTGCCGGCACCAGCAGCACCGCCGCACATACGGCGACGCGCCGGCGCGCTTTCCGATTTGTCTTCATGGCCTTCCCCTCCTCTCTCATGTCTCCGGTGTCACGGTCAGGATCTGCTGCGTGGAGGTGTCAAAGCGCGCCTCCGTCAGATACTGCCGGTCGCGGTCATACAGTCGGAGGCTCACTTCCTCCAGACTGGAGATCAGCAATGTCAGGTATAAAAATTCTTCCTTCGTGTCGTACAGCTCCGTGGTGTAGACGCCGTCCTCGCCGTAGGTGAGCATATAGAATGCCGCCCCCTCCGTGGCATTGACGGACAGCTTCAGGCTCGAAACGGATACGCTGCCCTCCACCGATGTATCGACCGTATAGCTGCCGATGACGCGCTCCGCCTCGCTCGCCGTTTCCGCGCGCTGAATGTCGAGCACATCGCGGGGCACGGAGGCATCGATCTCGCATTCATCGACATAGGTGTCGCCGTTGTAGAGCCGGATCGTCAGCTCGCTGGTCTCCTTATAGTCCAGCGCCAGATGGTGCAGCTCCGTTCCGACCGTGGTCCGCTCGCCGATCTGCGTGCCGGCATACCAGACCTCAAAGCGGTCGATCGCCGGCTCGAAGCCGTCTGGAATGCTCACGCCGATGGAGAACTTCAGGTCCGCCACGCTGGTGTAGATGTAATAATAGGGGTCGCTGATGGGGTCGAGCAGCGCGTAGGCATCGCCGCCCTCACCGGTCTCAAGAGAGGCTCCGCCGGACTTAAAATACTTCGCTACCGCGCCGCAGGTCAGGCGGTCAAATTCGCTCAGCGTCACATTGTAGCTGCTCAGCGCGTCGAGCGCGTCAAGCTGCGCCTCCTGATAGGTCTCCTGCTGATCGGCCACCTCGGTGTAGCTCGCCTTTCCGTTCCGGTTGAGCACCAGCAGCCGATCCAGCTCACGCCCCGCCTCCTCCGCCAGCGCCTGAAGCGTTTCGTAGGAGTTCCAGTCGGTGACCACCGACTCGTATGCCTCCGAGACGCTGCTGCGCAGCGATTTTTCCAGCGAGTCCTGATCCTTTTTGGCATTTCCGTATTCCATGCAGGCGGTGTAAACCGCGTACATTTCGTCCTCGATGTAGCGCGTACCGTCGATCTCCCCCTTGAACCATTCCTTGGTGAAGCGGAAGAAGAGAATCTTGATCTTGCCGCTCCACGGCTTATCGAGGCTTGCGAGCATCTCCTTATATTTGAGCTGGAAGGCTCCGTAATCGACATCCATGCCCTGCTTCGCCATGTTGATATAGGTCTGGATCCCATTGATCTTCGAGCCGTATTCGCTCCTCATGAAGCTCTCGTAGGACTCCACATTCAAAAGCGCAGTAGAGGTCTCCGCCTTCGCTTCATAGAAGGACTGGTCGTGATCGAGCGTGTACCGGATCAGCGACGCGAGCTGCTCGCGGGGGATATTTGCCGAGCGGAAGCCGTTGGCAAAGGTATAGCCCGTGGTGATGTCCAGCCCGACGAGCTCGGAGAGCTTCACCTTGGCATTCTCCAGCTCTCTGAGCTGGGTGGCAAGACCTGCCGTGAGCGTCTGCACGCTCTTCTGCGCCCTGTCCACATCGCTCTGCGTGGCTTTTCCGCTGCGCAGGCGCGCCTGATTCAGTTGGAGCTGCGTCTGCGCGTCGTCCAGCCGCTCCTGTGTAAACGCCGCCTTTTCCTGCAGCGTGTAAACTTCAAAATACTGTTGATTGACCTTGTTTGTGATCTCATACTCCAGATCGTCCAGCCCGTGCTGGAGTGTGTCGATCTCCGTCTGGATCGTCAGAGGCTTGATGTTCAGATCGTACTCCTCGGTCAGACTGAGCTGCTGGGGGAACTTGAAGCTCAGCAGGGGCGACCAGCGGAAGCTGCGCAGGTTTTTCACCTTGGCGCGGATTCCCTCCACCGCCTCCACATATTTCATCTGCTTGAGAATGATCTGATTTTTCTGCTTGGTGATCTCGCTGCTGGAGCTCAGCGCCATGCGCTGCGCCGTTTCCAGACGGAATGTGCGCTGCGTCAGCTCCGCGCAGGTGTAGGTGGTCATGACAGGCGCCAGCAGCGCGGCGCAAAGGACCAGTGTGATGAGCCGGACCGTCCGGCTGTATGATGTTTTGCGCTTCATGCGGCCTGTCCTCCTTCCCTTGCTCTGTGTCAGGCGCTCTCGATGGCGTACATCACGAATTCGGATTCGCCCGCGCCGGTGAAATAAAAGGTATACAGCAGGCCCTCCTGCCGGAAGGTGTAGAGATAGAGCTGAAAATCACGGTCATAGCGCTCCACCTCGAACACATTTTCAAAGGTAGCCTCGGTGTCGATCGATATGCTCTGCATCTGCTCGGGCTGCTCTTCTGCCAGAAGGTTCCACGCCACCGCCTCGGGCATATTGACCCATGCCGTGCCGAAATACAGCGGCTCGCCCAGCGCCTCGGTCAGCTCCCGCAGCGTGGAGCAGTCGCCGCTCTCAAGCGGCACGCGCTCCCGCAGGACATAGATCCGCTCCACCGTCCACTCGTTTTCCAGAGTGTTGCTGCCGTCCTTCACGGCATAGACGGCGTCGATCTCCGGCATGACCGTGCAGTATTCCGTGTCGCTCTGGTATACCGCCGTCTTTCCGCTGTACATCTGCGCGATCTCGCTGGTCGGGCGGTCGAGGAATGCCTGATAGACGATCGCGTCGTTCAGGAAGCTGCCCTGAAACACCTGCGCGCCCACGCTGTTGTAGAGCGTGCCGGTGCCGGTGCGCACGCCGGAGACATGATCTCCGCTGTATTCCAGCACACCGTTGGAGCGGTAGCTGCTGCCGACGCCGTTATAGAGGTTGTCGGTAAAGCTGCCCACATAGCGCGGGCTGCCGTTTTTGTAATAGAGCGTTCCGCTGCCGCTATACATACTCTCGGCGAACTCGCCCTCGTAGACGATGCTGCCGTCCGGCGCGAAAAGCGTTCCCTTTCCGTTGGCAGCGCCCTTATCCACCTCGCCGGTGTAGGCAAGGTAGCCGTCCTTGCCGAGAATGTTCACCGTTCCGCTGTGGAATTTCAGCGGCAGCGAGCGATAGCGGTAGGTCGGCGTCTCGCCGCTCTCCGCCCGACGGGACGGCAGCATCGCGGAGATGTAGATCGTTGAAACGATGCCGAGTCCCACGACCAGCGCAAAGGCGAGCCGTTTGCTGACCAGCCAGCGGAAGATCGGATAGTAGTCCCGTTTGTCCCGCGGACGGACATCGAGAAGATTTATGAAGAATTCCCGAACCTTGGCGAGGAGCTTGGAGCGCAGGAAGGTCGTGGAGGTCCACATGCGCAGCTTGAGCCACAGCGGCATGATCTTCGAGCGCACCGTGATCATCAGCATATTAAGGATATTCCTCACAAATCTCACCTCCTAAAATGATTTTCGCGCAAAGCGCTCATTCCCTCATGCCAAACAGGCTGAAGTCCGGTGCCGTCTCCCCCTCCTGATTGAACAGGTGTTCACAGGCGAAGAGATACCAGCGGGCGATGCCGTCGCCCGGGCAGGCCCGCAGGATCGTGGAAAACAGGTTGCGGGCAAGATAGAAGTCGCTGCGATAAAAGAGATTGACCGCCTTCTGGAAGTTCTGGTCATAGGCCTTGCGCAGATCCCGCTCCATGCCGGGGTAGGCATCAAGGATCTCGTAGAGCTTGTAGCTGCTCATGCTGTCGTTCCCAGGAACAAAGCCGATGTAGCGGTCGGTAAAGCTGCCGTCCCTGAGCTGCCGGCGATACTCCTCCGTAACGACGATCCGCGCGCCCGCGTGGTCAAGCTCCGGAATGAGTCCGCCGAGCAGGTCGAGCTCCGACGAGGACAGGTAGGGGAACAGGCGATCCTCCTTGCCGGTGATGCCGTACAGGAAGGAGCCCTTGTGCAGCAGCAGACAGCCGCGCGGCGTCGGAAGTCCGTCCGGTCCGTGCGCGTTGAGCCTTCCGAGGAAGTCCAGTCCGGCGCGCACGCCGTCCGCCGCAGAGTCGGGGAACAGCGCTTCCATCGCCGACAGGCGCAGCCCGCCGGACATCATGCTGCCCCGATTTTCCTCCACACTGTCGTGGAAGGCGGAAAAGCTGTGGTTGATGAATTCCACGAACTCATCGTCCCCGAGCACATTGCGGACCTCGTCGCGGTTGCCGATGGAAAAGACGCCCACATTGCCGGACATACGGCGGCTGTCGCCGAGGCGGATCTCCTCCACCACCGGCCGCTCCAGCAGCTCTCCCATCTTCTCGGGAACGAAGCGCCGGTAGGAGCGAATGGCGCCGTCAGATTCATATTTCATGACCGAAAGGTTCATGCACATCAGTTGCAGAGAATGATCCATTCGGGAAAGCTCGTCCACTCCGTCGATCGGCTCCTGCGGCGTCGTGTCTCCGTCCGCCACGCGGTCGAGCTGCGCGGCAAGACTGACGGCCGGCTCGGCGATATAGCCCGCGACGCCCCAGAGCATCAGCGTGGCGCAGATCCACACGATGCCGAGCAGCTCGCCGGAGCGCCACGCGACCTGGCGCATCATCGTCAGATCCTCGCTCGTCGTCCACACGATCAAAAGCTCGGTGATCAGCAGTCCCAGCAGCAGCGCCGCGCTGCCGGAGGCGGTCAGGCGCGTCGCCAGATGCGCCGCGCGGCGGCAGATCAGCCACGCCGCCAAAACCGTCAGTGCCATGACTGTCCAGCCCACCAGCACCACAAGCAGTATGGTGCGCTTGCACAAAAGCCAGCCGCGTCCGCTCGCCGAAATCTCCGGTCCCTCCGCCTCCTTCGCCGATGCCGAATAGGTACACTCGCCCTCGGTCGTGAGGAAGCAGTGGTCACCGTAGGCGGTGGTGGCGCGAATGACGCTGCCGTCATATTCCGCCGTCACAGGCTCCTCCAGCCACTGCGCGGGAGTCAGCAGTTCCAGCGACGCGCCGTTGCTCTCGGTCCAGTGATAGACCAGGATCGTATCGTCACTGCCGACGGCGGTGATCCACACGCTCCTGCCCTTGGCACGAAGCCCCGTGACCGTCGCCGGCTTTTCAAAGGTCTCGCTGTGCAGCACCTGCGCCAGTCCGTTTTCCAGCCGGACCAGCTCCCACTGCGCGTTGCTCATCGCGCGCAGGAAGAATACGGTATCGTCCGCCGCCGCGACGCGCGCGATGCGGCGCTCCCGACCGTCGTACAGACGGCTTTCCTCATAAAGCGAGCGGATCTGACCGTCCTGCAATGTATAGAGGCGGGAGATGAAGTGCCGGTTTTCCACCGCCAATACCGTACCGTCCTCCCGCACGGCAGGACCCGCTTCCGCCTGTCCGTCGGGCAGCCCGCAGGGCATAGCACAGGCAACCGCCAGCATCAGTGCCAGCAGGAGTACCATCAGCACGGTCATGCGTCTCATAACTACCCTCCAAGATGAAGATTCTCCGTCCCGATCACATCGAAGGTGTGGCGGAACAGCCGCAGCAGCGGCACATCACCAAAGACCATCTGCGACACCAGCACGATCGCCGCGGCGATCAGCAGCAGCACACAGAGGACCAGAAGTATGCGGAAAAACCGATCCCGGTTCGACTTCCAGAAGTGCTTCCCATTCTCCCGCAGAGACTTTTTGCTCGGCGGCAACGCTGTCACGCGAATGTCCTGATACAGCTCGGGGAAGCAGGTGTAAACATGGTTTATGGTCTTTTTGCGGATCAATCGCAGGCTCTTGAGCGACCTGCCGCGTCTGTTTCCGGCGACGGCAGGCATTTCCAGCAGCTCCAGGATCAGCTCCGCGCAGCGGTAAACGCAGCTCCGCTCTGTGCGCTCGGCGTTGAGGCCGGCAAGGTCAAGGAGCATCGTGAAGTACACGGTGTTGTCCTTGGCGATCTGCACGCAGCCCTGCTCGAGCACCAGATACAGCAGCGGCCACGGCATCGCCGTGGACAGGCACTCCATCACGAGGTTGATGGCGATGCGCTCCTTATCCGCCGGTGTCGCCATCTGCCCCTGCGCGAACATGGAGAGCTTGCGCTCCTCCCGATAGGGGAAGAGGAGCAGCGTCATCTCATTCTGCGCAAAGCAGAGAATGCAGGGGTCCTCTCCGGTGCGGCGGTTTTCCTCCATCACGGTCATCAGCCTGCGGGCGCAGTCGCGGTCGTGGATCACCAGCAGCGTGTAAAGCGTTCCCGAGGCGGACAGCCGGTCGCGGCACACATCGACATCATTGACGCTGCCGTGAAAGGCTCTGGAGACGACCTCCAGCTCCATACCCTGTGTATAATAGATCATATCCGCCCTCCCTTCCCCGCTGCCGGCGCGGAAAAATTATTGGTCGCTCTCGGAATCCTCGCGGGCCAGCTTCTTTTTGACCACCGCGTAGGCGTAGGTGGAGATCAACGGCTGATCCGCGCAGGAAATGCGGATCTCGTAAACGCCCTCCCGTCCCGGCGCGGTATAGATGCCGTCGGAAGTGATCTCACCGGAGTCCTTCTCCACAAGCTCATAGCTGAGGGTGCAGGGCTCCATATTGTTAAAGCGCACATTGAAGAAGTGGCTCTCTCTCGTGCCGAGGACCACCGTGGGCTGCATCGCCGCGATGCTCTTGCCCGCCAGCTTCTGGATCTTGCTCTCCTCGCTGCCGGGGATCAGCACAGCGACCCAACGCAGCGAGAGCACGACGCGCGTGCTGTCTTTGGTCAGTCGGGCAGCCACGATGAAGCTGCCGCGGTCGTTCATCACCTTCACCGCCGTCTCCGCCTCTGTGACGGCGGCCTGCTCCTGCGGGAAGAGGGTCACATTGCCGTAGATCGTGCTGCGCGCGGCACCGCCGAGCTTCTGATCGTCGGCCAGATATTCCGCGCCCACCGACACATACACCGTGCCGGGGCCGAGGCCGTGAATGATCTCGTCGGAGTAGGCGATCTGCCCCCGACGCATATTCGCGCCCAGCGGGATCTCGCACACGCCGGTCGCGTAGATCGGCATTTTCGGCTTTTCCGCGAGCGTCTCCGCCTGCTGCACCGCCGTTTGGACTGCGGCGGCCGTCTGGGGACGGAACCACTCCGTCAGCCGGTTGCGGGACTCGCTGAGCGCCGCGGTGCGGATATAGCGGCGCACGCCCGTCGTGCGGACCTCGTCGATCAGATAGGCGCTGCGGGTCCGCTGCAGCGTGATCTCCGCCAGCGGGACGAAGTCCAGCCTGCCGGCGGCATTGCGCATTTCCAGACTTGCCGAGGCGACCGCCTGATCCACGATCTCGCGGACGCTCATCTCCACCACGCCGACGCGCATCGAGAAATTCTCGGACGCGGTCCGGTCCGTGCCGTTCACGGTGAGGTGAATGCTCTGGCTGTCCGCTAAGAGCACGGACTCCGCCACGGGCGAAGCCTGCGCCGTAAGGCAGCGGTGCAGCGTGATCTCGCGGTCCGGACAGATGTCGCGCCATTCCAGCTTCAGCTCATGCCCGCCGTCCTCGGCGGTGAAGGCCGGCGTCTGGATCGCCGCGCACAGCGTCACAGGGCCCGCGTCCTCATTCAGGCGGCGCACGGTAATGTCCATCTGGACCGTCGCGCCGCAGGGGGTCTGCGCGGGCATCGAGCACACCGCCTCGTAGTCCTCGTCTCTATAAAGGATCGCCGAGGTCAGGAACTCCGGCTCCGGCGGATCGAGCTGCGGTGCCGCGGCGCTGTCCTGCAAAAAGAGCTGCCAGCCCTCCCTGATGCGGTTGCACTCATAGCTCTCGCCGCTGTCCTGTCCCCGCACGGTGTAGACCGGGTGGACGGCCTCCTCATGATAGCGCAGGCACAGCAGCGCACGGTCGCTCTCCAGTCCCTCGAAGCCCTCGACCGCCGACAGCTTTCGCACGGCGGGGCTCTCCATCACGATCTCGCGGCCGTCGCCGTCCACCGCGACGCCCGAGTCCACCATGATCGAAAGATCGTCCAGACTGTAAACGGTCAGTCCGCAGACGATGCCGCTGCCGAACATCATCTCGTTCAAAAAGCAGCGCTTGTGGTTGAGATAGGACTGCTCCGCCTGAAAATCCGCGGAGGTCAGCAGCTTGCCGACATAATATCGGTTGCGCTCAAAGGGAAGCTGATTGTTCTCCATAAAAAGCACCATCCTCTTTGTGTTCTCGATTCCCGGTCTGTATGGTTTTCCGGCCCGCGGTACGCAGGATCTTTTTTCCAGTCCATTATATCAGCTTTTGCGTTTTTGTGTCTAAAGGTTTATTAAAAAATCCTTTCGCGTCGTCCTGCGCGATTTTTTAAGGAATCTTTAGTGGACTTTCGCTCCGCCCTGTAGTATCCTGAAACTGTAAATCCACGGAGCGTTTCCGCTCCGTACTACTCATCATATCTGAGGAAGGTGGTCAATATGTCGCTTCAATACGGTTTGGTCTCGGCAAACCAGCTCCCCGCCTTCGCGCCTCTCATTCCGGAGGAGCTGCGGGCGGGCGCCCCCGGTCTGTACGCGCTCGGCGCGGTCATGGACGGGCAGGCCGTCGGCGTCCTGCTCTTTCGGGCGGACGATTCGATAATCGAGCTTCTCTACCTCTCGGTGGCAGAGGCGCACCGCCGGCAGGGGATCGCCAACGGCATGATCGATTTTCTGTGTGAGTACGCATGGAAGCACTGCGTCGCGCTCACGGGCAGCTTCTCCACCGACGAGGCGAACGGTCCCTTCTGCTCGCTTTTGTGCAAGCGCGGCGACTTCACGCTCACGGAAACGGAGGATTATATCTGCCGCTTCCCCTGCGCCGCGCTCGAGCAGATCACGCTGAGCGCCGTGCCGCCATCGGGCAGCCGCATCGCCGCATTCTATTCGCTCGCGGAGGCTGCGCAGCGCGCCTTCTTCACGCACATGAAGGAGGAAGACGGTGAGTTCGCTGCCATGGCGCAGGCGGAGCGCGCACAGATGCTCGAGCCGCTGTGCCTTTGCACGGTGGACGATCACGGTGCCGTGACGGCTGCCATCTTCTGCCGGAAGGATGAGGACAGCATCGTGCTCTCCCTCGCCTACGCGCTCCCCGGTCACGCCCGCTCGCTCATGGCGCTGACCGGCCGCCTGCGTGAGCTTCTGATCAAGGCAGCGGATCGGGTCACCTATCTGAAGATCGCCGCCGTGACGCCGGAGAGCCGAAAGCTTGTGGAGACGCTCCTGCCGGAGCGGGAGATCACAGCGCAATTTTACACCCTGTGCTGGGACATGAATACAATGGGAGGTTGAGACTATGCCGGATCTGATCCTTGACGCACAATATGAAAAGCAGCAAAAAGAGCAGCTCCACAACTACGATCGCTCTATGTTGAAAAAGGCAACATATATAACGCATCTCGATGAGACCACGCAGGTCAACGAGCCCTACTTCCTGCGCTCCATGCCCCGCCTGCTCGGAGATGTCCAGCCCGCCGCGAACGGTCAGCTACAGGCTCGCCAGGTGTCCCACAGCGAGCGCAAGCAGCGCACCAGAATGGAGAAGTCCTACCGTCAGGCAAGGGTCGCCGAAAAGGCCGCCCTCGACGCCGAGCGCAATGGAACTGTCTCCCTAAACAGACTCAGTCGTGGGGGCAGAATGGGGGAGGCCCGCAATGTCTTCGTCAAGGAAGAGTACGAGTCGGAGAAGGCCATTCTGGACAAATGGCTGACCGCCATCGACGAGCAGGAAAAGGCCGACCTCGCGGCTGTGAAGCTGTATGCCACACAGACGAACGAGAACATTGATGCGCAGAAGGCGGAGGTCCGCTATAAGGCGTATGAGGAGCGCGAGGCAGCCTATCACCGCATGGCGGCGCAGCTTCCGCTCGGCTCGAAGCAGCGCAAGGCCATTCTCGAAAAGGCGGAGAAGGCGGTCGTCGAGGCCGGCTACTGGCGGAAGAAGTACAAGGTCGCCAATATGCCCGCCGGTCCGGAAAAGGATCGTGAGTCCGACACCATCAGCCGCCACGCGGGCTTTGATTTTCTGAAAAAGTTCTTCCGCAAGCCCACCCCCTACTCCCGCGAGGACGCGGTCGCGACTGTGAATATGAACGGTCAGGCGAAAAACCTGATGAATGTCGGCCGTGCCACGCTGGGCGGCACCAAGGCGATGTATATATTCGAGGACGAGACGACCCGGGAGCAGTGGCTCTTTAAGGAGGCCACCAACTGCATCGGAAACTATAAGCCGGAGGGCGCGCTCGTGACCGAGGCCGCCTCCGAGCTGCAGCGTGCGCTTCGCGGCCCCCTGCACATTCCCGCCCATTGTCTGCGCGACGAGAACGGCAAG
Source organism: uncultured Oscillibacter sp. (assembly GCA_964455915.1). GTDB lineage: Bacteria > Bacillota > Clostridia > Oscillospirales > Oscillospiraceae > Hominicoprocola. The sequence goes on along the minus strand of CAYWAS010000002.1, from coordinate 14,561 downwards.
ATCTGCGGCTCGATCCAAAAGCGCATCAAGAAGGCGGAGGGCGGTATCGACCTCTTCCGGTGGCAGGCGGATATCCACCAGGCCGATCTGCCCGCCGTCACGCGCAACGATCTGCTCAACGAGCATGTGCTCGACTGGCTGCTGTGCAACTTCGACACCAAGGGAGAGAACTTCATCAATCAGGAGGGCGGACACATCATCTCCTTCGATAAGGAGGCGTCCTTCAACTCGCTCCTCAAGGACGAAGCGCAGCACATGTCCTACACCTTCAAGCCCCACTCCAACGACACGATCTACAACACCATCTTCCGCGCATACGCGAGGGGTGAGATCGACCTCGATCTGAACGCCGTTCATCATTCGATCCAGATGGTGGAGAATATGGATACCGATATGTTCGTCAATATGTTCGAGGAGTCGCTGCGGATCAAGTTCGACAAGTCCTACAACAAAGATTTCAGCAAAGCCAAGCAGCTCCTGAGAGAGCGCAAGGAAAATCTGCGGCAGGAATACTGCAATTTCTTCACCGCTCTTATCCAGGAGCGCGCCCAGAATGTGGCGAATCCGTCCGCGATAGATCAGCAGCTTTTCGACATGGTCCGCAACGGCGGGAGCTTTACCTTCCCCGCCGAATGATGAAGAGCGCGTGTCCGGCATGACGGCAATACAAAAAGAGATGCCATTCAAAACAGGCGTTTTGAATGGCATCTCTTTTATCTTTTTTGCCCGGCGCGAAGGGCGTTATCTGCCCAGCGGCTCCTCTTTCCACTCGGTGATCTTGCCGGTGGAGGCGTCAACGGTGAACTCATACTCCATGCCGTTGTAGATGATCTCGCCCTCGTACTCCGCGCGGCCGTCATCGTAGTCGTATTCCCACTCGCGAATGTCGGCGGCAGTGGCTCCGGGAACGCGGGCCAGCACCGTCTGCTTGGCGGTATCCGCGCTGACAGAGGCAGTGCCGGAGGTCGTCGGGGCATAGCTCTCGATGTCGTAGTCGAAGCTGAGGACCTTGCCGGCGGAAGCGTCGATCTCATAGTCGTACTCGCTCACCTTGCTGCCGGAGACCACGACGAACTCCACCTCGTAGACCAGGCGGCCATTCTCGCGCTCGCGCTCCGTCTTGTAGAAGACAGCGTCCGCGGCCTTCACGCCCGCGTGATCGAGGGCGATCTGCTTCGCCTGCTCCGCCGTCACGGCGCTCGTCTCCGTCGTGCCGGTCGAGGGCGCGGGCGAAGGCGTCGCAGTGTCGAAATCGGTCACCGTGCTGCCCGTGGAGGCAGTCAGCTCGACGGTGCCGGTCTTGCCGTCCCACGATACGCTCCTGCCCATGATCTCACCAATGGCGCGAATGGGCAGATAGATCGAGCCGTTATACACCACGGGGTCGACCCGCTTGCCGTTGACATCGGCAAACTGCCGCTCCGTGCCGTCGATCACGATGTGATACTCCGGGCAGAGGTAGACCGTGACATCTGCGGACTTCGCGCCCGTGTCCGGCGTGCCGGCGACCGAGCCCGTGGTGCGCTCGCCGCTGAGCGTGGCGGTGCCGGTGGTCTCGTCCCAGTTCACATTTTTGCCCATGATCTCGCCGATGGCGCGAATGGGCAGATAGGTCGTCCCCTTATAGAGAATGGGGTGGACCTCCTTGCCCTGCGCGTTATAGAAGTCCCGCGCAGCACCATCGATGCAGATGGTCAGGTCGGGGCGCAGTGTCGCACTCGCGGGGGACGCGGCAAACGCCCCCGCCGTCAGCGCGGCGGACAGCACGAGCACACAGGCAAGCACAACGACCACACAGCGCTTTTTCATGCTGCGGCGCTTTGTTTCCATGCTCTGCGTCTTCTGTTCTTCCGGAATCTGTTTCATGTCGCATTCCTCCTTTTATTTTGGGGTGCAGACAGTCTACCAGACGGCGAGGGCTTTTGTCAACAAAAACCTACTAAATTTGTTGAGTTTATTTTTTCGCCTCTCCCGCGTGGGCGCGGTGCGCGGGAGCGCTTGAATTTCCGCCGCGCGCGTGCTATAATAATATAATATGCTCACGCGAAAGGAGGACGCCCCATGACGCTCCAGCAGCTCCACTACGCCATCGTCATTTCCGAGACCGGCTCGATGAACAAGGCGGCGGAATCGCTCTATATCGCCCAGCCCTCGCTCACCGGCTCGATGCGGGAGCTTGAGCGCGAGCTCGGCATCACGATCTTCCACCGCAGTGGGCGCGGCGTGACGCTGACAAACGACGGGCAGGAGTTCATCGACTACGCCCGCCAGGTTTATCACCAGTATGAAACGCTTGCGGAGAAGTACGCCCACCCCGGCGAGCTGAAGAAGAAATTCGGCGTCACCACGCAGCACTACTCCTTCGCGGTCAAGGCCTTCGTGGAGATGGCGAAATGCTTCGACGCGGCGAAGTACGACTTCGCCATTCGCGAGGGCAAGACGCGCGAGGTCATCGACGATGTGAGCACCCTGCGCAGCGAGATCGGCATTCTCTATCTCAGCGACTTCAACCGCAATGTCATCACCAAAATTCTGCGTGCAAACGACATTGAGTTCCACGAGCTGATCGACTGCAAATCCTATGTGTACCTGTGGAAAAACCACCCGCTCGCCGCGCGGACGGAGATCCACGGCGAGGAGCTGACCGGCTATCCCTTCCTCTCCTTCGAGCAGGGCGGCAACGACTCGTTCTACCTCTCCGAAGAGCTCAGCTCCATGAGCGACTACTCCCAAACCATCAAGGTCAACGACCGCATGACGATGGTCAACCTCATGGTCGGGCTGCACGGCTACACGCTCTGCTCTGGCATCGTGTGCGAGGAGCTCAACGGCGGCGACTACCGCGCCATTCCCCTCTCCGACGACAGCCCCATCAACGGCATCATGAAGGTCGGCTACATCGTGAAGAAAAATCAGATATTGAGCCGCGTCGGCGCACTGTATATCGAGAAGATCAAGGAATATTTGCAGATCCCGCCAAGCGATTGATACAACAAGCACCGCCTGTTTTTGGTGATTTATGCCAAGGAACAGGCGGCCTTTCTGCGCTGAAGCGATACGAATTGCACGATGCTATAGGTTTAGCCTATAACTCACTATCCCCACGCCGTATTGGACAAAGGCGGCATTTTCGTGTATAACTGACCTCGTCCCAAGCAAAGGAGGTCAATCACGATGAAACTGAGACGAAAAGAACGAATGTGTCCGCGGCGAATGCCAAGGCGCGCGGAGCGAATGTGACGCTCCGGCAAGCCGTGCAGAGCATACGACCGTAAACCAAAATAATAAATGATGAAAAAGAGGTATAACACCATGAAAAAGATCCTTTCCGCTGTTCTCGCTGCCGTACTTGTCCTCGGCGTTCTCGCCGGCTGCGGCAAGAAGGAAGATGCCAAGCTCCAGATCGCTGTTCCCAACGACACCACCAACGAAGCCCGCGCGCTGCTGCTGCTTGAGGCCAACGGCATCATCAAGCTCAAGGACGGCGCCGGCATCACCGCCACCAAGAACGACATCGCCGAGAATCCCCACAATGTGGAGATCGTCGAGGCGGAGGCCGCACAGCTCCCCAACATTCTCAAAGATGTGGATTACGCGGTCATCAACTCCAACTACGCCATCAACGCGGGCATCAATCCCGTCGCCGACTCCCTCGTGATCGAGGGCTCCTCCTCCGCCTACGCGAATATCCTCGCGGTCAAGGAGGGCAACGAGAGCAGCGCAAAGGTGCAGGCGCTCGTCGCCGCGCTGGAGAGCCGGCAGGTCGCGGACTTCATCGCCGAGAAGTATGACGGCGCGGTCGTGAGCACCGTTGAGAGCCCGACCGACGGCTACGATGCCTCCCTCGACTACGCTGCCCTCGCCGGCGAGACCGTCTCCGTCGCCGCCTCCCCCACGCCCCACGCCGAGATCCTCGAGGTCGCCAAGGAGATCCTTGCCGCCAAGGACATCACGCTTGACATTCAGGTCTACACCGACTATGTCGTGCCCAACAATGTCGTCGAGGACGGCACGGTCGATGCCAACTACTTCCAGCATGTCCCCTATCTCGATGACTTCAACGCCGAGAACGGCACGCACATCGTCTCCGTTTCCGCCGTCCATGTCGAGCCGATGGGTCTCTACGGCGGCAAGCAGACCAGCCTCGACGCGCTGAAGTAAGAAAGACCGAAGGAGGAGAACTTCCTTGATCGAACTCAAACATGTCAGCAAGGTCTTTGAGACCGCCGGTGGGCGGGTGGAAGCCCTCAAGGACATCTCTCTGACCATTCCGGACGGTGACATCTACGGCATCATCGGCATGAGCGGCGCGGGAAAATCCACGCTTGTCCGCTGCATCAATATGCTCGAGCGCCCGACCTCGGGCGAGGTCATCGTCAACGGCGAACATCTCGATACCATGTCGCCCGCGCAGCTTCGTGCTGCGCGGCGCGGCATCACCATGATCTTCCAGCACTTCAATCTGCTCATGCAGAGGAACTGTCTGGATAACATCTGCTTCCCGATGGAGCTTGCGGGCGTGAGCCGTCGGGAGGCGGTTTCGCGCGCGCAGGAGCTTTTGGAGACAGTGGGACTTCCCGACAAGGCGAAGGCCTATCCCGCGCAGCTCTCCGGCGGGCAGCAGCAGCGTGTCGCCATCGCCCGCGCGCTGGCGACGAACCCGAAGGTGCTGCTGTGCGACGAGGCGACGAGCGCGCTCGACCCCAAGACCACGCGGCAGGTGCTCGAGCTGATCGGTGACATCAACCGCAAGCTCGGCATCACGGTCGTCATCATCACGCACCAGATGAGCGTGGTGAAGGAGGTCTGCAACCATGTTGCGATCCTCGATGACGGCGAGGTCGTGGAGGACGGACTGGTCTCGGCGGTCTTTTCCGCGCCGAAATCCGCCGCCGCACGCCACCTTGTCTTCCCCGGCGGCGCCGATGTCGATGTCTCCGACCCCACGCAGGAGCGCCGTCTGCGCCTCATCTTCCGCAGCGCGAAAACGACCTCCATTCCCCTCGTGGCGCGCCTTGCCACCGAGGAGCAGATCGCCGCGAATGTCATCTCCGCGAGCACGCAGAAGCTCTCCGAGGAGGTCTACGGCAGCATTCTGCTCGGCATTCCCGCGCCGCAGCTCGAGCGCGCGCAGGCATTTTTGACGAGCATTGAAAATCTTCAGGTCGAGGAGGTGAGCGTCGATGTTCAGTAAGGCTTTTACCGCCGAGGCATTCGCCGAGCTGCTGGATATCCTCCAGTCGCAGTTCCTCACCGCCGTGTGGGAGACCTTCTATGTCACCATTCTCGCGACGCTCTTCGCCGTCGTGCTCGGTCTCCCGCTGGGCGTGCTGCTTGTGGCGGGCGAGAAAAACGGCGTGCTGCCGCTCCCCCGCTGGCTGATGAGCGTGCTGAATGTGGTCATCAACCTGCTGCGCTCGATCCCGTTTCTGATCCTCATGATCATGGTCTTCCCGCTCTCGCGCCTGATCGTCGGCACGACCGTCGGCACGACCGCGACCATCGTCCCGCTCGTGATCGCGGCATTTCCCTTTGTCGCGCGCCTTGCCGAGACGAGTCTGCGTGAGGTCGACCCCAACATCATCGAGGCCGCGCAGAGCATGGGCGCGACGCCCATGCAGATCATCTGCAAGGTCATGATCCCCGAGAGCGTCCCCTCGCTCCTCCAGAACTTCACCACCGCGCTGACCACCATTCTCGGCTACTCCGCGATGAGCGGTGCCATCGGCGGCGGCGGACTGGGCAAGATCGCCATTGACTACGGCTACTACCGCTACAAGTATCTCGTGATGTACGCGGCAGTCATTCTGCTCATCGCGCTCGTGCAGCTCTTCCAGAGCGTCGGCACGCGCCTCGCCACCCGCTGCGACAAGCGGCTGAAGAATCGCTGAGCGTTCCGCAATACAAAAACCGCGCTCCGTTTTCAACGGAGCGCGGTTTCTTTCGTTTTATTCCTGCGCGGCGGCGAGCTTGCCGAAGAATTTGTCGTGCTTTTCCCGATACTCGCGGTTGAACACAGGGTCGTTGCCCTGGTGCAGTCGGTGGATATACTCGTGGTGGCTGTTCATCACCGAGGGGTCGAACTGTGAGATCGTGTAAACGCCGAGGTTGGAGCACTGGTCGGCGATACGCTCGGCATTCACGAGGATATCGAGGAAGATCATGCCCGAATAGACCGTACACTGTCCCTCGCGCAGACGGCGGATATGGTTGGCGCGGAGCGTCGCGACCATGTCGTCCACGACCTCCTCCACCGGCTCGATGCGGCGGGCGAGCTGCGCGTCCACGGCGGCGAAGCTGCGGCAGGCGTAATCCGTGATCTCCCCGAGCGCTTCGCTGAGGACCTGCAGCTCCCGCTGCGCGACGGGGGAAAACTCGATGCCCTTGGCGTGCATCTCCTCCGCGTTTTCGGTCAGATTCACGGCGTAGTCGCCGATGCGCTCAAACTCGGAGAAGCACTGGATATAGTAATTGAGCAGGTCGTTGCCGTGACCGGACGGCACATGAGAGGAGAGGCGAATGAGGTAATTGTCCACATTGTCTGCCAGCACATCGATGTGCTCCTCGTTTTCGTTGACGGTGTCGATCTTTTTCCGGTCATAGCCCTGCAGCACCTCCAGCGCGTTCAGCACGCCCGTGCGGGACAGGCGCGCCATGGCGTCGATCGCGTCCGACGCGGCGGAGAGCGCCAGCGCGGGCGAGGCGAAGAACTTCTCGTCGAGCTGGCTGAGCTCGTGGTCGATATTCTCGCCGTGGCGCGCATCGTCCTTGATGATGATGCGCGAGAGCTTTTCAAACTGCCCGCACACCGGCAGGAGCAGCACCGCGGTAGAAAGACGGAAAATGGTGTGGACATTCGCGATCGCGCCCGAGGTCATCGTCCGATCCCACAGCGCGTCGAGCAGACCCATGCGGTGGGTGATCGTCAGCGCGGCGATGATGATGACCGAGGCGCAGAGATTGAAGATAATGTGGACCATGCCCGTGCGCTTGGCGTCCGCCTTCGAGCCGATGGAGCAGACGATGGCGGTGGTCACGCAGTCGCCGATGTTCACGCCGATGATGATAGCGTAGACCGAGCCGAAGGTCAGCGCGCCGGTCATCGCCAGCGCCTGCAAAATGCCGATGGTCGCAGACGAGCTTTGAATGAGGAACGCCACGCCCGTACCGGCGAGGAAGCCGAGGATCGGCGTATCCGCAAGGCCGGAGAACATCTGCGCGAACGACGGCGAGGAGGACAGCGGCGCGACCGCCGCCGTCATATTCATAAGACCCGTGAAGAGGATCGCGAAGCCCATCGCGATGCCGCCGATGGTGTCGCTGTGCTTCGTTTTGACCGCCATGATGCACAAAATGCCGGCGATCGCCGCGAGCGGTGCGAGCGTGGAGGGCTTGAAGAGATTGAGCCACGAGCCGCCGTCTGCGTTCAGGTCGAGCAGTCGAATGATCTGGCCCGTGATGGTCGTGCCGACATTCGCGCCGAGAATGATGCCGACAGACTGGTGCAGCGTCAGAACGCCCGCCCCCACAAGTCCCGAGGTCAGCACGATCGTCGCCGTGGAGCTCTGGATCACCGCCGTCACGCAAAGGCCGAGCAGAAAGCCGACGAGCGGATTGTTCGTCACCTTCTCCATCGCCGCCTTGAGCGCATCGGACGAGCCTGTTTTCAGCCCGTCTCCCATCAGGCGCATACCGTACAAAAACAGAGCCAGTCCGCCAAAGAGCGAGATAAAATTGAAAATCGTCATACTCTCACCAGTCTTTTTGTGTTTTGATTTCTTTTCGGCGCATTCGGTCGAGGGACGCCAAAATCCCACATATATATGGTAGCAAAATTTCAAGGATTTGCAACATTTTTTTCGCAATTTTTCAAAGCAATTTCCTCCGCCGCTTTTTCGGCTTTTTCCTTGCATTTTCCGCCCCGTGTGATACAATAGCTGAAATAGCTATTGTATGCTTATGGCATTTCGCCCCGTCCGTCGGGAAAATGCAATTTTTAAGGAGGGTTTTTCCATGCTCACCAAGACCAATCCCATCGGCGTGATGGACAGCGGCATCGGCGGATTGACCGTCGTGCGCGAGCTGCAGCGTATCCTGCCCGGAGAGGACATCATCTATTTCGGCGACAGCGCCAACTGCCCCTACGGAAACAAGACGGCGGATCAGATCTTCGAGCTGAGCTGCAATATGCTCAAGTTCCTCGGCTCCAACGGCGTGAAGTGCACCGCCGTGGCGTGCAACACCATCTCCACGATGGCGGAGCGCCTGCGCCCCTGCTTCGACTACAGGATCATCAGCATCGTTGAAGAAGCGGCGAAGTATGTCGTGCGTGAGAACATCAAGAGCGTCGGCCTCATCGCCACCGAGTTCACCGTTGCCTCCGGCAAGTACGCCGAGCTTATTCACGAGGGCGCGCCCGACTGCAAGGTCGTCGGCAAGGGCTCTCCCCTGCTCGCGGCGCTCGTCGACCGCGGCGACTTCAACCGCCACGACATCAACCTTGAGATCACCACGCAGGTGGACAATATCCTCGCGCGCGAGAAGGTCGAAAACCTGATCCTCGGCTGCACGCACTATCCCATCGTGGAGGAGAATTTCCGCGAGTGCTATCCCGCAATGCACCTCATCAATCCCGCGCTTGAGCAGGCGAACGCTGTCAAGGCGTATCTTGCCGAGCAGGATGCGCTCAATCCGCAGAAGAAGGGCACCTTCACCATCTGCACGAGCGGTGACCCGCAGGTGTATGTCAATGTCGGCAAGCGCCTGGGACTCTTTGAGGCCAGCGAGCTGAAGGTCGTACATATCTAAAAGCGAAAAAAGAAACGCAGCCGCGCGGCTGCGTTTCTTTTTTTCTTTACTTCTCGCGCTTTTTGCGGTAGATGAGCGCTGCACCGGCGCACTCGAGGACGCAGAGGGCATAGGACGCGGCGGTGATGATCTGTGCGCGCGATCTCGCCTTGCGCATATCGCTGTTCGTGTAGACAGTGATAGGGAGGTAGTCGTCCTCCTTGTCGCCGCAGATGATGCGGCTCACTGACCAGTTGCGCTGGTAGTAGGTGTAGACCTCCTCGCCGTTTTCATCGTAGATGGCGCGCCGTGTGCCATATAATCCGCTCGTGTCGGTGTCGGAGGGAATGGCGGTGTCCGGCGCGGGCTCGGGAGCGATGGCGAAGCCGTCGCTGTTCTCCCCATTGACCTTCTGCCACATATAGCGCCGGAATTCCTCGAAGTCCGTGAAGGTCATTCCCTCGACAAGGTGGCGCGGGTCTCCGAAGCCGCACAGCGCCTGTCCCACAAAGAGCGTTGCCGCCATCACGACGCAGAGGGTCAGCGCGGTGACGCGCTGCAAGCGGCGGTTTTTGCGCCGCGCCGCGCTTTCCTCCTCCGTGAGCACGCCCACGCCCTTTTTCGCGAGTCTTTCATTGACCGCGCGCACCGCGAGCGCCCAGAGAGCGAGCGCCGCGAGCGCAAGGAGGGCGAAGATATACCAGTCCATCGTGATGCCGACCGTGGTTTTACTGAGTGTAAAGCCATTATAGTCCACGGGCTTGAACGCGAGGAGCAGCGGCAGCGTGGTCGCGAAGAGCACCCAGATCGCGCCGAAGCTGCGCTCCGCCCAGCGCACGACGCTGACGCGGTAGGCATCGACATCGTCGCCGCTCAGGTCCTCGTCGCTCACGGCGAGGAAGGCGGCGCTGCACTGCACGGCCTCGACCGCCGTGGCTCCGACAAAGCACACCGCGCCGAGGAAAAAGCCGATCAGCGCGCGCTCGAGCGCGCTGTTGCAGCCGTGCGCGATCAGGAAGCCCACCGCGGCGAGGGCGAGGGCAAGGACGCTGTGGGAGCGAAAGCGCGAAAGGCTCGCTTGCAGCAGCCGACGGCGCTGCTTTTCGACCTTTTCCGTGTGGGCGCTCTCCTGCGCCGCTGTCGGCTGCGCCGCGGCGCGCTCGCCGCGCAGCAGCTCGTCGCAGGTCACGCCGAAGACCTCGGCGATCACCGGCAGGAGCGCCAAATCGGGCGCTCCGTCGTCATTTTCCCAGCGGGAGACGGATTTATCGGACACATTCAGTTTTTCTGCAAGCTCGCGCTGTGTCATGCCGTTCGCACGGCGGAGCGCGGCGAGAAAGCTGCCCATCGTTTTCTTTTCCATCGTGTACCTCCTCGTGAGTTGATGGTCAAATTCTACGAAAGTGAGAGGGAGAATGCCACCCACGCGCCGCAGAATCTCTCTCGACTTACGAGAATCATAGCAGAAACGCGGCGCGCTGTCCACCGCGCGGCGGCAAAAAGCAAAAAATCGGACGATATGCCCTTGACAAAACGGCGCGGCAGGCGTATAAATATCTCGACAAGTTTACAAGGGGCGCTGGCGCAAGCCGGCTGAGATGTGGGCGTAATGTCGTCCCGGTCCCTCGAACCTGATCCGGGTAATGCCGGCGTAGGAATGTAATGGATAGGGAGCAGTCTCTTCTTGCATCGCAACGCCGGGCGTTGCGATGTTATTTTTTAGGAGGGCTTCTCATGAACACATCTAAAAAAACACGCGCGCTCGTGGAAGGAGCGCTGATGGTCGCCGCGGCGGAGGCGCTGGGCTTCATCAAGTTCTGGCACATGCCGGAGGGCGGGTCGATCTCGCTGATGATGCTGCCCATCGCGCTCTACGCGCTGCGCTGGGGCGTGCAGTGCGGTCTGCTCGCGGGCTTCGCGCTGGGCATTCTTGACTTCATGCTCGGCGGCGGCATCGCCATCGGCTGGCAGTCGATCCTCGGCGACTACCTCGCCGCGTGTACGCTCATCGGGCTTGCGGGCGTCGGTCGCGGCAGAGGATTTGCCGCGCGGCTCGGCGGCGCAGCGCTCGGCTGCCTTGGGCGTTTCGTCGCCGTGTGGATCACGGGCGCGACGCTCTGGGGCGAGTATATGTATAATATCTACGGTCTGCCGATGGACAACGAGTGGGTCTACTCCTTCCTCTATAACCTGCCCTGCCTCATCTCCGGCGTGCTGACGGTGCTCTGCTGCGCGCTGCTGGACAGGACGATGCAAACGCTCCCGCGCGCGGACTGACGCGCAAAAAGTGCAGAAAAGAAGCGCCGCTCGCCGAGCGGCGCTTCCTTTTTCTCATTTCTTCTGTGCGAGCCGACGCTCCGTCTCCTCCTTGATGAGCGTGTAGAAAATGGAGGTCACGGGCACGGCAAAGAGCATTCCCACAACACCGAACGCCGCGCCGCCGACCGTCACGGCGGCGAGCACCCAGATCCCCGGCAGACCCACGGATCGCCCGACGACCTTGGGGTAGATGAAGTCGCCCTCCACCTGCTGGAGCACGAGGATAAAGAGGACGAACCACAGCGCCTTGATCGGCGTATCGACCAGGATCAGCAGCGCGCCGACCGCCGTGCCGATGAAGGCGCCGAAGACCGGAATGAGCGCCGTGAAACCGACGAGCACGGAGATCGCCGGCGCGTAAGGCATTTTCAGCGCGAGCATTCCGAGAAAGCAGAGTGTTCCGATGATGACCGCCTCGGTGAGCTGACCGGTGACAAAGCTCGAGAAGATGCGATCCGCCAGCGCGAAGAAGCCGCGCACGCGCTCCGCCGTGCGTTGGGGCAAAAACGCCTTCATGACCGCGTTCGCCTGCCGCGCGAGCGTTTCCTTCTGCGCGAGGACATAGAGCGCGAACACGAGCCCGAGGACGAAATTCACCACGCTGCCGACCACGGAGGTGATGCCGCTGACCGTCTGCGTGAGGAAGCCGTGACCGTTCTCGCTCAGGAATTTTTTCACCGCGCTCGCCGCCTTGGCGGGATCGATGTTCAGATCCGGCAGCTCCAGCTCATACTCTGCCGCCAGCACCTCCAGCTTCGTCCACCAGTCCGCGATCGTCTGCCAGTAGACGGTGGAGAGCGAGGAGATCGTTTCAAAGGTGCTCCTGAGCTCCGGCACCACCACCAGCACGACCGCGAGCAGAATGCCGAGGATCAGCAGCACGCTCACCGTCAGGCAGAGCGGGCGCTTGAGCTTGCGATAGCGCCGCAGCGCCGCCGACTTTTCCCATGCCTTTTCCAGCGCGCGCAGCAGAAGGTCGATCACATAGGCGATGCACAGCCCCAGCAGAAACGGGGAGAGCAGCGAAACGATGCGCTGCAAAAGCTGCGTAAAGTGCGCCGTATGCGTCAGCGCCCAGTAGAGCAGCAGCGTAAAGGTGACAAGCAGCATCAGCCGCTTCATGGTTTTTTTGCTCAGCTCCATACGACCGTCCTTTCCTTCGTTCAGCTTTCCTGCTACAATTATATGTCCGCGGGAGATCTTGTCAATGCCGCGGCGAAAAAATTCATAAATCCTTTATCAGCGCTTTACCGCGAAAAAAGGAGCGCCCCCGCAAGGGGCGCTCCCTTTCGGTCAAACGGAAAAGAGCAGATCGCAGAAGGTCGGATAGGGCCAGTATTTCGCGGCGGTCAGCGTCTCCAGACGGTCGACCGTCTCGCGCACAGCGTCCATATCCGCGGCGACTACATCGTGGTAATAGCGCAGCATCTCCTCGCCCGCATTGTCCGCAGGCGCGGTCTCCAGCGCCGTTTTGAGCGCGACGGTCTGCTCAAGGAGCTTCTCGTTGAGCATACCGATGGAGTTGATGAGCGACTTTTCCACATGGCAGGAGAGCTCCGGCGCGGCCTCGCGCTTGCGCAGCATCGTCTCGCAGAGCTTGCTCTCATACTCCGAAACGGCGTTGAGCAGCTCATGCTGGACCATGTCCACCATCGTCGCGGCCTCGATGCCGATGATCTTGCGGTACTTCTCCATGTGGATCTCGTGGCGCGAGAGCATCTCCTCGTGCGTATAGACGCCGTGCTTCGTCATCAGCTCCACATTCTTCGGCAGAAGATAGGTCGGCAGCGCCTCGGCGGTATTTTTGAGGTTCGCGAGCCCGCGGCGCTCCGCCTCGTGTACCCACGCCTCCTCGTAGCCGTTGCCGTTGAAGAGGATCCGCCCGTGCTCCGTGAAGATCTTACGCACCAGCTCGTGCAGCGCCTCCATGAAGTCCGGCGCGTCCTTCAGCGCGGCGTAGACCTCGCTCAGCTCCTCCGCCATGATGGTGTTGAGCACCGTCACCGAGCCCGCGATGGACTGCGAGGACCCCGGCATACGGAACTCGAACTTGTTGCCGGTGAAGGCAAGCGGCGAGGTGCGGTTGCGGTCGGTGGTGTCCTGCGGGATCGCGGGCAGCACATCGACGCCGATGCGCAGCGCGCGGCGCTCCGCCTCGATGTAGCCGCTCTCGCCGACGATGGCGTCGATGATGCTTTGCAGCTCCGAGCCGAGGAAGACGGACACGATGGCCGGCGGCGCTTCCTGCGCGCCGAGGCGGTGGTCGTTGCCCGCGAAGGCGACCGAGCAGCGCAGCAGCTCCTGATATTCGTCCACGCCCTTGATGAAGACCGCGAGGAAGAGGAGGAACTGCGCATTCCGGCTGGGCGTCCTGCCGGGGGAGAAGAGATTCTCGCCCGCGTCGGTCGAAAGCGACCAGTTGATATGCTTGCCCGAGCCGTTGACGCCCGCGAAAGGCTTTTCGTGCAGCAGGCACACGAGTCCGTGGCGCTCGGCGACCTTCTTCATCGTCTCCATGACGAGCTGATTCTGGTCGTTGGCGGTGTTGGCGTCGCAATAGATGGGCGCCATCTCGTGCTGACCGGGCGCGACCTCGTTGTGCTTGGTCTTGGAGAGCACGCCGAGCTTCCACAGCTCCTCGTCCAGCTCCTTCATATAGGCCGCCACACGCGGACGGATCGTGCCGAAATAGTGGTCGTCAAGCTCCTGACCCTTCGGCGGCTTCGCGCCGAAGAGCGCGCGCCCGCAAAGCCGCAGATCCTCGCGCTTGAGGTAGAGCGCGCGGTCGATGAGGAAATACTCCTGCTCCGCGCCGACCTGCGGCGTGACCTTGCGCACCTCCGTCTCGCCGCCGAAGAGCTTCAAAACGCGCACCGCCTCGCGGCTGACGGCCTCCATCGAGCGCAGCAGCGGCGTCTTTTTATCCAGTGCCGCGCCGCTGTAGGAGCAGAACACCGTCGGGATACAAAGGCTCCCGTCCTTGAGGAAGGCGCAGGCCGTGGGGTCCCAGGCGCTGTAGCCGCGCGCCTCGAAGGTCGCGCGCAGACCGCCCGAGGGGAAGCTCGACGCGTCCGGCTCGCCGCACACGAGCTCCTTGCCGGAAAAGTCCATGATGACCCGCCCGCCGCCGGTCGGCTTGATGAAGCTGTCGTGCTTTTCCGCCGTGACGCCCGTGAGCGGCTGGAACCAGTGCGTGAAGTGCGTCGCGCCGTGCTCGAGCGCCCAGGTCTTCATCGCCTCGGCAATGTCGTTCGCCGCGCTGAGCGGAAGCTGCTTGCCGCTCTTGAGGCAGTCGCGCCAGACTTCCATCGCCTGCTGCGGGACATACTGCTCCATCGTTCCTTCGTGAAATGCCAGTGAGCCGAACAGCTCGGGAATGCGGTCCTTTTCGCTCATCGCCGCGAACCTCCCTATTACAATAGTTTTTGGTTGGAAGCCCAGCATCCGGCTGGGCT
>CAYWAS010000001.1:0-114264 GCA_964455915.1 uncultured Oscillibacter sp. | reverse complement strand
AGTCTATTTCTGTTGCACTTTTCCTCAGATCGCTCTGGGCGGGCGTTACCCGTTATCCTTGCCCTGCGGAGCCCGGACTTTCCTCACAGCGAGCCTTTCGGCTTCGCCGCGCGACTGCCTGTTTTCCTCGCGCCCCTTATTGTAGCGGACGGCGGCGGCAAAGTCAAGGGGAGAAAATTTGTGCGGGGAAAGCGTTGATAAAACGGCGCCGATGCGGTATAATTTAGAGTAACTGTTATTGACGAAGGGACGCTGTGCTATGACGCTGCACGAATACCTCGAGAGCATCAGAGGAAAGACCGCCGCGGTCATCGGACTGGGCGTGAGCAACCGTCCGTTGATCGAGCTTCTGGCGAAAAACGGTGTGCGCGTGCTCGCCTGCGACAAAAAAGAGCGCGCGGCGCTCGGCGAAGCGGCGGCGCATTTTGAAGCGCTCGGCGCGCAGCTGCGCCTTGGCGCGGACTATCTCAAAGGACTGCGCGCGGACCTCATCTTCCGCACGCCGGGAATGCGCCCCGATGTGCCGGAGCTATTGGAGGCGAAGGTGAACGGTGCGCGCATCACGAGCGAGATGGAGGTCTTTTTCGCTGTCTGCCCCTGTCCGATCATCGGCATCACGGGGAGCGACGGCAAGACCACGACGGCGAGCATCACCGCGGAGCTGCTCCGTGCGGAGGGGCGGCGTGTCTGGCTCGGCGGCAACATCGGCCGCCCGCTGCTCGCGGACGCGGGGGAGATGACATCGGAAGATATCGCCGTGCTGGAGCTTTCGTCCTTCCAGCTCATGGAGATGCCGTATTCGCCGCACACCGCCGTGCTGACGAATCTTGCGCCCAATCACCTCGATGTCCACTGCGATATGGCGGAGTATGTCGCCGCGAAGGAGAATATTTTCTGCCACCAGTCGGCGCGGGACACGGCGATCTTCAACGCCGATAATGACCTCACGCTCGATTTGAGCGAAAAATCGCGCTGCCGCGTGCGTCTGTTCTCCCGCACGCGGGAGGTTTCGGACGGCGCGTTCGTGCGCGACGGCGCGATCTGGCTGCGCGATGGGGGAGAAGAGTGTAAAGTGCTTTCCCTTGCGGATATCCGTCTGCCGGGGCTTCACAATGTGGAGAACTATATGGCGGCGCTGCTTGCGGTCGACGGACTGGTGTGCGCGGAAACGGCGCGAAAGGTCGCGCGGGAGTTTGCCGGAGTGGAGCACCGCATCGAATTCGTCCGCGAGCTCCACGGTGTCCGCTATTATAACGATTCCATCGCTTCAAGCCCCACGCGGACCATCGCGGGGCTGCGTGCGTTTTCGCATAAGGTCCTCCTGATCGCGGGCGGGTATGACAAGCATATCCCCTTCACACCGCTTGCGCCGGAGGTGGTTTCGCGCGTCAAGACGCTCATTCTCTGCGGCGCGACGGCTGAGGCCATCGAGCGCGCCGTGGTGGAGAGCAGAGAATACCAAACGGCCGCGGAGCGCCCGCGGATCGTCCGCTGCGAAAGCCTGCGCGAAGCGGTGGAGGCCGCCTATTCCAACGCCGAGGCGGGCGACATCGTCACGCTCTCGCCCGCCTGCGCCGCCTTCGATCAGTTCGCGAATTTCATGGAGCGCGGCAAAGCCTACAAGTCGTTCGTCATGGCGCTGGGCGAATAGGGAAAAGCCGTCGGCGCATAGGCTTCCCCGAAAGGGGGTGCGCTCATGCGACGCTATATGCGCCGCGGTCTCACGCGGCGTGAGCGGTGGTTTCTGCGCGCGCTGCTCCTCAGCGCCGCGCTCGTTGCGCTTTTGCTCGTTGCCATGACGCAGCTCAGGCCGATCCTCACGAGCCTTGCGACTGCCCGCGTTTCGAACGCGGTCACGCGCGTGGTCAACAGCTCTGTCAACGAGATGCTCTACGGTGCGGGCGTGGACTACGACCGCCTGATCTCCTTCGAAAAGGACACCGAGGGGCACATCACGGCGGTCAAGAGCAACATGGCGGAGTTTAACCGCCTGCAATCCGCCGTGCTGGACGATGTGCTGCAAAAAATGTCGGAGGTCTCCACGCGTGAGCTGTATATCCCCGTCGGGAACCTGCTCGGCTCGCCACTGTTCGCGGGGCGCGGTCCCGCGCTGCACATTCGAATGCAGTCGGTCGGTTCGTCGTCCGCCTACTTTGAAAATGCCTTTTCCTCCGCCGGCATCAACCAGACGCGCCACGAGATCCGGCTGGTGGTGGAGGTCTATGTGAGCATTCTGCTGCCCGGATTTTCGACCGTCACCAAGGTCACCAACCATTACGCCGTCGCCGAGACCGTGATCGTCGGTCTGGTGCCGGACACCTACACCTACTTCGACACGCAGGAGGATATGTCCTCCACTGCGGGAGATTTCATCATGAACAACGCCGGATAAAAGGGGAGAGAGCCATGTCCTACAAGGAACGAATGAAGGAGCTGCGCGACACGCTCAACGCGCATTCCTACCGCTATTATGTGCTCGATGAGCCGAGCATCGGCGACTACGAGTACGATATGCTTCAGCGCGAGCTGGCCGATTTGGAGCGCGAGCACCCCGAGGAGATCACGCCCGACTCGCCCACGCAGCGCGTGGGGGGCATGGCGCTGACGAAATTCGCGCCCGTCACCCACGCCGTCCCGCTCGAAAGTTTGCAGGACTCCTTTTCCGACGGCGAGGTCGTGGAGTTTGACGAAAAGGTGCGCGAGCAGCTCGACACGGTCGCGTACAGCGTCGAGCCGAAGGTCGACGGGCTCTCCGTCGCGCTCGAATATCAAAACGGCGTGTTCGTGCGCGGCGCGACCCGCGGCGACGGCCGCGTGGGCGAAGATGTGACGGAAAATCTGCGCACGATCCAGTCGATCCCGATGGTGCTGCCGGAGAAGCTGCCGCGGCTCATCGTGCGCGGTGAGGTCTACATGGCAAAGAAGGTCTTTGCCGCGCTCAACGCCGAGCGCGAGGAGAACGGTGAGCAGACCTTCGCCAATCCCCGCAACGCCGCCGCCGGCTCGCTGCGCCAGCTCGACCCGAAGATCGCCGCGAAGCGGCGGCTGGATATCGCGATCTTCAACCTGCAGCTTGCCGAGGGGAGGGAGTTTGCGACGCACGCGGAGACGCTCGACTATCTCCGCAGCCAGCACTTCAAGGTCATCGGCAATCGGGTCGTCTCCACCGCGGAGGAAGCCCTTGCGGAGATCCGCCGCTTAGGGGAAAACCGCGCGGAGCTGCCCTATGATATGGACGGCGCAGTTGTAAAGCTCAATAGCCTTACAGATCGCGAAATACTTGGCTCGACGAGCAAGGTGCCCCGCTGGGCAATCGCCTATAAGTACCCGCCGGAGGAGAAGGAGACGCGCATCACGGACATCATCGTGCAGGTCGGGCGCACAGGCGTTCTGACGCCGAAGGCGGTCTTTGAGCCGGTGCATCTTGCGGGCACGACCGTGACGAACGCGACGCTCCACAATCAGGATTTCATCGACGAGAAGGATATCCGCGTCGGCGACGCCGTGCTCGTGCGCAAGGCAGGGGAGATCATTCCCGAGGTCGTGCGCGTGCTGCCCGAAAAGCGTCCCGACGGCACGCAGCCCTACCGTCTGCCGGAGCGCTGTCCGGTCTGCGGCGCGCCGGTCTACCGCGAGGAGGGGGAGAGTGCCGCACGCTGCACGGGCGCGGAATGCCCCGCGCAGCTCCTGCGGAATCTCACGCACTTCACCTCGCGCGAGGCGATGGATATTGATGGCGTCGGTCCCGCGCTGCTGGAGCAATTAGTCAGTACCGGACTTGTCTGCAAGGCGTCTGACCTTTACAGCTTGACCGTGGAGGAGCTTGCCCGACTCGACCGCATGGGCGTGAAGAGCGCGCAGAATGCCGTTGCCGCCATTGAAAAATCAAAGGAAAATGACCTCGCGCGCCTTCTCTGCGCGCTGGGTATCCGTCAGATCGGCGCGAAGGCCGCGCGCGTGCTCGCGCAGCGCTTCGGTTCGACGGACGCGCTCATGCGCGCCTCGGTCGAGGAGCTGACTGCGGTGGACGATATCGGGGAGATCACCGCGCAGTTTTTGCAGAGATGGTTCGCCGACGAGCAGTCGCGCGACCTGATCGAGAGCCTCAGGGCTGCCGGCGTCAACATGGTCTGCACCGAAGCGCCGCAGGACCTGCGCTTCGCGGGCAAGACCTTCGTGCTCACCGGCTCACTCACGCGCTTCACGCGCGACGAGGCGGGCGCGCTCATCGAGGCGCACGGCGGCAAGACCGCCGGCTCCGTCTCGAAGAAGACAAGCTATGTCGTCGCCGGAGAAGCTGCGGGCAGCAAGCTCAAAAAGGCGAATGAGCTGGGCATTCCCGTCATCGGTGAGGAGGAATTTCTCGCGCTGCTCGACGAAAAGGCAGAGGCGGGCGGGGAGAGCCCCGCGCAGCTCGACCTGCTGTCCTGAAAGGAGACGCCCATGAACATTCGAACGGCGGAGCGCCGCGATCTTCCCGCGATGCTCGCCATCTACAACCACGAGGTCGAAAGCGGCACCGCGACCTTTGATGTGATGCTCCGCGAGGGGGAGGGAGGGGAGCGCTGGTTCGCCGCGCACAATGTCGGCAACCACCCGCTGCTCGTCGCGGAGGAGGACGGCGCGGTGCTCGGCTACGCCTCGCTCTCGCCCTACCGCGACTTTGACGCCTATCTGCAAACCGTCGAGCTGTCGGTCTATGTCGCCCCCGCGCAGCGCGGACGCGGCATCGCGAGCGCGCTGATGGAGGCGATCCTGCGCATGGCGCGCGAGGACGCGGGGACGCACACGGTCGTTTCGGTCATCGCCGGCGGCAACGAGGCGAGCGTTCGCCTGCACGAGAAATTCGGTTTCACCTACTCCGGCACGCTCCACGAGGTCGGACTGAAATTTGGCAGATATCTCGACATCGTCAATTATGAGCTGCGCGTCGGCTGATTTGCTCCTCTTTGCGGACAAGACCGCCCGAAGATCGGGCGGTCTTGTTTTGTTGCTTATCGGTCAAAGCTGGGGTTGACATAATATACATTTTTGCTGTCGAGCTTTTCCTTCGCCAGCCGAAGCCCTTCGCCGAAGCGTACAAGATGGAAAATTCGGCGTCAGATCCGCCACTCGATCCTGACGGAGTCGCCGGTGGCGTAGATGACGCGGATCAGCAGATCCACGGTCCGGCGCTTGTCGTCAAAGCCCAGAGTATCCCACATCGCCAGGGGATCGCTGATCTCGGTGCGCTCCGCTCCCTCGCGCGCTCTGTGCGCGGAGAGCTGCCGGAGCAGCGCCTGCTTTCTGCCGTCCAGCTCCTTGACACGGCTGCCGATGTAGCGGAACAGCACATCGTCGGCGCCCGCCATGCGGCGCATCAGAGCGCCGAGCTCGTCCTCGATCTGCGTCAGCTCCACCCGCAGAGCGGCGGAATCACTATCAAGTGATTCTGCTTTACTGCTGCTGAGTTTGCTGAATTGTTTTAGCTTTTTGTGCAGTTCTCCGCAGACGAGCTGCTCGAGCTCGTCGGAGTAGATGGTGCCGGGTCCCTCGCAGGCGTGGGAGTTCATCTTGTTGGAGCAGAGAAGGTAGCGGGCGTGCGTGGCGGCGTAATGCTTGTCCACCAGCGCATAGCCGCAGATGCCGCATTTGATCTTTCCGGCAAGCCAGGTGTTTTTTGCCTTCTGATATGGCTTGATCCGCTGCGCCTCCAGATTCTTTGCCCGACACCTGAGCCACAGCTCGGCGGGAATGATGCCCTCGTGAGGTGCCAGCACAAGATGCGTCCCTTCGATACTGCGCGGCTTTCGCTCCGTGTGCTCCTGCCCCCTGTAAGAATAGCACCCGTTCGTACCGATGAAGTCACCGGGCTCGTTCGCGATGATCGCTCCACGGTCACGGTAGAATTCATAGATCGAAAGATCGGCGCGGGCATAGATCGGATTTCGCAGCACCTCGGCAAGACGCGTGCGACCCCATGGCTTTCCGTTTTTGAGAATGCCGTGCTCCTGAAAATAGCGAATAATGTCACCATAGGAGCATTCCGCTCTCGCGTACAGCTCGTAGATCAGCCGTACCTGCTCCGCCTCGTCCGGCTCGATCGCATACATGGAGGTCTTGACGCCGCCGATGGTCGTCGGCATCAGCCGGAAGCCGTAAGGCACTCTGCCGCCCATATAAAAGCTCTTTTGGCTGCGGGAGAGGTAGGCGTCCGCCACGCGCTTCTGGATCGTCTCCCGCTCGAGCTGGGCAAAGACGATGCAGATGTTGAGCATGGCGCGCCCCATGGGGGAGGAGGTGTCGAATTTCTCCGTGGTGGACACGAATTCGACCCTGTGCTTCCCGAATCGCTCCATCATGTTAGAGAAGTCGAGAATGGAGCGGCTGATGCGGTCTAACTTGTAGACGACCACCTTGCTGATGATTCCGTTTTCGATATCGTTCATCATTTCCGCAAAGGCGGGGCGATCCGTATTTTTCCCGCTGTAACCCCGATCGGTGTAAACCCTGTACGCTTCGCCCCGCAGCTCGTATTCGCAGAACGAGATCTGGCTTTCGATGGAAATGCTGTCGGGTCTGTCAACGGACTGCCTTGCGTAGATCGCGTTCACAGCGCGCCTCCTTTCCTATAAAACTAAAAAGTTGCCACAGGCGTAGCGCGTCGCGGCAGACAGCGATCAGCGCTGCTCCTCCTGCCGGTCTGCATAGCGGGCAAAGACCTCAAAAAGCCCCGCCTCGATGCACCTGCGCTGCTCCGCGCGCTCCTCATCGGAGAGGACAGGGGAGAGGTTTTCGATCCTGATGCCGCATCGTCTGCCGGCAACGGTGTGCGCTTCGCTCGTGTAAGTGAAGGGTCGGACGATCATGGCGCTCACCTCCGCGGTCTGCATATTCTATTCATCGCGGGCTTGACCTATGCCGGACGAAGGGGCGCGAAAAGGGCGCGCTTTTTGCGCTCGGTCGAAGCGTCCGCGCGCCGAAAATCGCGCGGAAAATGATGCCTCGTCACGCCCCGCTCACGCCGCAGGCGGGAAAAGAGCAAACTGCCGTTCTGCACGAATGCGCACGGAGAAATTTCGATTTGAATGTGCGCCGTCAACAAAAATCGACGGGATATTTCCAAATTCGACAAAAAATTGAAAGATGCTCTTGTTTTTTCAGCGAAAATCAGTATAATGTATTTCGTGGTAAAACTGCCGCCGCGCTGTGTCTGAAAAATAGGCGTTTGGAATGTCTGAGACATGGTCGCCTGCATGGATGCGAAAGATGGGTAAATGATGAAGATTTTGCGTTTTTTACAGGTGGATTATGGACTTTTTGACGAATAATTCCTCGTTTATGCTGGAAAAAGCCATGGGCTTTTTATGGACAAAGCAGGCGGCTATTTTAGATAATATAGCCAATGCTGAGACCCCGAATTACAAAGCGAAGGTCGTGACCTTTGAGGAACGACTGAAGGACCGGTTGGAGAAGGCGCGCGCATCGGCGAATCCGAAGCAGTCTGTGCGGGAGGTTCTGGAGACCTCCGAATTCGCCGTGACGGAGCACATCGAGTCGACCCGCATGGACGACAACGGCGTGAATGTCACGGAGCAGAGTGTGGAAATGATACGCAACGCCTATCAGCTTCAGTATGTGATGAATGCGATCAACTCGGACCTTTCGACCCTGCGGACCGCTGTCAGAGGACAGTGAGCGGCAGCGGAATGAGCACTGATGGAGGGGAAACAGCATGGCTTTTTTTAGTTCTATGAATATCGTCGCGTCGGGTCTGACCGCCCAGCAGCTTCGGCTCGATGTGGTCGCCGAGAATATCACGAACGCCACGACCACCCGCACCGAGGGCGGCGATGGCGCGTATCGCCGGAAGATGGTCGTCTTTCAGGCGGAGACCGGACGGAACGATTTCCGTCAGGCGATGGCGCGCGCGGCAAACGGTCTGGCTCCGAACGGGGACGATCCCAATGCCGGCGGCGTGAAGGTGACGCAGATCGTGGACGACCCGTCGCCCATGAAAATGGTGTACGACCCCACGCACCCGGACGCCGACGAGGAAGGGTATGTGGAGATGCCCAATGTGGACACGGTCAAGGAGATGACCGATGCCATGGCCGCAACGCAGGCGTTTTCCGCAAATGTCACGGCATTCAACA
Source organism: uncultured Oscillibacter sp. (assembly GCA_964455915.1). Classification (GTDB taxonomy): domain Bacteria; phylum Bacillota; class Clostridia; order Oscillospirales; family Oscillospiraceae; genus Hominicoprocola. The sequence goes on along the minus strand of CAYWAS010000001.1, from coordinate 106,129 downwards.
CACTCAAGTCCGTTGTGGCAAAGGGACTTGAGATCGGCAGATAACGGATAGGAGGGATCTCGTATGACAACGACGGCGATCGAAAAGCTGTATTCCGCTGCCGGCGGAAATCTGAGCGAGAGAGTCTCCGGTCAGGAAACGGAGCAGGGCATCTTCGGCGACATTTTCGCCTCCGCGATCGAGAGCGTGCGGCAGACGGACGCGGAAAAGACGGAGGCGGAATACCTGCTGGCGACCGGCCAGTTGGATAATCCGGCGATCCTTACGATCGCATCGACAAAAAATCAGATCGCGGTGGAGCTTTTGGTGCAGTTGAGGAATCGTGCGCTGGAGGCCTATCAGGAGATCTCGCGCATCAGCCTGTAACAGACGGGCAAAACGGGCGCACAAAAGGGTCGACCCTTTTGTGCCCTCCGCTACAGCGGAGGGCACGGGGGTCTTTTCCTGATAAGCGGCCCGATCCACAAGGGAAAAGCGGTGAGGACAGTTGACTGAAAAAATGAAAGCGGCGCTGACGAAGGTAAAGGCTGCGTTGCAGAAGGTTTCCAAAAAGGTTTACATAACGGTTGCAACGCTGGTCGTGGTCGCGCTCGTGGTCATTGTTGTCGCGCTGGCAAACCGTCCCTACTCTGTGCTCTTTACGGGACTGAGCTCTCCGGAGCTCACATCGATTGTCTCGTATCTGGAGGGGCAGGGGGTCGCGGATTACAAGATCGAAAACAACGATACGATCCTGGTTCGCAAGAATCAGGAGGCTTCGCTGAAAGCGCGCCTGCTGATGGAGGGCTATCCTCAGACGGGTTTTTCCTATTCTTACGACACCTATTATAACAATATCGGCTCGCTGTCCACGGAATCGGAGCGGAAGACGACCTTCCTGCACGATCTGCAGGATCAGATGAGCGCGGTGGTGCGCTGCTTCGACAATGTGAAAAACGCCACCGTGACCATCAGTCTCGGACAGGATAACGGCTATGTTCTGGACAAGAGCTCCACGATCGACGCTTCGGCGGCGGTCATCGTTGAGATGCAGGGCACCGCGCGCCTGTCGTCCGACCAGGCGCTGGCGATCCGTCGCTACATCGCCAATGCTGTGCAGGGTCTGTCGATCGACAAGGTCGACATCACCGACACAGCGGGCAACCGCTACGGGGCGAGTGATTCTCTGGCGGACGCCGATGCCTCCGCGCTGAAGTTCCAGCTCGAGGAGGAGCAGGCGAACATCATTCGCAGCGAAGTGCTGCAGGCGCTTCGTCCTTTCTACGGAGACGATAATGTCCGCGTTGCTGTGAGCTGCACGGTAGATGTCAGCCAGCGCACGGTGAGCTCCCGCGATGTCTTCCTGCCCGACTTTGCCACCGACGGCAGTACCAACGGCGAGGGCATCAAGGGCGAGAAGATCTATGACTACTGGGTCACTCGCGGGGAAGACGATGTGGTCGGCGGACTGGTCGGCTCGGAGACGAACGCCGATCTTCCGGAGTATGTAGAGGATGTGTCGGACCCCAACGGCACCGAGCAGGAGCTCGGCGGCTCGGGCAGCGTCAAATACGATAACCCCTATGAGGAGACCGTGGCGATCTACACCGCCGGCTACCTGACCGACTGCTCCATTTCCGTGAGCATCAATGCGGACGCCGGCACGGTGAACACGCAGGAAGTGCGCGAGCATGTCGCCCGCGCCGCGGGCATTCAGGGTGTGATCGACGAGGATTCGGGCATCGAGTATCTGGCGGACCGCATCTCGGTCGTGGCGAAGCCCTTTTATCGTGAGCCTACGGTCATTCCGACGCCGTCGCAGTGGCCGGTGGAGGAATGGGTCATTTACGCGGCTGCGGCAGGACTGCTCGTATTCGTGGTGCTGATCCTTCTCCTGCGCTCGCGCAGCAAAAAGCGCAAGAAGGCAAAGAATGATCTGCTCCGCCAGCGAGAGGTGGAGGAGATCCTGGCAGCCGCCGGAGTCGCGAGGGAAGCGGCAGCGGCTACCAGCGGCGCAGATGTTATGAGTTTGCAGACAGAACGCAGCATGGAGCTCAGGAAGGATATCCGGCAGTTCTCGGACGATAACCCCGAGATCGCGGCGCAGATGATCCGCGGCTGGCTGAGGGGAGGCGAGGACAATGGCTGAGACAACGGGAGCCGCTCCCGCTGCCGCGCCCGCGGCTGCTCCTAAGAAAAAGAGAGTGCCGATGGACAGCGCGCAGAAGGCTGCGGCGGTCATCGTGGCGCTGGGCGCCGACAAAGCCTCGCAGCTCTATAAGTACATGGAGCCGGAAGATGTCGAGCATCTGACCGTGGAGGTGGCGAAGCTCGGCTACATCGACTCCGAGCAGACAGAGGAGATCCTCAACGAGTTCCATCAGGTCTGCATGACCAATAAGGCGGTCACGGAGGGCGGGCTGGAATACGCGCGCGCCGTTCTGGAAAAGGCTTATGGCGAGCAGGCGGCGAACGATCTGCTCAATAAGGTCACAAAATCCCTGAAAAACCGCGAATTCGCGTTCATGAACAAGGCGGACATCAAATCGCTCTACTCCGCCCTGCAGGGGGAGCGCCCGCAGACCATCGCGCTCGTCCTCTCGTACATCGACGCGGACAAGGCCGCCGGCGTGATCGCGCAGCTCGATGTGAGCCAGCAGATCCAGGTGGTGGAGAGCATCGCGAAGATCGAGAGCGTGTCTCCGGCCGCCATCAAGATCGTCGAGGCGGAGATGAACAAAAAGTTCTCGAATATCGTCACCAGCGCCAATGTGAAGGTCGGCGGCATCGACTATGTTGCGAACATCATGAACAATCTGGACAGAACCAGCGAGAAGAACATCTTCGATGGTCTCAGTGAGCGCAATCAGGATCTGTCCGATGAGATCCGCAAGAGAATGTTCGTATTCGAGGACATCGTCACCATGGACGACCGCTCCGTTCAGCGCTTCGTGCGCGACTGCGATGTGCGCGATCTTGTGCTCGCGCTCAAGGCCGCCAACGAGGAGGTCGCCAACAAGCTCTTCAGCAATATGTCGACCCGTATGGCGCAGAACATCAAGGACGATCTCGAAGTCACCACCAATGTGCGTATGCGCGATGTTGAGGAGGCGCAGCAGCGCATCGTCGGTATCATTCGCGATCTGGAGGAAAAGGGCGAGATCGTGATCCTCAAGGGCGGAAAGGACGATATCATTGCCTAACATTTTGAAATATTTCGCTTCGCCGGCTGCGAGCTTATATCAGTTCCCCGAAGCGGAAGAGCTTCGACCGCCCGAGGAGGAGAAGATCTCCTCCGAAGCCGATGGAGAAAACGCCCCGATGCCGGCAGAGGAGGAGCCTGTAAGAGAGGTGCCTACCAATCCGGTCAGCTTTGCGCAATATCAGGCGGAGAGCATTCTGCGCGACGCCAGACAGGAGGCGGAGACGATCCTGAGCAGCGCGCGCGAGGAGGCGGAGCGGCAGGCGGAGGAGATCCGGCAGAAGGCCCGTCAGGAGGGCTTTGACCAGGGGCTTGCCGAGGGGACTGCACAGGGCATGGAACGCGCCATGCAGGAGTGTCTCAGCCATCAGGAGGAGAAGCTCCTTGCGCTCGAGGACGAGGTGAAGGACTTTCTGGAGGCTGCCTCGCGCCGCGTCGACACGCTGCTCGACGAGCATGTGGAGGAGCTGCGCGATCTGGCGATCACCGTCGCGGAAAAGGTCGTGTGCGTCAGCCTGAAGAGCAGCGACAGCGTGATCGGGCGCATGATACAGTCGGCGATCGACAAGCGCAAGCGCCGCGAGTGGGTGCAGATCTACATTGCCGAGTGCGATGTCAAGCGCCTCACGCCGATCCCCGCGTCGCTGACCGCGGCGCTCGATATGCTCTCCGACCGCGTCCGCATCATTCCGATCGCGGACGAAGAGGCGGGGACCTGCATCGTCGAAATGCCGGACGAGATCATCGACGCGAGCGCGTCCACGCAGATCAAGAACATTCGGGCAATGGTGAGCAAGACCCCGCTGCCCGGTGTGGAACGAAAAGAGAACCGAAGGAGTCTGGACAGTGTTTGAGCAGTTGACTCGTCAGGTACGCAACGCGGAAACATACAGCCTGACCGGAAAAATCGAAAACATTGTCGGAATGTCCATCGAAGCGTCCGGCGGTCATGCGGCCGTGGGAGACATTTGCAGGATCTACAACAGCGAAACAGGTACACAGGTGACGGCGGAGGTTGTCGGATTCAAAAACGACCATATCCTGCTGATGCCTTATTCCGAGATGCACGGCATCTCCGCGGGCAATTTCGTCCGCAACACCGGCGGGCAGCTCACATTGCAGGTCGGTGAATTCCTGCGCGGCAGGATCATCAACGCGCTGGGTCAGCCGATCGACGGGAAGGGTCCCTTTGAAGGGGGCAGCTCTTACTGCATCGGCGGCGGCTATATCAATCCGCTCAGCCGCCCGCCGATCCGTGAACGCATGGAGTTCGGCGTGAAGGCGATCGACGGCATGATCACCATTGGAAAGGGACAGCGTATCGGCATCTTCGCCGGCTCCGGCGTCGGAAAAAGTACATTGATGGGCATGATCGCAAAAAATGTGAAGGCCGACATCAATGTCATCGCCCTCGTGGGCGAACGAGGCCGAGAGGTGCTTGAGTTTGTGGAAAAGGATCTTGGCGAGGAGGGAATGCGCCGCTCGATCCTTGTGGTGGCGACCTCGGATCAGCCCGCCATGCTGCGCATGAAGTGTCCCAGCGTGGCAACGGGCATCGCGGAATTCTTCCGCGATCAGGGCTATGATGTCCTGCTGATGATGGACTCGCTGACCCGTTTTGCCATGGCGCAGCGCGAGATCGGACTGGCGATCGGCGAGCCGCCGGTGGCTCGCGGCTACACGCCGTCCATCTATGCCGAGCTTCCCAAGCTGCTCGAGCGCAGCGGAAACTTCGAGCACGGCTCCATCACCGGCGTCTACACCGTTCTGGTTGAGGGAGACGACACCAACGAGCCCATCGCCGATACCGTGCGCGGTATTCTCGACGGGCATATTATCCTCTCGCGCCAGTTGGCGAACGCGAACCACTATCCCGCGATCGATGTCAGCGGCAGCATCTCCCGTTTGATGGTCGAGATCGTGCCGCCGGAGCATCGGCAGCTCAGCGCGCAGCTTCGCGACATTCTGAGCATCTATGAAAAAAACATCGACCTGGTCTCGATCGGCGCTTACAAGCCGGGAAGCAATAAAAAGCTGGACTATGCGCTCGCGAAGATCGACGCAGTGAACGGCTTTTTGCAGCAGGGCATCAACGAATCCTTTTCCTACGAGGAGACGGTGGAGCTCCTGCGGGAGATCGTGAAGCCGGAGCATTCGAGGTAACGAAGGGTAGAGGGCATGAAAAGGTTCAAATTCTCGCTGGAGAGCATTCTTTCCTATAAGCAGCAGGTCCTTGACGCGTTGCTCGCCGAGCACGGGGAGATCCTGGCTCGTGTGCGCGCGAAGGAGGAGGAACTGGAAATGCGCCGGAGCGAATACCGTCGGTGCAGCGAGGAGTATCGGCAGAAGATGGAGACCGGTCTGGCGGTCACCGACGCGAGAATGTATCAGAGCCGCTTTCGCGCCATGGAGCGCGAGATCCGGCGGGAGACTCTGGCGCTGGAGGAGCTGCGCAGAAAGGAAGAGGCGAAGCGCGCCGAGGTCGTGGAGGCGAAGAAGGAATCCGTTTCCATTGAAAAGCTGCGGGAGAAAAAGCTGGAGGCCTACCACAAGGAAGAGGCCAAGAGCGAGGAGCGTTTCATAGAGGACTTTGTCAGCATGACGCGCCTTGCCGGCAGCACGGGAAAATAACGAGCGTCCGATCGGAGAGGATATCCTCTCGTTTGGAATAGAAGCAAGCACAGGGAAGGGAGGTGAAATGAGAGATGGAAGCAATTTATATGGGTCTGATGCAGACGATGCAGGCAGCCGCCGAGCGTCGGAGCACGACAGCGGCGGACGAGTCCACGGGAGACGGTGCCGGCTTTCGCGAGCTGATGAAAAAGAATCAGGGCGCGGAGAAGGCATCGCAGACTGAGGACAGCGTGTCCGCAGAGGGCAGACCGGCAGACGCTGTGACCGCTGAGCAGCCCACGGAGGGCGAAGATGTCGTTTCGCAGGAGCAGCTCCTGTCGGCGGCACTGGCGACGATGCAGAATCCGGTGGTCGTTGCTGCCGAGGATACCGCGCCCGATGCCCCGCTGACGCAGCTCGCACCGCAGACGGTGCAGGCGGTACAGACCGCGCAGACCGCGCAGGAGACCGCAGAGGTCGCACCCGTGGAGCAGAATGCCGATGCCGAAGCCACGGCGAAGCAGGAGGCGAACACGGCGGTGGAGCAGCGTCCGGTGGCTGAGGAGGCTCCTCAGACGACGGAGAGAACGACTGTCGCGCACAGGGAACGCACCGAGGCTGCCGCGCAGACGGATCGACCGGAGCAGGATCTTGACAAGACCGAAGAGGTCCGCGAGAGCGGAACGGAGAGCGCGGTATTCAAAGATACGAAAAGCGTTCTGGTGAAGGTCGGCGAAGCGGCTTCCGCAGAGCAGAGCGTTCCGGTGAAGGAGCAGGTCGGCGAGCAGATCCTCCGCGCGATCGATCAGGGCAAAGCCCAGGTGAGCGTGCAGTTGACGCCCGAGAGCCTCGGCACGATCGAGGTGCGCATGACCGTTACGGACGACGGCAGACTGCTGGTGGCGCTCCATGCGGAAAACCGCCAGACGCAGCAGCTTCTGGAGAAAGATCTGGGCGGCTTGCAGCAGATCCTGTCCCGCGGCACGCAGCAGGAGGTGCAGATCGAGGTCCCGCGTCAGCACGACGATCGTCAGCAGAGCTTCGAGGACGGCGGGCAGCACCGGCAGCAGGAGCAGCATCAGGAGCAGCGCGAGCAGAAAAACGAAACCGATTTCCTGCACCGCTTACGCCTGGGTCTGATCCCGCTGGACGCGGAGGCGTCCTGACAGCCTGAGAAAAGGAGGAACACAGTATGAGCGATTTCATGGGTGACATCAGCGGCTATTTCACCACAGGCGCTGTCGGCACGGCGGCAAAGATGTCTGCCGCTAAGGACAACAGCAGCCTTGACATGACCGATTTTCTGACGCTGATGGTGACGCAGATGACCAATCAGAGCATCGACTCCACTGCCGACACCAGCGATATGCTCAACCAGATGGTGCAGATGCAGATGATCACGGCGATCACCAATCTGACCGACGCGTCGATCATGACCTATGCGGCGTCTCTGGTCGGCAAGCAGGTGACCGTGGGAAAGTTCGACTCGGACGGAAACCTACAGGAGATCGTCGGCGAGGTCACCGGTACGGGCAGCATGGGCGGCGAGCAGGTCGTGTTTGTCGGCGATGAATACTATTACATGAATGAGATCATGGCGGTCGGCAGACTGCCCCAGAAGGACGGAACGGAATCCGGAAGCAAGACCGAGTAACACCGGAAAACAGGGATTGTTTGAGGTGACAAAAATGATTGATAAGCTATCGAACCAACACCAACTGCGATCGTCCGGCGCGGCCCCGCAGCAGCAAACCGCGGGACAGAGCTTCGGAGCGGTATTCCGCCAGGAGCTTGCCAACGCAAGACCGGAGGAGCAGGGCGTGGCATTTTCCAAGCACGCCATCTCCCGTGCGGAGGAGCGCGGCATTGAGATCACACCGAGCCTGATCGACCAGCTCAAGGGCAGTATGCTTCGGGCGCAGGCGAAGGGCGCGAAGAACATTCTGGCGATGGACACGGAAAAGGCGTTCATCATCAATGTGCCCAACGCGAAGGTGATCACCGCGATCACGCAGGAGGAAATGAAGGAAAACATCTTCACCAATATTGACGGCGCCGTATTCCTGTAACAGCTACAGATAGCAGGACCGATCTCGGAGGCTATCGCTCCTCGCCCGAATGACGGGGAGCGGGCGGCGCAAGGATCGAAAGGAGTCATACAGAAAAAATGACTGGAGCAATGTATGCCGCGATTGCGGGTCTGAAGACCCACATGAGCAAAATGAATGTCATCGGCAACAATATTGCCAATGTCAACACCGCGGGCTATAAGTCCCAGCGCACGGTATTCAAGGACGCGATGTATACCATGTACCGCAGCGGCGCGGACGGTACCAGCACCACCGGCGGACGGAACCCCGCCCAGATCGGCTATGGTTCCCAGCTCAGCACCATCGACCTGAACATGACCAGCGGCAGTTATTCCCCCGGCACTTCCATGGACTGCATGATCGATGGCGACGGCTTTTTCCTCGTGGGCAATAAGACCACAGCGGACAATATCACAGCAACCAATCCCAGCAGCTTCAAGGGTCTGAACCTGACCCGCGTGGGCGACTTCGGCTTTGATTCGGACGGCTATCTGGTCGACGGCAACGGTAGCTGCGTCTACGGTTTTCTGACCGTGGGCTATGATGACAAAGGTGATCCCATCGTCAGCGACCAGCTCGTGCCGATCCGTCTGCCCAAGCAGCAGACGATAAATCTTGACGCTACCGGCAACCCGACCGATGACCCTGCTGCTGTTGTTAGCACAAAGACAGAAGTTCGCTATCCTGTGGTGGCAGGTACGCCTGATGCCATTGTGTCAGATAGCGCCGGACTTCTTGCAGCAACTGATCAGGTCAAGCTGACGGACTACGATACTTTTTATAATTCTGGACAGGCGGATCCCGCTGATCAGATCAACCTTGCCTTTGCCCAGATGAACAGCATCTCCATCTCCGAAAAGGGTCAGATCACCGGTATCGTGGAAGGCAGCGATACGCCTGTTGTCATCGGCTATCTGGCGGTCGGCAGCGTGACCAATCCCAACGGCGTGACCCACACCGGCGGCTTCTACTATCAGGCCGGTGACGGCGCGGGTGACCTGTCGGTCTCCCTGATGGCGGGCCTTGCGAGCGACATCACGACGGTCGGCGGCGGCACGCTGAGCTATGTCAACGGCGGTCTGGTCGATGCCGCTGCTGCGGTGACACCGAGCGAGAAGGCGCGTGTCGGCTCCGCGGGCGGACAGATCCTCACCGGCGGTCTGGAGGGCTCCAATGTGGACCTCGCCACGGAGATCTCCGACATGATCACGACCCAGCGCGGCTATCAGGCCAACACCCGCATCATCACCGTCACGGACACGATGCTGGAAGAATTAGTGAACATGAAGCGTTGAGCTTCCCTTTGAGCATAATACACCGTCGGGCGGCGTGACCGCCGCCCGACGGTCGGGAAGGAAGGGGAAAAGCATGATCGTACTGACCAAGCGAAATCAGGAGAGGTTCCTGATCAATCACCTGCAGATCGAGTGTATCGAATCCATTCCGGAATCCAAGATCACCATGATGAACCACGATTATTACCTCGTGTGCGAGAGCATCGAGGAGATTATTGATAAAATCGCAGAATACAACGCGAAGGTGCAGGATATCCACCGTGAGATCACGGTGACCGACCGGCGTTGATGAAATAAAACGACTTTGCGGGAGGCTGCGCCTCCGCGAAAGGAGGATAGAAAGATGGCAAAAGAAAAAAAGAAGGGTGGAAAAAAGGGCAGCCTGAATATCACCTATCTGATCGGTCTGGCGGGCGCGATCGTGGTGTTCCTGTTCGGCTGCGTTGCCACGATCAAGATGAAGGCGGGCGGCGGCATCGAAGGTGTCACCTTCACGCCGGAGAACTTGTGGAACTTCTTCGATCCGGCCAGTATCCTCATCACCATCGGGTGTACTGTTTTCGTCGTGGTCGCGAGCTTTCCGCCCTCCATGCTCAAGAGCCTGCCGCAGCATTTCAAGATGCTGCTGAACAACGACCAGTTCGACCCGATGTACTACATCAATCAGCTCGTGGAGCTGGCGCAGCTTGCGCGAAAGAACGGTCTGCTCTCTCTGGAGGAGAGGGCGAACGACCAGAGCGATCCCTTCTTCAAGCAGGCGATCATGCTGATCGTGGACGCCTACGATCAGGACAAGGTGCGCGGGATCCTGGAGACGGATATTGAGAATATGTCCGCCCGTCACGAGTCCGTGGCGGCGATGTACGACAAGGCGAGCTCTGTCGCTCCCGCCTTCGGTATGGTGGGTACGCTGGTGGGCCTCATCAATATGCTCAAGGGCATGAATCTGGAGGAGGGCTCCGGCAACATCGGCTCCGACATGGGTACGGCGCTGATCACAACGCTGTACGGCTGCATTCTGGCGCACATGATCTTTGGCCCCATCGCCACCATTCTGCGCCAGAGAGACGAGGAGGAGGTCCTCTGCAAGATGATCATTGTGGAGGGCGTGATGTCCATTCAGGCGGGCGAGAACCCGAAGTTCCTGCGCGAGCGGCTGATGACCTACATGGCGCAGCGGGATCGCGACGGCAGCGGCAAGAAGGGCAAGAAGAAAAAGGGTAAGAAGGACGAGGAAGAGGCTCAGGAATGATCGGCTCTGACCTCACCGACAGCACAACAGAGGAAAGGGAGGAAGCGGCATGGCGCTCAAACGCAAAAAGAATAGCGGTGGCGGCGGTGCGAACTGGATGGACACCTACGGCGACATGGTGACGCTTCTGCTGTGCTTCTTCGTGCTGCTGTACTCCATGTCCACCATCAGCGAGGAAGCGTGGAAAAACCTGGTCATGAGCTTCAACCCCTACGCGGTGGCGGATTCTACCGCCACACCGGGAGGAGACGGCCCCAGCGCGGACGGAGATCAGGCAGGCGTTGCGCCGTCTGCGGAGGAGCTGCAGGCGATCATCGATCAGGATATGAGCGGGATCTACGAGGCGCTGAGCGAGCTGATCGCAAGCACGGAAATGAGCGGGACGATCTCTGTGACAAAAGAGGGCGGGCGCGTGTTCATTTCCTTCAGCGATACCGTGTTCTTTGCCGGCGACAGCGCGGTGCTGCTGCCGGAGGCAAAGGATATACTGGATAAGGTCTGTGTTACGCTCAGCAGCGCGGCGGATTCGATCGAAGAGATACAGGTGCTCGGTCACACGGCGCAGGGCGACCCGAACAGTCCGAACAGAGTCAGCGTGGACAGGTCGCTCTCCAGCCAGCGCGCGACGAATGTCGTGATCTATGTGCAGGAGAACAGCACGGTGGATCCGGCGCGGCTCGTGAGCGTGGGCGTGGGACAGTGGCGTCCGGTGGCGAGCAACGATACATCGGAGGGGCGCGCCAAAAACCGCCGCGTTGAAATGATCATCAGCGGACGCGATATCGCCAAAGAGATGTCCGGCGATATCGACAGCTACTATACGGCCGGCTGAGCCGGCTCGCAAAAACGATTTCCGACCATCAGAGAAAGGAGCGCCTGAAACTGCACGGGCTGAGTGATTTAGACTATGCCAGATGTATTATCTCAAAGTGAGATCGACGCGTTGCTCAACTCGATGCGGAGCGGCGACGGAGTCGCGGAGCCTGCAAAGGAAGAGCAGCCGGAGAAGAAATATCGCAAATATGACTTTGCGAGTCCGAAGAAATTTACAAAAGACCGCATCAAAATGCTCAACGGCATTTTTGATACCTACGCGCGGATCATCAATTCCCGCCTCAACGCGCGGCTGCGAACCAACTGTGAGATCACGGTGGAGAGCATAGAGGAGCAGCACTACTACGAATTTTCCAACGCGCTGACCGAGGGTGATGTGCTGGCCCTGATCGATGTGGAGACCAAGAGCAGGGTGGAGGAGATCCCCGTCATGTTCTACCTGTCCACCTCGACCGGTCTGACGATCATGGACTATCTGCTCGGCGGCGACGGGTCGGCACAGGTAGATGTGCCCTCCGACTACAGCTACACCGATGTGGAGCTGCGGCTGTATGAGGACACGGTGATAGACCTTGTTTCGGTCATGGGGAATAGCTGGGAGAGTTATCTGCCCATCAAATTCACCTTCGGCCGCACCGAGGTGAACCCGACGCTCAATCAGGTGATCGGTCTGGACGAGATCATTGTGATCGTTGACCTGAAGATCCAGTTCCCGAACGGGGACGGACGCATGAGTATATGTCTTCCCGGCGAAATGCTGATCAACATATTTGCGGAGATCAGTCGGGAAAATCCGATGCGAAGAAGCGCGTCGGAAAATAAGTCGACAGAAATATTTGAGAGCCTGCGTGATTCCGAGCTGGAGATCGTCGCGGAGCTGGGGAGCACGCAGCTTTCCCTGAGCGATGTCTACCATCTTCATGTCGGCGATGTGATCGATCTGGGTCAGGCCCACACATCTCCCGTTTATCTGGAGATCGGCGGATACCACTGGTTTACGGGCAAGATCGGAACGCATAAGAAAAATATCGCGGTCAAGATAGATGATGTGTGCTATCAGGCCGAGTGAAGGAGCGAGTTGAGAGTATGGAGAATAGATTGTTCAGCCCGATGGAGATCGATGCGCTTGGCGAGATGATGAACATCAGCCTGGGCTCGTCCGCGACGGCAGTGTCCAATATGCTCGATCACCGGGTTGATATTACCACTCCTCAGGTGCAGGTCGTTGATGTGAAGGATTTTGCCCTCGGCAAGCTGGAGCCTGCCATGGGTGTCGAGATCCGCTATGTCGAGGGGCTTGACGGGAGCAATATCATGCTTCTGCGCCGCGGCGATGTGAAGGTGATCGTTGACATTCTGATGGGCTCGGAGACTCCGGAGGAGGAGTTTGAGCTCAATGAGCTGACGATCAGTGCCGTTTGCGAAGTGATGAACCAGATGATGGGCGCGGCGGCGACCGCGATGTCGGAGTTTTTAGGCTTCCCCGTCAACATCTCAACGCCGGAGCCGTTTGAATTGGAGGATCTGGAGTCCTTCAAGGCGAACCACCTTCCGCGGGGAGCGGAGACGATCGTTGCGGTCAAGTTCTCGCTGAAGATCGAGAACGCGCTGGAGAGCGAGTTCATGAATGTCATGAGCGTCGGTCTGGCGAAGGAGCTGCTCAAGGGACTGGGCCTCGGCGATGAGGACGAGAGCGGGGCGGACCTTCAGGCCGCGCCCGCGCAGCCCGAACCGCCGAAGGCGGAGGAGAGCAGCGGCTCCAGACAGCTCACACAGGAGGAGATCGAGCGGCTGATGTCCGGCGGCGCGGCGGCGGAGCCGCCCAAGCCCGAGCCGGCCGATTCGGGAAAGGCGCTCAGCCAGGAGGAGATCGAACGACTGATCAGCGGTGCGGGCGCAGAGCCGGAGCCGCCTGAGCAGAAGTCTGACGGAGGCCGGAGTCTCAGTCAGGAGGAGATCGAAAAAATGCTGCGGGAGAATGCGCCGCAGCCCGCCGCACCGCAGACACCCGTACCGCCGCAGTCTGCCGCGCCGCAGCCGACGGTGCCGCCCGCACAGGGCTATACGATGCCGACGCCGGAGCAGATGCAGGCGATGGGAATGCCGCCCTATTTCGGCGGATATCCCGGCTATCCGCCGCAGATGTACTGGCAGTACCCGCCTCAGGCACCGGAGAGCAAGCAGCCTGAGCCGAAGGTGATCAACACGCAGCCTGTTGTGATGCCGGAAATGGAGAAGACCGTATCCCTCGGCAAAGAGCAGGCGGAAAATCTGGAGCTGATCATGGAGGTGCCGCTGCAGGTCACCGTCGAGATCGGTCGGACCCGCCAGAAGGTGCAGGATATCCTGGAGTTCTCCAAGGGCTCTCTGGTGGTGCTGGACAAGCTCGCCGGCGATCAGGTGGATCTGTTCGTGAACGGCAAGTGCATCGCGCGGGGCGATGTCGTTGTGGTCGATGACAATTTCGGTGTTCGCATCACGGAGATCGTGCAGAAGCCGGGTATCGTCATACCGGGAGCAAAGCAATAAGAGAATACCTTCGCAAGACAGGTTAAAAAAATAATTTATAGATTTTTATAGAAAAGAAGTAAAGGATGGGTTTTACAATGGGTAAGAAAATTCTTTTGGTTGACGACGCGGCCTTCATGCGAAAGCTGATCAAAGATGTTCTGAGCAAGAGTGGCTATACGGAGCTGTTCGAAGCGGTGGACGGTGCGGACGCCGTTGAAAAGTTCAGCGAGATCAATCCCGACCTGGTGATCATGGACATCACCATGCCCAATATGGACGGTCTGGAGGCGCTCAAGGCGATCCGCGCGAAGGACGGCGGCGCCAATGTGGTCATGTGCTCCGCCATGGGTCAGGAGAGCATGGTCATGGACGCAGTCCGCTCCGGTGCAAAGGACTTCATCGTCAAGCCCTTTAAGGCGGACCGTGTGCTCAAGACCGTTACCAGCATTCTCGGCAATCCCTGATCCATGCCGAGCGGACACGACTGGTTTCTGCTCGTCTGGGCGATCGTCTGTATCGTTGTCGTAGTAGGAATGTCCTACTGGGTCACCCGCTTTGTCGCGGGGAAGGGGTTACTGCGCGGAGCGGGGAGTCGCGGAGGCGGACAGATCAAGGTGCTCTCGCAGGAGCTCATCGGCAAGGACCAGCGTCTGGTCCTTGCGCGCGCAGGCGATCGTTATTTTCTCCTCGGTGTCACGCCCAACGCGATCACCATGCTCTCGGAGTTTTCCGAGGAAGAGATGGCTCGCGTCACGGCGGACGCGCAGGAGCACGCCACGCAGGAGCCGACCGGTTTCTTCGAGGCGTTTTCTCAGGTGCTGAAGGAAAGGAAGCAGAGGTGAACAGCTTTGACTGAAAGCATTATCAGCCTGAACGGAGAGAGCGTGCAGACGCTGGAGGTCCTCTTTCTGACGACGATGATCACGCTCCTGCCGTCGCTGCTGGTGATGATGACACCGTTCAGCAGATATGTGATCTCGTTTTCCTTCATGCGCTCCGCGCTCGGAACGCAGCAAACGCCGCCGAATGTCGTGCTGATCGGACTGGCCCTGTTTTTGACGCTCTTTACCATGGGGCCGACGCTGGACGCGATCAAGACGGAGGCATACGATCCGTACATAGCGGAGGAGATCACGCAGGAGGAGTTTATCGACCGCGCGCAGCAGCCGCTGAAGGAATTCATGCTGCTCAACACGAAGAGCTCGACGCTGAAAATGTATTGCGAGCTGGCGAAGGAGCCGACGCCGGAGACCTACGATCTGGCGACCACATCGAAGCTCTCAATGAAGATCATCGTGCCGGCATTTATGACCTGCGAGCTGCAGCGCGCCTTTGAGATCGGATTTCTGCTGTATCTGCCGTTTATGCTCATCGATATCGTGGTCTCTTCCACGCTGATGTCCATGGGAATGATCATGCTGCCGCCCTCGATGATCTCCATGCCCTTCAAGCTGCTGCTGTTTGTGGCGATGAACGGCTGGGAGCTGCTGTTTTCCAGTCTGGTGCGAGGGTTCAATTAGCGTGAAGGAGGACATGGATGGATACTGCGGCGGTTGGAGATATCCTGCGCAGCGCACTGATCGTTACGCTCAAGCTGGGAGGACCCATGCTGATCCTCAGTATGCTGGTGGGCGTGATTGTGGCTATTTTTCAGGCAGTTACCCAGATCCATGAGCAGACCCTGTCCTTCATACTGAAGCTGATCGTCGTTGTGGCGGTGCTGCTGGTCGGCGGAGGCTGGATGCTTGAGGCACTCAAGGACTTCACGACGGAGATCTTTGCGCTGATCGCCGCGTGACGGAGGCTGCGGATATGCTGGACTGGGAAGAGCTGACGCTGTTTCTTTACATTGCCGCGCGTATGAGCGGCTGCATTCTCTGTAATCCCATTTTAGGCAGACGGACGATCCCGTCTATTTTTCGAAGCGGCCTTGTGCTGGTCCTGTCGGTCTTTGTGTTTTCCGTTACCGAGCAGGCGGTCGCCATGCCGGGGAGTCTGATCGAGTTTTCGGTGAGGCTTCTGCTCGAGCTGATGGTCGGGCTGTTTCTGGGCCTTGTGATGGAGTTTTTCTTTTATATCCCGCAGCTTGCGGGTCTGGTGGTCGATACGCAGATGGCGATGACCATGAATCAGGTCTACGATGCCGGCGCACAGGCCAACCTTTCGACCACGAGCGTTTTGCTCAATGCCATGATGACGCTGCTCTTTTTTGCCGCGAACGGGCATCATACGCTGCTGCGGATCATGCTGACATCGGGCGATGTCGTGCGCTTTGGCGCGGCATCGTTTGGCGACAGCGTCTATATGGCCGGTCTGGAGGTCTTTATTGAGTGTACGGTCCTGGCCATGAAGCTCTGCCTGCCGATCCTGGCGGCGGAGCTGATCGGGCAGCTCGGTATGGGCGTGCTCATGAAGATGATCCCGCAGATCAATGTCTTTGCGATCAACATTGAGCTCAAGGTTTTGATCGGTCTGGTGATGCTGCTGATGCTGCTGTCGCCTTTCAGCGAGTTTCTGCTGCAGGCGGAGGGCGAAATGCTCAGCTCACTGCATGAAATGCTGTCCCTGATCGGATAGGGACACCGGATTGCCGAAAAGGGGGGAGCGCTGGTGGCAGACGGATCGAAAACCGAAAAAGCAACACCCAAACGACGGCGAGACGAGAGAAAGAAAGGCCATGTACTCATGAGCCAGGACGCGGTCTCCGCGGTGACGCTGATCGGCGCATGGAGCATTCTGTGGATGCTGGGCAGCACGATCGTTGAGGAGATGGCCGCGTTCATGATCGAGTGCTTTCAGCGCACCGGCTCGGTACACGCGATGGAGGATTTCGTGGAGCTTGAGCGCATCGGTTTAGGCGCTCTGGCAAAGACCGTCGGCCCTCCGCTGTTTGCGACGGCGGCTCTGGCGGTCGCAGCGACTCTGCTGCAAACGCGTTTTCTGGTCAGCGGAGAGCTGATCCGCCCGAAATTCAGCAAGATCAATCCCCTGGAGGGGTTCAAAAGGCTTTTTTCCCTGAAAAGCGTGATCGAGGCGCTCAAGGGGATCCTGAAGATCATACTGCTCCTTGCGATCATATACAGCAACCTGAAAAAGCTGATGCTGGACAGCGCCAGATATCCCTTTACGGATATCACCGCGGCCACGGGACACATGCTGGACGCCTGCGGGACGATGATGTTTCAGATCATCATTGCCTTCATTATTCTGGCTGCCGCCGACTATCTGTACCAGTGGTGGGACTTTGAGCGCCAGATGCGCATGAGCAAGCAGGAGATCAAAGAGGAGTACAAGCAAACAGAAGGCGATCCCCAGATCAAGGGGAAGATCAAGGAGCTGCAGCGCCGGCGTGCGCAGACACGCATGATGCAGCAGGTGCCGCAGGCAGATGTGGTCATCAAAAACCCGACGCATTACGCTGTGGCGCTTCGTTACAAGCCGGAGCAGGACAATGCCCCCGTCGTTTTGGCGATGGGACAGGATTCCCTGGCTCTGCGTATCATCAAGGAAGCTGAGGACCACCGGATCGCGGTGGTGGAAAATGTACCGCTGGCACGGGCGCTGTACGCCCAGTCCGAGCTCAATCGGGAGATCCCGCCGGAGCTTTATAACGCGGTGGCAGAGGTGTTGGTCTTTATCTTCAAGTTGGATGAAAATCAGCGGATCGTAAAGTAATGGAGGGGTGGTAGCAGCACAGACCCCGGCGCAAAGGAGGCAGGAGATATGAAGCGGATCTTTGATAATGTAATATCTCTGTGCGTCGTCGTCGTGGTCCTGTTCCTGATCATTCCGCTGCCGCCCTTTTTGCTCGACATTCTGCTGATCATCAATATTGGCTTATCCATCATGGTGCTCATGATCACCATGAATATTTCCGAAACACTTGAGTTTTCGATCTTTCCGTCCCTTTTGCTGGTCACGACGCTGTTCCGACTGGGATTGAATGTGTCCAGCACGCGTCTGATCCTGCGGGACGGAGACGCCGGCTCAGTCATTCAAAACTTCGGCAATATGATCACCGGCGGCAACATCGTGATCGGTGTTGTGATCTTCCTGATCATTGTGCTCGTGCAGTTTATCGTGATCACCAAGGGCGCCGAGCGTGTGGCTGAGGTCGCGGCCCGCTTCACGCTGGACGCGATGCCCGGAAAGCAGATGGCGATCGACGCCGACCTGAGCTCCGGTCTCATCAACGAGGAGGAGGCACGCGCACGCCGCCACAAGATCCAGAAGGAAGCCGACTTCTACGGCGCAATGGACGGTGCAACGAAGATCGTCAAGGGCGACGCCGTCATGTCCATCATCATCACGCTGATCAACTTTGTCGGCGGTGTGATCATAGGCATGGTCTTCAACGGCGGCGACTTTTCGAGCGTGCTGCAGAAGTATTCCATTCTGACGATCGGCGACGGCTTGGTCTCGCAGCTTCCGGCGCTGATGATCTCCACGGCCACGGGCATGATCGTGACGCGCTCGGTCTCCGAGGGCAGCCTGAATATGGATGTGATCGCGCAGTTCAAGGCGCAGCCCCGCGCGATCATGGCGACAGGCGTGATATTGCTGTTCCTCTCGGCAATCCCGGGGACGCCCCATCTTGCGCTGCTGATCAGCAGCGTGCTGCTTCTCGGCGGCGGCTATACCGTCAGCCGGCAAATGGAGCGGCAGAGGGTGGCAGCGCGGGAGGAGGAGGCGGTCGACCATGCGGCGGCACCGACTCCGAGCGAGACCGATTACTACAAGGACATCAACAATGTATATTCTCTGCTGACGGTCGAGCCGATCGAGATGGAATTCGGCTACAGCCTGATCCCGCTGGTCGATGAGAGCAACGGCGGCAAGCTGATCAGCCGTATCGTGATCTTCCGTCGGCAGTACGCGCAGGATATGGGCTTCGTGTTCCCATCGATCCGCCTGCACGACGCCGCCTTCCTTGCGACGAATCAGTATGTGATCCGCATTCGCGGCGAGGAAGTGGCGCGGGGCGAGATCCTGGTGGATTATTACCTTGCCCTCGAACCGGCGGACCCCCTCGGGGAGATCGACGGGATCGAGACGATCGAGCCTGCCTACGGCATTCCCTCGCGCTGGATTCTGCCGGAGAACAAGGAAATGGCGGAGATCTACGGATACAATGTCATCGACCCGCTCTCGGTCATGCTGACGCATTTGTCCGAAACAGTCAAAAAACACGCCTACGAGCTGCTGACCCGCGCGGAGACGATGCAGCTTGTCGAAAACCTGAAAAAGACAGAGCCGGAGCTGGTCGCGGAGGCGATCCCGAACATCGTGAGCTATGCCACGCTGGAAAAGGTGCTGCGGGCGCTGCTGAAGGAAGGCGTGCCCATCAAGGACCTCGGCATCATTCTCGAAACGCTGATGGACGCGCTGAACCAGAAGCGCGATGTGGATACAGCCGTCGAGCAGGTGCGTATCGCGCTGGCCCGCACGATCACAAGACGGTTCTGCGAGAGTGGACAGCTCCGCGTCGTCACGCTGGATTCCGAGGTGGAAAAGAGGATCATCGCCTCGCTGACGAAGAACGAACAGGGCATATATCTGGCGATCGGGCCGGAGCTGATGCAGCAGATCATCACGCAGATGACGGAGCTGCTCCAGAGCTTCAGCCGCCTTTCGCAAACGCCGGTCGTGCTGGTCAGTCAGGTGATCCGCGGCTATTTCAGCCGTATGCTCTCGCAGTTCTTCCCGAATGTCTATGTCCTATCCTTTGCGGAGATCACAAATAATGTTCAGATACAGGCGCTTGGCACGATCTCCTTGGAGAGCGCCTCGCACCATGAACGAAAGGCGGTGTCAAATGGGTGAGCAGATAGCGCTTGACACCAACACCGGCTACACAGAAGCAGAGATCGAGGGAATGGACACGGACACGCTCATGCGTGCATACAAGGAAACGGGAAACGAGGCGCTGCGCTGGCCGCTCGTCCTGCGCTATGAGCATCTGATCAAGTCGATCGCGCTGCAAACAAGAGCGTTTTACAGCGATTTCGCGCAGATCGAAGATGTGATCAGCGAGGGGATCCTGACGCTCCTTGCGGTGATCGACAAGTTCGATCCGGACAAGGGTGTAAAGTTCGAGACCTTTGCATCGAAGCGCCTGCGCGGAATGATCATCGATCTGGTGAGAAAGCAGGACTGGGTCTCGCGCTCGGCGCGGCGGCGCATGAAGGAGATCGATACTGCGCGGGAGACGCTCACCGGTGAGATCGGGCGCACGCCCACCACGGCGGAAATGGTGGACTTCATGAACATTTCGGAGGAGCGCTACCGGAAGGGGCTGAAGGACGCGGCACTGAAAAAGGTCCTGCCGCTGGACGAGGGGATACACTTATCCCGCATGGAGACAGACGGGAAGGTCTTTTTGTACGACATTCTGCCCGCAGATCCGGACAGCTATCCGGAGGCGATATTGCAGCGGCGTGAGCTGCAGAGTGTATTGGAGGAGGGCATCGCGTCCCTGCGGAAAAACGAGCAGCTCGTTTTGTCCCTGCATTATGAGCGGGACTTGCAGCTCAACGAGATCGCGCAGGTCATGGACCTGACGCCCCCGCGGATCTCACAGATCCATGCAAAAGCCATTGAAAAGCTGCACAGATATATGGAGCCGTATCTGAGCGGTTCCCGCGCGGAACCGATGAACCGGTGAGGGAGTGTAAGAAATGTATAAGGGATTTTATAACCTGACCTCGGGAATGCTGACGCATCAGCACAACCTGAATGTGATCGCGAACAATATGGTGAACATATCGACCGCCGGATACAAGCAGGAGAGGTATACCGCCACGACATTTGACGAGGTGATGTACAGCCGCGTCGGAAATAAGGACGGCGTCGGCAGCGAGATCGGGCAGCAGAGCTACATACGCGCCGCGAGCGACATTGAAACGGACTTTACGCAGGGCGTGCTGGAGCCCACCGGTCTGCCGCTGGATTTTGCCATCAGCGGAGACGGCTTTTTTGCCGTCGCACAGGACGGCGGAACCGCTTATACCCGCATGGGCAACTTTTCTCTTGACGAGGAAGGCTACCTCTGCCTGCCCGGTTTCGGGCGGGTGCTGAACCCGGACGGGAACGAGATCGAGCTGATCACGGATAAGATCCATACGGACAGCCGCGGCGTGCTGTACTACGACGAGGGCGGCGCTCTGGCTCAGCTTGGCGTATTTGTCTTTGAGGATAACGCCGCGCTGGAGCGGCAGGAGAACGGCCTCTTTACCGGCGAGGGCGCTCAGCCGGCGCAGAACTATGAGATCGTCGGCGAATGTCTGGAGCGCTCGAACACCGATCTGGTCAAGCAGATGACGGATATGATCACCTTCCAGCGCGCGCTGCAAAGCGCGGCGCAGGTATCCAAAATGTACGATCAGCTTATGACCAAGGCCACCACGGAAATTGGTCGTATGTGAGAGGAGCGATAGACGATGAATCAATCCTTTTATATCGGCGCGATCGGCGCCCATCAGCAGCAGGAGCGGCTGACGCTGCACGGCAACAACATTGCCAATGTGAACAGCTACGGCTTCAAGGCTGAGAAGGGCCGCTTTGCCGCCTTGATGTACAGCGACCTGAAGGGCGCGGAGGAGGCGATGCTGCCCGTCGGGACCGGCGCGGCGCTGTGGACCGGCGATACGGATTTTACGCAGGGCGCGGCAGCCTCGACCGGACGAGAGCAGGACTATATGATCGAGGGGAGCGGCTTTTTCGCGCTGGCTGACCTGAACAGCGGCGAGATCTCCCTGACGCGCAACGGCGCGTTCGTGATCGCCTCGCTCCAGCGGGGGACCGATGAGGTCGACGAGTACGGGCAGCAGGTCATGGAGAAGGTCTATTACCTTTCCGACGGAGAGGGTCGCTTTGTGCTGAGCACGAGCGGAGATATGATCGAAATTGAAGACCCGCACGCCGAGCAGCCGGTCGGTGTATATGAGTACATCAACTACAACGGCATGGAGCACGCGGGCGACACGCGCTTTCTCGCGGTGGATAAAAACGGCGGGATCCGGACGGGCTCCGGCAGCGTCGTGCGCGGAATGCTGGAGATGTCCAATGTCGATCTTGCCGAGGAGCTGACGAAGGTGATCGAGTCGCAGAGGGCATACAGCATGGCGCTGAAGATGGTGCAGACATCTGACGAGATCGAGACAACGATCAACAATCTGAGGAATTGAACGGAGTAAAGAGGAATGACTATCAACGATTATAACGAGCTTAGCTCGCTGGAGCTTGATACCCTCAAGGAGATCGGCAGCATCGGTGCCGGCAATGCGGCGACCGCGCTCTCGTCTCTGATCGGCAAGCAGATCCGGATCAAGGACCCCGAGGTCCGGATCATGGGCTATAACGAAACGATCGAATGGATCGGCGGTCCGGAGGAGATCACCGCCGGTGTATTGGTGAAAATGAGCGGACAGATCAACGGGATCATGCTCTCCGTGCAGCAGATCGAGTTTGTCAATCTGATTTTGGAGAGTATGCTCGGCAAGGGCGTGGAGGACTATTTCGGACTGCATGAGATGGAGACCTCCGCGCTGATCGAGGTCGGCAACATTCTGATCTCTACCTTTATCAACGCGATCAGTTCTCTGGCAGGTGTCCAGATCGAGCTGACGGTACCCGCCTTTACTGTGGATATGCAGGGAGCGATCATGGCGGTGCCGATGGCGGTTTACGGCGGACAGTCGGATTACCTGATGACGATCGGCGGACACTTTGTGTGCGACGGAAAGGAGATCCCCTGTCGGCTGCTGCTCTCGCCGGATATTCGCTCCCTGAATGTTCTGTTGAGGAAGTTGGGCGTACAAAGTGGAGAATAAGATCACCGTCGGCATTGCCGACATGAAAATGGCCAAGGGGACGGGAATGCTCATCACCTATGCGCTCGGTTCGTGCATAGGGATCTGCCTGTATGATCCGCTGGTCAAATTAGGCGCCATGGTCCATATCATGCTGCCGATCAATATGGAGGCCGGACGCAAGAACACCTTCAAGTATGCGGATACCGGACTGCGGGAAACGCTGCGGCAGATGGAGGCGAAGGGAGCCTCCCGCAGCAGGATCACCGCGAAGATCGCCGGCGGCGCGCGAATGTTCGAGGTCACCGGCGGCTCTCTGGGAAACATTGGACAGAGAAATATCGAAAGCGTTCACATGAACCTGAAAAAAGAAGGGATCCGTTTGCTCAAGGAAGATGTGGGCGATGCCTTTGCCCGCACGCTGCTCTTCGATGTGTCGAACGGCATGGGCTGTGTGCGCTGCTACGGAAGAGACGAAAAAATCATCTAATAAAATAAAAAGGGGTTGTGAGTATGCTCGACGAAGGAAAGAAAGGGATCCTGTTAGAGTCCGGAACGAACGAGATCGAGGTCATGGAGTTTACCATCGACAATAATCTCTATGGCATCAATGTTGCGAAGGTGAAGGAGATCCTGGTCTCCGAGCCTGTCAAGCCCATGCCGCATGTGCATTCTGCAGTTGAGGGAATCTTTAAGCCCCGCGATATCGTGATCACCGTTGTGGATCTCCCCAAATACCTGAGCGGAAGGGAAGGGGAGAAGAAGGAAAAGGATCTGTTCATCGTCACGAACTTCAATAAGATGAACATTGCCTTCCGCGTGCATACCGTTGTGGGCATCAACCGCATCTCCTGGAGGGATATCCAGAAGCCGGACAAGACCGCGTCCGGAGGCGACGAGGGCGTCGCCACCGGCATTGCGCAGTGCGGGGACGATCTGGTCACGATCCTTGACTTTGAAAAGATCGTTGCCGAGATCGCGCCCGAGACGAGCATTCA
Source organism: uncultured Oscillibacter sp. (assembly GCA_964455915.1). GTDB lineage: Bacteria > Bacillota > Clostridia > Oscillospirales > Oscillospiraceae > Hominicoprocola. Next base: position 82,545 of record CAYWAS010000001.1, on the reverse strand, counting down.
GATGTCCGAGATCGAGCGCATGGGTCATCGTGACCGCAGCGATGCCCGTATCCTTGTGGCGGAGGACTCTGTTCTTCTGAGCAAGATGATCGAGGAAGCGCTCCACAAGGCGGGCTATGTCAGGACCACGATGTATCCCAACGGACAGGAGCTGTGGGACGCGCTGAGTGCCATTCGCGAGCAGGACGATCTGGGGCAGTTCGTCTCTTTGATCATCACCGATATTGAGATGCCGCAGATGGACGGACACCGTCTGACAAAGCTCGTAAAAGATGACAGAAAGCTCAAGAAGATCCCGCTGGTCATCTTCTCGTCGCTCATTACCGAGGAAATGAGAAAGAAAGGGAAGGAGCTCGGCGCGGACGAGCAAATGAGCAAGCCTGAGATCGGTCATCTCGTTCAGGTGATCGACCATTTGCTGGCTCGGGAGAACGGATAACGGAGGCACGCTATGGGCGGTAAATACATCGTAAGACAGCCGATCAAGACCGTTGACGGGGCGATTATCGGCCATGAGATCCTGTATCATGGCGAGAATCAGGCGTTCAGTATGGAGGCCGGACCGGTCCACGAATTCGCGGCTGCGGATACTATCTACAACTTCCTCACGCAAAACAGCTCCAAGGCGCTCAAGGGCGGCTTGAACTTTATGACCTTCACCACCATGCTTTTGATGAAGAAGGCGCCGCGGCTGTTCGACAAATCGGAGCTGGTCATTCAGATCGATGACAGCGTCATCATTCATCCGCTGTCGATGCACTTTGTCAATATGTTTGCCAAAGAGGGCTATAAGATCGCGGTCAATGAATTCCAGTTCCTGCCCCGCTATCTGTCGCTGCTGGACAGCATCGACTATATCAAGATCAATATGGAGACCACGGCACCCGCCGCGATCCGCAACACGGTCGAGATCGCGCACAGCATGAACAAGACCTGCATCATCAACAACATCAAAACGAAGGAGCAGTACGATCTGGCCGTCTCCCTCGGGGCAAATGGGCTCGAGGGACCGTATGTGGCGGAGAAGCTCACGACGGCGGCGCACAGCGGCGGCTATCTGCAAAGCACCTTCTTCCGTCTGATGGTCGCTGTGACGAAGGACGAGCCCGACCTGCAGGAGATCGAGCAGATCATCGCGATGGACGCGGGATTGTCCTACGGCGTGCTGAAAATGGCGAACTCCGCCTATTTTGCACTGCGCCAGCGCGCAACGACCATTCATCAGGCGCTTGTGACGCTTGGTCTCGGTCAGCTCAAGCAGTGGATCTATCTGCTCAGCGCCAGCAACGCGGAGCATGGGATCGACCCGGGCGCGGAGGAGTTTCTGCGCATCTCCTTCATGCGCGCGCATTTTTGCAGCGAGCTGATGAACTATGCGCAGGATATGCCCATCTCGAAGGCGGAGGCTTATCTGATGGGTATGTTCTCTACGCTGCACCACCTGATCGACGCGCCGCTGGAGGATATCCTCAATGAGATCCCCATTGCCGAGGAGATAAAGGTCGCGCTTACAACGCGTGAGGGACGCTGCGGTGAGCTCTATGAGCTGGTGTTGAGCTACGAGTCTGCCGACTGGGATAAGATCAATCAGTATGCCGAGGGGCTGGGGATTCCGAGCAATGTGCTCACCAGCATCTATTTCCTTTGCATCGACAATGTCAACATTCTCTGGGAGCAGTTGACGAAGGTCTACCCGAACCAGAAGATGGATTGATCTCTGCCGGAGCGGAGCGCGGGATCGCCGGAACGACAACAGGAGGCAATCTATGTCAGCAAAAAACAAGGACACCACAAAAACCGCTCATGTCATGAATCTGCTGCGTAAGAACGGGAACACCACGGCTACGGAAAACGCCGTTCAGCAGCAGACGGAGGCCGCCGGTGAAGCGGAGCGACCAGTCGCTGCGGCGCAGAGGACTGTGCCTGTGCAGCACCCGATCATTGCCTCACTCAATGAGGAGGCCGCCGTCTCGCAGGAGATCAAGGACGCGTTGGAGCGGGAGGTGACGGGCGAAGAGCTGTCCGCCCCGCAGCAGCCGGAGCGTCCGGCTGTCGAGGAGCCGGAGGAGGCTGTGCCGGTCAAGGCGGAGCCTGTTTTCGAAGCTGACCCTGCTCCTGTTCCCGAGCCTGAATCCGTTTCTGAACTGAATCCTGAGTCTGAACCTGAGCTTGTTCCCGAGCCTGAATCCGTTCCAGAGCCAGAGACTGAACCTGAGCCGGCTCCCGTGCCTGCTGCACCCGCTGCGCCTATCGGCGAGAGCGACGCAAAGCAGGTGGAAGAGCCTGCGGAGGAAAGCGCTCCGCGCGAGAAGATCTGCAATGTCATGCAGGCACTTGTGGAGGAGAGCGCCGAGAAGTATATGACCATGTTCGGCATTTGCCGCTGCTCTCGCTGCAAGGCAGATGTGAGGGCGATCGCGCTGAACAATTTGCAGCCGAAATATGTTGTCATGGGCGAGGGGGAACGCATTCCCCGCATCTCGGTATACGAGCGCAGATACAGCGCTGCTGTTACGGCGCAGATCCTGCACGCCTGCAATCGGGTCGCGGAGTCGCCGCGGCACGCAGGCGCAGAGCAGTAAAGAATAAAGCCCCGGTCATGGCCGGGGCTTTACTGTCCTTAAATCGAGTTATTTTCTTGTGCGGGAGAATCGGTCGCCTGCGACCGCGTCGACGAGCTTGCGAAGGTCCATCGCCGGATTCGACTTCGGGCGGTAGGTCACAACGCTCTGCCCGTGGGCAGGTGCGGTCGCGACATCGATGCCGTTTCGGATCTTGGCAGGGAAGACCCTCGTGTCCATCTGCTCGGCGAGCTGCTCCGCCATGTCCAGGATCTCACGGTGAGAGATCAGGCGCGCGTTGTATTTGTTCATAACGATGCCGCAGACCTTCAGATTCGGATTGGAGCTTTTGCGGATCGCCTCAACGGTGTCCTGGATCTGCGAAATGCCGACCAGACTCAAAACCTCGGCGTTCATCGGAATGATGAGCTCCGACGAGGCGACATAGGCGTTGATCGTCAGAATATTCAGGGACGGCGGCGTGTCGATGAAAATGAAGTCGTAATCGCTTTTGACCTGATCGAGATGGTACGAGAGCATGGTGTCCTTGCTCGTGTGGAAGCCGCTGTCTCCCGAGACAAAGGCCGAGAGCATGATGTCCGTGTGCAGAATGTCACCGTAGTCCGTGTGCGCGATCGCTTCGGCGGTCGAGCATTTTCCGGTCAGGACATCGTAAACGGAAAGCCCGTCCTCGATGTTCAGCCCGAACGAGAAGCCGAGGTTGCCCTGCGGGTCGATGTCCACGCCCAGAACACGCGCACCCCTGCGCTGGAGCTCGGCAATAAGGGCTGCTGTAATGGTCGTTTTCCCGACGCCGCCCTTCTGATTGGTCACAGTAATGATCTTAGCCAAAGTTTTTTCCTCCTATCGATAAAAACTGTGAGAAAAAGCTTATTTTTATTATAACAGATGCCGATAAAAAGAAAAGAGAAATTTACGAAATCTGCCGTTTTTGGCGGAATTTTCCCGTTAGTGGATCCGACCAACTGAGAACCTGAAAGGAGCGTATCGCGTATGGCATCGATTTCCAGTTTGACAAACAGCTCGTCCACCTCCAGTATTTACGGGACCAGAAATGTGATCTCCGGCCTTGCAAGCGGTCTGGACACCGAAACTTTGATCCAGAACGCTGTTTCCGGCTATGAGACGAAGATCAGCAGTTTGACGCAGAAGCGGACAAAGCTGGAATGGCAGCAGGAGGCGTACCGCAGCATCATCACGAAGATGGCGGGCTTTTCGAACAAGTTTGCCTCCTACACCTCCTCGACCAATCTGATGTCCGCGAGCTTTTTCAACAACGCGGTCAAGGTCAGCACGCTGGGGGCACACAAGGACAAGGCGTCTGCCACCGGCAAGACCTCCAGCGATGTGAAGCTGCTGGGCGTGAAGCAGCTCGCGACCGCCTCCGGCTACACCGTCAGCGGCGGTGCGCTGACGGGTGGAACGGGCGACAAGCCAGGCGTTGAAGGCGGTAAGCTCGAGCTGGACAAGAAATATGATGCGAGCAAGGTAGCCGGTACGCTGACGCTGGGCTACGGCGGCGCTACTCAAATCACCATCAGCATCGACGGCATCAAGGACGGCGGCACGGAAGTGATCAAAACCGGTCAGGAGCTGGCCGATGAGATCAACGCCGCCCTGAAGGAGCAGAATATCACCCTCTCCGGCAATGCTTATACCGCCGATCAGAAGATCAAGGCCGAGTGGGACGATGCCGCAAAAACCATCAAGTTCACAGATGTGGGCGGCGGCGGCAACGGCGCGTTCGTGCTGAGTGCCAGCGGCGATCTGAAAACCACACTCGGCATCGAGTCCAAGAGCGTCAGCGACGGCGTGAAGGAAATCAAGGTGGAAGACAAGGCGCTGTATGATGACACAAAGACCTACGCCGACAAGCTGAAGGAGGAAGAGGTCTCCTTCACGCTGGACGGTAAGACCAAGAAGATCAGCCTGAAGGACCATACCTTTACCGATACTGCCGGCTTACAGAAGGCGTTGCAGGCGGAGCTGAACGATGCGTTCGGCACCGGCAAGGTGACGGCCAAGGTCAACGGTGAGGGCGGACTGTCCTTTGAGGTGGCTAAGGGCTCCACGCTGAAGGTCGACAACGGCAAGGCTCTGGGTCTGGAAAGCAACAGCGAGACCTCTTATGTCAACACCAGCCAGAAGCTGGGAGACCTGCTGAAAGGCTTTGACTGGACGGGCACAGGCACTATGATCGAGGCCAAGGGATCGGTCAAGGAGGTAGCGGCTACCAAGAACACCGCCGCCTACTACAAAGATGCCGACGGCAACCGCGTGGCGAAGAACGAGGACGGTAAGTATTACCGTGTAGACGAGGACGGCAACTGGCTGCACAAGCTGGAGATCAACGGCGAGACCGTAGGCGCGTTCTCGAAGAACACCGCGTTTGAAACGGTGATGACCGGCATCAACGGCAACGCCGATGCCAATGTGACGCTGTCCTATTCCAAGACCACCAATCAGTTCAAATTCACCGCCAGAGACAGTGGAACGGCGGGAAGAGTTGACATCAGCGGCGGTCTGGCAGGCGCGCTGTTCGGTGATACCTATACAACGAACGACGCCGGCGAGAAGGTCTATGGCAGCGGCTATGTTCAGGGGAAGGACGCCATGGTCAGGGTCTCGGTCAACGGTGAGGAGATGGAGCTCGAGCGCTCCTCCAATACCTTTGATATCGACGGACTGAGCATCAATGTCAAGGACACTTTCGGCTATGCCACCAAGGTCGAGGTGGCGAACGGTGTATATAAGGCTGTAGGTGAGCCGGCGGGTAATAACACGCCAGTCGTAGAGGGCGAGGCTTACTTTAATAACAAACGCTATAACCTTGATTACAAGTATGTGAATGATGCAGGCGAGTATGTCAATGAAGATGGTGTTACATATACAGAGCTCCTGAAGGAATTGAAGGACATGGGATTCGATTTTGGAGGAGTTCCGACAACGGGCAAGGCGGTCTATCAGGACGCGAACGGCAACGAGTTTACTCCTGCCGCCAACGGAGACCTGTTCCTCAAGGGCACCGAGGCGGTCACTTTCAAGAGCGAGGCCGACGCGGACACCATCGTGGACGCGATCAAGTCCATGGTCGAGGAATACAACGCCATGGTCAAGGAGGTCAAGGACGCTTACTCCACGCTGCCTCTTCAGAAGTCCAACGGCGCGTACTATGAGCCGCTCACCTCGGCAGACGAGGAGGGCATGAGCGAATCCGCCATCAAGTCGTATGAGGAGAAGGCGAAGACGGGTCTGCTGTTTGCCGACCGCGATCTCTCGAACCTCTACACGCGCCTGACCAATGCGGTGCAGTCCGTGGGACTGGAGCTTTCGTCCATCGGCATCAGCACGACATACGACGACGGTCTGACCACGCTGTCGCTCAATGAGAGCAAGCTCCGCTCCGCGTTGGAGACTGATCCGGACAAGGTGCGCGATGTTTTCACCAAAAGCAAGGAGACCGGTGCGTCGAGCAACGGTCTGATGACGGCGCTCAAGTCTCCGCTGGATATGTACGCGGCGACGACCGGCGCGACCAAGGGTATCCTGGTGGAGAAGGCGGGCTCGTCTCTCGCGCCGACATCGGTGTATCAGAATACGATCCAGAAGCAGCTTGACGAGCTGGACAAGCAGATCGAATCCTGGCAGGACAAGCTCTCTGACAAGGTAGATTACTATACAAGCAAGTTCACGCAGCTCGAACAGCTCATCAACGAGATGAACTCGCAGAGTTCTGCGCTTGCCGGCCTGACCGGAGGCTACTGATAAAAACAGAAAGCGGGTGATCCTCAGATCATGGATACAAGAGGTTACCAGCACTACAAGGAGCAAAGCATCAGCACCATGACGCAGGGGGAACTTCTGCTGCTCCTTTATGATGAACTGGTAAAACGACTGACGCAGGCGGAGCTGGCCCTGAACAAAGAAAATTACGCGGTCTTTGAAGCGTCTGTTCAGCGCGGGATCGACATTGTCCGGTATCTTGACGGGATACTGGACCGGCAGTATCCGATCAGCAGAGAGCTGGCGCAGATGTATGAATATTTCACCTACGAGCTCAACCGCGCAAAGATCGGAAGAAACGCCGAAGTGATCACGCATATCAAGAAGCTCTCCATGGAGCTGCGCGATGCCTTCTCTCAGGCGGACAAGAGCGCAGAGGCGGAAAAGCTGGGCTGAGAGATGGAGGAAATGATGCTGCGCAAGGCGCAGATGATGGCAAAGCGTCTCTATGTGCTGCTCTCGGAGGTGGAAGACCTTTCCAGGCAGCTTGCCGAAGCGCTGGACCGAAACGATCAGGTGACTGCGCGAATGCTGATCGCCATGCGCGGCGAGCCGATCCACAAGGCAGAGCAGGCAAGGCAGGCGCTCAGTGCATTGAGAGACGGTATGAGCCCGCAGGACGCGGAGCGTCTGACGGAGCTTTTGAACGGGGCGGAGGCCGGCGCGGAGATCGAAAAGCCGCTCGCCGCGCAGCTTCGCAGCAACGATCTGCTGCTCAAGCGGGTGCTGACGCTGGACGAGAGCCTGAACCTGAAGATCGCAAGAGAGCAGTCGGTCTATCGAAAATAAAAAGCATTGGCTCGTTTACCGAGCCAATGCTTCATCGGGAAAGCGGCGGGTTTAAGGTTCGCTGCTCAGCGCCCACAGCGGCGCGCCGTGCGCGGTGCTGTGGGACAGCTCGTCCAAAATCAACTGCGGGTCCCATTCCTGCAAGCTCCGGTCGATGCTGTTGGGGTCGGCTACGAGCAGCGTTCCCTGAAGCGTGATGCCGCGAATGAGGATAAAATGCCCGCCGTTGGTAAAATGCCCCGGCCCCATGAGCGCCACAAGGAGCTTGCCGGAAAGGAGCGCGTCCTGCACCGAATCCACGGTCTTGCTCTCGACCGCTTCGGCGTGAAGCCCGTGCTTTTTCGCAAGGCCGGTCACGATGGACAGGTACGAGCCATGTCCCTTCGCCCAGTATCCCGCGGCGACCGCTTCCTGCGCGGCCTGGACCGGATCGATCGTTTCGTCCGTCATGCTGCTGATGGCCATGGCAAGCGCCACGGGGCCGCAGCCGTAGCGACCGATGCGGTCGCTGCCGTAAGGCTGCTCCGCCCACGCGTCGTCTCCCTGAGCGTAGTAGACGACATTGACGGTGCCGCCGGTCAGAATGTCCGTATCCCCATCGCTGATGAGCTCAGTGATGACGGGGTCCAGGATCGGTGAGGTGTTTTTGAGCGTCGGCTCGTCGACTTCCTGCGCGGGCTCCTCGTCGGGTGCCGTCAAATCGGCGTACCAGAGCGCGAGGTCGGAAGCGACAGAGCGCCCCGTATCGACCACGGCATCGGCGGCGGAGCGGACCGGCGCGGTGATGCGCGCAAAGGTTTCGGGAGCAAAAATGGAGCAGGCGATCAGCTCCGCGCTGCCGATGCAGAGCAGTGCCAGAAGGAAAGTGGCAAGCAGTCGCCGTTTTTTATGATTTGGTTCGTAGGTTTTTTTCATGAACGATCACCGGTTGCATCAAAATCATTGCATTGATTATATCAGTACTTTGGAAAAAAGACAATCATCGAAGACGGGAAAGGAGGAGAAAGTAACAAGATCATGCCGGAAGTGAAGCTGACAAATGTAGCGAAGAGCTATCCCACAGGCCGCAAACGACTGCTGCGAAAGCGGGAGACCGTGTTAGGTGTCGAGCACATCAACCTCAACATCAGGCAGGGCGAATTTGTGTTTATCGTCGGAGAGAGCGGCTGCGGCAAGACGACGCTGCTGAATCTGATCACAGGACAGATCAAGGCGGATCAGGGAAGCGTGATGGTCGATCAGTTAGATCTTGCAAATCTGAGTCCTTTCCACCAGAAGTCCGTCCGGCTGATGTTTGGCCGCGTGTGGCAGGAGCAGCAGACGCTTGTGCGCAAGATGACGGTGAAGGATAATCTGGAAATGACCGCGCGCATCGGTCGCCGCTTTGGTGAGTCGAAGGAGTCGCTGGACCGGCGCGTGGAAAAGGTGCTTGGGCTTGTGGGCATGAGCGGCGTTGAGAAATGCTTTCCGGTCGAGCTGTCCATCGGGCAGTGCCGCCGCGTCGAGCTGGCACGCGCGCTGATCAACAGTCCGGCGATCCTGGTCCTCGACGAGATCACGGCGAATCTGGACGATGATAATATCTGGGATATCTTCCACCTGCTCACCGAGATCAACCGCAAGGGAACGACGGTCATTATGGCGACCCACGCGGACAAGTATGTCAGTATCCTGCGCAAGCGTGTGATCACGATGAGCCACGGCAGGATATTCGGCGATGTTCCGAAGGGAAAATACGGAGAAGTTGTGTAAGGCAGCACCACAGATCCGATTTTATATAAAAAACGCAGAAGATAGTTTCAAAAGTAAGGAGGAGCAGTCATGCTCAAAAACATGAAAATCAAGAAAAGCCTCGTTCTGGGGTATGCGATCACGATCGTGATCGCGGTAGCGATCATTCTTGCCTGTATGTTCATGATGATGAACCAGCGAGAGGAATACGAGCTCTTGCTGAATGAAGATGTTGAGACCAATGAATCGATCCTTTTTGCCAGACTGAATGCGGTCATGGCGGGACGCGATTACCGCGATGCGCTCCTGATCCCCGACAGCGCCGCGAACGCCGCTCTGATCGATGCGGCGAAGGAGAGTCTGGAAACGATGCAGGCTTATACCGACAGCATGGCGAAGACCTGGCCCCATCAGTTGACGGACAAGTCTCTGCTGGAGGAGTATGACAGGGTCAATTCCGAGTGGCGCGCCATCGCCGAGAATGTCATCTCCCTCTACGAGAGATACCAGAGCACCGGCGACGCGACCTATCTTGAGCAGGCGAACAAGATCGTTTATGAGCAGGACACTCCCATGCTGACGGAAATGGCAACGGCTGCGGAGAATCTGGACGCATATCTTGTCTCCGGCATGGACGCTGAGCGCACGAGGATCGAAAAGAATGTTCTGACGACGATCTTTGTCGTGATCGCCGCCATGGTGGTCGCCACGATCTTCGTCATCGCACTCGTGCTGACGATCATCAGGGGCATCACGGTTCCCACCGCGCAGGTCCACGGTGCGCTGGTCGGCTTCAGCCAGGGCAAGTTCGATATCCCCGTGGACTTCAGCAGCAAGAACGAGCTGGGCGAGATGGCACAGGCATTGCGAGACAGTCAGGACTGCCTGAAAACCGTGGTGGGCGAAGTCTCCTATCTGCTCGGCGAGATGGCAAAGGGCAACTTTGCGCTGCGCTTTAAGGACGAGAGCGTTTATGTCGGCGGCCTGATCCCCATGCGTGAGGCGATCCGCGAGATCAACTATCAGCTCAGCGATACGCTCGCGCAGATCACCATGAGCGCCGAGCAGGTCTCCTCCGGTTCCGAGCAGGTCTCTGTCGGCGCGCAGGCGCTGGCGCAGGGCGCAACCGAGCAGGCGAGCGCGGTGGAGGAGCTCTCCGCCACGATCACCGACATTTCCAACAACGCGCAGAAGAATGCCAAGGGCAGCGAGGAAGCCATGGAGCGGACCAGCTATGCCAGCTCCCAGCTTGACGAAAGTGCCCACAACATGAACGAGATGGTCAGCGCCATGGACAATATCTCCAACTCCTCGCAGGAGATCGGCAAGATCATCGCGACCATCGAGAATATCGCGTTCCAGACCAATATCCTCGCGCTGAACGCGGCCGTGGAGGCTGCCCGCGCGGGCAGCGCCGGCAAGGGCTTCGCTGTCGTGGCCGGTGAGGTGCGCAACCTTGCTGCCAAGTCCGACGAGGCTGCGAAGGCGACCAAGGAGCTGATCAACCGCTCGATCAACGCGGTGGAGGACGGCAACGAGATCGTGAAGAAGGTCTCGGATTCCCTCAAGAGGACCGTCGACGCCACGGAGGAGCTGAAGAAGTCCATCAGCGGCATTGCCAAGGCCGTCGAGGAAGAGGCGGAAGCCATCGCGCAGGTCACCGAGGGCATCGACCAGATCTCCTCTGTCGTGCAGACGAACTCCGCGACCAGCGAGGAGTCTGCCGCGGCCAGCGAGGAGCTGTCCAGCCAGGCGACACTGATCAAGGAGCTCATGCTGAAGTTCAAGCTGCGCAGCGGCGCGTCGGGCTACACCGAGGTGGCGGAGCTTCCCGCGGCTGCCGAAGTCTCCGAGGATACGAGCGGCTATACCGCCGGCGCTGCCAGCAACTTCGACAAGTATTGATCCGCCGAGGGGGGCGTGAGCGATACATTCCACTGATGCGATCCGAATAACCGGACCATCCGCAATTCTGGAGCTGTGTCTGAAAAGCCAGAAAGCGGGCTTGCACCGCTTTCTGGCTTTTTCACAGAAAATTATTTTAACAGGAGGGAGGACATCGTATGAGCAGGAAATGGCACTTTGGAAGCCCGTTTCGCAAAAATGCGGTCGAATCGGAGAAAATCGAACAAGATGTACCTTCTCAACCTTCAGAGCTTGAACATACCTCGGACGAGGACGATCGTCCGATTGAGCATAAGATCTATCTGCCGGAGATCAAAGGTGCTTCGCTGAAGCTGTGGGAGCTGTGGACAAACTCGTCCGTGCCGCCGCTGCTTGAGATCGCTCCGGCGAAAAATGTACGCGATCCGGAACGGGCGGCACACCTTCTGGAGCAGGAGCGCGTTCGTCTGATCGTCAAGCTGGAGCAGGACGCGAAGAGCCGTCTCCATCTGATCGAAAAGGGAAAAGAGCAGGAGAATTTCTCGCTGAGCAGCAGTTGTCAGGTCTATCTGTCCAGAGACAAGATGCTGGCGTGGGTATTCTTCTTTCCGCCCTTTGGTCCCGAGGGACAGTTCGAGGCGGGCGCGCTGGGCAAGGCGCTTCAGGACGCCGGCGTGATGACCGGCATCGACTCCAACGAGGTCGTGCGTCTGCTGCAGGAGCACCCGTATTTTGAACTGATCCCCATTGCGGCGGGCACGGAGCCGGTGGAGGGGTCCGACGGCAAGGTGACGGAGCTCTTCCCCCGCGAGGTCACGCGGGAGGTCATGATAAACGAAGACGGCACGGCGGACTACCGCTCGATGAACTATGTCCGTCAGATCGAGAAGGACACCTGCATCTGCGACATCGTACTTCCGCAGGAGGGAACGGCGGGTGTTCAGGTGGACGGAAAGATCGTCCGCCCGAAGCCGGTCCGACCGGCGAAGGTGCCGAAGGGCAGCAACACCGCGATCAGCGACGATGGGCTGCATTTGGTCGCAACGCGCGAAGGGCATCTGGAATTTGCCAACGGCTCCTTCCATGTCCGTCCGGTGCTGGAGATCCGCGGCGATGTCGACTATTCGACGGGCAACATCGAGTTCAACGGAGATGTCCACATCTATAAAGATGTGCGGGAAGGCTTCGAGGTGCGGGCAAGCGGCACTGTTACGATCGACGGTCTTGTAGAGGCTGCGACCGTGGAGGCAGGCGGAGACCTTGTCATCAGCCGCGGCGTTGTCGGAGATCATCGGGCGCTGCTGCGAAGCAAGGGCTGCGTCCGCGCGAAATATCTTGAAAACTGCGTGCTTTATGCGGGGAAGACCGTTTATGCGGACTGCATCATGACCTCGCAGATCTTCAGCGACGAGGGGATCAATGTGACGAGCGGCCGCGGCAGCGTGATCGGCGGTGCTTTGACAGCGGCCTACTCCATACGCGCGAAGATGGTCGGCGCGCAGTCCGGCCGCAGAACGGAGCTGACGCTGGGCGTGCTGCCCTATGTTCAAACGGAGATGCAGGCCGTGGAGGACCGGCTGGAGGAGATCCACGCGGAAATGGAGCGGCTTGAGAAGGATCTTGGCTATCTGGAGCGGATCGGCGGACAGGAGAGCAGTACGCCGGAGCTCGCAAGGGCGCGGCTGCGCAAGTCCATGCTGGGAATGAAGGAAAAGAAGCAGCTTGCCGCGCGCGAGAGCCTGAAGCTGATCCTTCCGGATCTTTCCAAGTGCCGGTTTGAGGCAGATGATGTCTATCCGGTCACCGCATTGAAGATCCACAATCGCACCTGGGTGGCGAAGGAGCCCTGTCATCGCTGCCGCATGGTCTACGATGTCAAGGAAGAGGAAATCAAAAGTATTTACTAAGCAGGGGAGGTGATCTGCTTGCAAAAAGCGATCGAGCAGGAGTGGGTCAGCCAGTTGGCTGAGCAGCTTCTCTGCGAGATATTAGAGCAGATCAGCGGAATACAGATCTCAAGAGCACAGGGCGGACCGATACGCTTTTCAACGCAGCCGCTCGGTGTCGTATACGCCGAGACGAGGGGTGAATTCACACTGCTCATGTGGCTCGAGGCCGAGCAGAGTCTTTTTGAGCGGCTGGCGGCCGGCATGATCGGGGCACCGGCGAGCGATCAGGAAGAGGTAGAGGAGTACGCAACGGAATTTTTCAACATGGTCTGCGGACGATTCGTTTCGGAGCTCTACAACCTGACCGGGCAGTCCGCCCGCTTTCTGCCGACGATCTACAGGCATCATAACGATGCCGCCGCGATGCAGAATGAAAACAGAGTATATTCGGTGGATTTCATAAGCGACAGCAACGAAGGGGCGGTCTTTTCCTGGACGCTCACTTCGCAAAGAGCACAATAAGAAGGGGGAGTACCAATGGCACACTATAAACTCATGGTGGTTGACGATTCACGCGTGATCCACTCGGAAATGAAAAAAATGCTGGAGGGCAGCGAATTTGAGATCGCAGCTTATTGCAGGACCGGCGAGGAAGCGCTGGAGCAGTATGAACAGGTGATGCCCGATCTTGTGACGATGGATATTGTGATGCCTGGTATGGACGGGCTGGAGACCTGCGATGCGCTGCGGAAAAAGTGGCCGGACGCGCAGGTGTTTATGGTCTCGTCTATGGCGTATGGCGACATTATCGATAAGGCCGCTGCGCTGGGCGCGAAGGGCTTTCTCTTCAAGCCCTTTACGAAGGAATCTCTTCTGGAGGGCTTGCAGGGCGCGATGAAGGCGATCGGCAAGGGATAACGAAGAAGGAGCGTGGGCTGAATGAATGCAGCAGCCGGAAATGATCTGATCTATGCGCTGGATATCGGGACCCGCTGCGTTGTGGGGCTCGTAGGTGTCGCGGAGGGGGACCGTCTCAAGGTCCTCGATGTGGAGCTTGCCGAGCACAGCAAGCGAGCCATGATCGACGGTCAGATCGACAATATCCAGCAGGTGGCCGGACTGGCGCAGACGGTCACACACCGATTGGAGGAGCGGCTGGGCGTGCGGCTGGAGCGCGTCTGCGTTGCCGCCGCCGGTCGCGCGCTGCGCACGGAGCGCGGCAGCTTTTCTCTCGCCCTGACCGGCGGGAAGAGCATCGATGCCGAGCAGATCAGCCGATTGGAGGCCGGCGCGGTTTCCGAAGCGGAGCAGGCGCTGCAGGCGCAGGAGGAGACAAAACAGCAGTTTTTCCTCGTCGGCTACACCGTCTCGCAGTATCGGCTGGACGGTTACCCGCTCACGGCGCTGCTCGACCATAGCGGAGCTGTGGCGGAGGTGGATATCGTGGCGACCTTCCTGCCCGGGGAGGTCGTGGAGAGCCTTTACGCCGCGATGCGCTCGGCCGGACTTCAGGTCGCGAGCATGACGCTCGAGCCGATCGCCGCCATGAACGCGGCGATCCCGTCGGAGCTTCGAATGCTGAATCTGGCACTCGTGGACATCGGCGCGGGCACCACGGATATCGCGATCTGCAAGGACGGGAGCGTTGTCGGCTATACCATGGCGACGGTCGCCGGTGATGAGATCACAGAGGCGCTCATGCAGGCGTACCTTGTGGATTTCCAAACGGCGGAGCAGATCAAGCGCGGCTTGAAGGTCGGCGAGGAGAGCAGCTTCATCGATATCCTCGGGCTGGAGCAAACCTACAGCTATGAGGACATTTGCGCTGCGATCGACGCGCCCTTGTCCAAACTCGCCGAAGCGATCGCCGAGCAGATCGTCTCGGTGAACGGCGCTGCGCCGTCTGCGGTATTTCTGGCGGGCGGCGGAAGCAAGCTGAGCGGTCTGCGCGAAAAGGTCGCGGAGAGCCTCGGCATGGATCAGAGACGAGTGGCCATCGCCGGCAATAATTTTGCCAAGAGTGCCTTTTCGGAGCAGATCAGGCTGGACAATCCGGAGTATACGACCCCGCTGGGGATCGCGGTCTCCGCTGGTCTCGGTCTGTTGAACGACAGCTATGTCGTCATGCTCAACGGCGCACCGGCGAAGCTGTTCCGAAGCGGGACGCTGAGCCTTCGCGATGTGCTGCTGATGAATGGCTACACCTACGCCGATATGCTTGGCGGGACCGGAAAGAGCATGAGCGTCACCTACGACGGGCAGTTGGTCGTGCTGCGCGGCGAGCCGTCTATACCGGCGGTGCTACAGCTCAACGAGGAAGAGGCTGCGATCAATATGCCGGTCCATGCCGGAGACAGGATCCGCTTCGTTCCGGCGCAGAAGGGGACCGACGCGAAAAAAACGCTGGGGCAGTTCCTCGGGGAAGACTTCTGCGGCCGCGTTTTGCTCAACAATCTCGACTGTCCGATGGACACGCCGCTCAAGCAGGGCGATGTGATTCTGACGCTGGAGAAGCAGCCCACGGCAGAACGGGAAGAGGAGCCTGCGCAGGAGCAGGAGCCGGAATCGGAACCGAAGCAGCCGGAAGAGGTGGTGGAGGCGCACATCGAAGAGCCGACCGTGCAGATCGAGACGCCTGCCGAGCCGCGTGTGAGCGCTCACTCCGTTCACATTCTGCTCAACGAAAAGCCGCTGACCCTGCAAGCGAAGGAGGACGGCCAGCCCTACTATCTGATGGATCTTCTGGAGCACTCCGGTCTGGATTTTGAGACGCTGGAGCAGCCGGTTTATCTCGCGGTCAACGGGAGCGAAGCGGGCTTTCTTCAGGTCGTGCAGGATCGGGACAGTGTGACGATCCGCTGTATGTGAAGAGCAGCCGAATAGCGGCTGAAGGAGAAGAAAACGAGTGAAACGATTATTAGGCAATAAAAAAGTGATCATCGCGTTGGCCGCTGTGATCGTTTTGGCTGCGGTGTTCTTATTAAAGGACCGCCTGTTCTCCGCGGAAGACGCGGAAGAGCCGGAGGAGCCGGAGGAAACGGACAGCGCGGACGAGGAGGAAGCAGTCACGCTCATCGCATACCGCTATGAGGGTATGACGAACGCGGCCTCCGTGGTCGCCGCTTACGCGGCGCTCCTCACAACGGAGGATATGGGCTTTCTCTACGCCGAGGAGTCCTTGCAGGAGACCGAGGAAGCGCCCGACCTTTCTACGGAGAGCGGGAGCGCCTATCTGGTCCATCGCCTTCCCAAGCCCGAGGGGGACGGAGAGAGGCAGGCGATCGCCATGGGCATTCGCTGGGAGACGGGCGTTTGCACCGTCACGCTGGAACAGGTCCCTGCCGCAATGACCTACCCGCCGAAAAGCGCTGCGCAGGCAGGCAATATGCAGGCGATCACCTTTTCCTCCGCAGTGGATCGGATCAAAGCGATCTCGCCCTCGGTTTTGGAGCTGGACGGCGATAGCATGGAGATGTATCGCGTCTACTCCCGCGACGGTCTGGTCATGATCAACGGGCAGAGCTGTATGCGCATCGACATCTACCGTGTGGACGAAAAGCACGGCACCAACATCATCGCGGGGAACTATTTCCTCTCGTCCGACGGACTGCATCTCTACCGTTTTTTGTCTGACGAGAATTCGGTGCATGAGCTTTCCATGCGCGCGGCGACGCCCGCTGTGTCAAAGCCCACGGCGTCGAAGCCCGCGAAGGAGGAAAAGCCCGCGGAGGAGAAGTCCGAGAGCATCACTATGCCGTCTATCGATGTGAGCTGAAGCGCCGCGGACGCGGCACCGGCTGCCGCCCGCTGATACAGCGGAGCGAGCTTTGCCTCGATCAGACACAGCGCGGAGCGGATCGACACGCCCGCCTCTGCGGGCAGGAGCGCTGCGGCGGCCTCCGGCGTGACGCGTGCGATGTGCAGTCCGTACTCCTCGCCGAGTGAGACGGCCTTTCGCGCGGCGATCTGCCGCTGCGCTGCATCGTCCAGCGGACGGAAGCCAATGATCCCCGTGAAGCGTCCCGCGACTTCTTGCAGGACGCCATGGCGGATCAGCGCCCGACGCCCGACCTCATTTTCATCATACAGCCGCTGCGCCAGCTCGACCGGTGCGGCGGCTGCTTTGCTGCCGTCTGCCTCCGCCGCGAAGCCCACCGTGCGCATCGCGGCAGCGCTGAGATCAAGATTCGTCGTGAACAGAAACACACACCGCCGCAGATCCAGCTCGCGCGGCCCGTCCCGCGCAACGCGATGGAGCGAACAGCGCCCCTCGTCCAGCACGGACATGAACACCTTCCACAGCTCCGGGTGCGCCTTGTCCAGCTCGTCGAAGAGAAACACCGTGCGCGGATTGCGCTGCACCGCCGCGAAAACCGGCTCGTCCTCGTAGCCGACATACCCCGGCGGTGCGCCTGTCAGACGATAGACCGAGTGCGCGTGCGTGAAGGTGTTCAGCTCCGTCCACACCGATTGCCACGCTTCGCCGTCCGACTGCGTCAGCAGCTCCGCCGCCGCGCGCCCCAGCTCCGACTTGCCGACCCCCGTCGGCCCGTGCAGGATCAGCGAGAGCGGGCGCGCGGGTGCGCACTTGGCAAGATGCCCATCCAGATAATACGCCGCGGCCTCCACCGCCGCCGCCTGACCGAACACCCGCGCGCCGAGCCGCGCGCGCAGCGACCCGCTCCCGATCGACGCAGCAGGGCAGGGGAGAGGCGATTCCTCCTCCGCGCCGAGCTCCGCGCGCAGCGACCCCAGCCGCGCCGACAGCAGCTCGTAGCGCTCGAACGACCACAGGCACTGCGCAAACAGCAGCCCCAGCCCCCGACCATCCCCGCGATAGACCACCGTCGGCCGCCAGTACATCACATACGCCCCGTCCGCGCGCCGGTAAAACCCCAGCGTCACCCGCGCGGGGCGACAGCCCTCCGGCAGCGCACACGCCGCCAGCTCCCAGCTCTGCCCGCGCAGCGCGCAGCGGTCGATCTGCGCACGCAAGCGCCCGCGCATCGCCTCGTCCCGACACAGCCGCGAAAAGCTCAGCTCCATACACGCCTCCTTACGCGCAACCACAAAATTTTTGCATAAAATTTTCCGTTGCCCCTTATTTTTTCCAAATTACGACCGATATAAACCATAGAAAAAGCTTTTTTGAGGTCACCGTCGGCGCGGCTTTGCCGCTCCGGCAAGCAAGATCGGTTTCTTCTGGCCCCACGAGGACCGGCGGGAATACACCCGTTCACGGGAAGGGAAGGTCGCCAAAGGCCACGGCGTCCGGCTCCGAGCGTGAACAAACGCGCCAAGGCAGGATGTTGCGGCGCGTAAACCATTTACCCCCGCACTATTTTATTATTGAAAGGATGCAATAGTAATGAGAATTCAGCACAATATTATGGCAATGAATGCCTACCGTAACTACAACAACAACACCTCTGCTCTGAGCAAGAACCTCGAGAAGCTCTCCTCCGGCTACAAGATCAACCGCGCCGGTGACGACGCTGCCGGTCTCGCCATCTCCGAGAAGATGCGTGCCCAGATCTCCGGCCTGAGCGCCGCGAGCAAGAACGTGAAGGACGGCATCAGCCTCGTCAAGACCGCTGAGGGTGCGATGCAGGAAGTCCAGGATATGCTCAACCGTATGAGCTATCTGGCGACTCAGTCTGCCAACGGCACCTATGATAACGAGGTCGACCGCGCGAACCTGCAGAAGGAAGTCACCGCGCTCTGCACCGAAATCGACCGTATCGCGGACAGCGCCAACTTCAACGGCATCAAGCTGATGGACGGCTCCCTCGCGGGCAAGGGGAACATCGACGGCAATATCTCCTTCAACGCCAGCAAGGTGGTCACAGCTTCCACGAAGAGCGGTGCATTTACTGCTGCTAGCAATGCTATGGCAGCAAGCCAGACATTTTCTTACACTGTAGCTTGGGAAGAAAATGGTGTGGAAAAGTCCAAAACTGTCAATTTCAAGGCGAGCTCTGACACGGTGTTTGCTTCGGACGATGGTACAGAGTATACGATTGCCGATATCACCAACAAAAAGCCTACGGCTAAGGAGCTTGCAAATGCTGTTATTGCTGAGCTGAAGAAGGACAGCGCTCTGTCCTCCGCGTTTGAGATTACCAATGTCAGCGATGCCATTCAGTTTACCAGCAAGGTGGCTGGCGCTGACGGTGCTAAGATTACCGCTCTGGGTATCAGTGATTCCGGCAACTCTGCTTTCTCTGCCAGCTCGACGGCTGGTGCGATTGCTGCCAATCCGGTCAAGGGTATGGACTCCATGCAGATCCTGGATTTGAGCAAGGTAGTTGCGCTGGACAAGACTACCGACAACAAGCCTGCCACTGAGGAGAACATGGCTAAGGCGACCTTTGAGATCAACGGTCACAAGTTCATGCTGGTGGACAGCAATGTGGACGCGAAGACGCTCGAGTCTGTATCTGACGATGTTCACTTGATTAAGATGGCTGCCGATGCCGGTTATGTGGCTGCTAATGATGCCGCAAAGGTGGCGGCAGAGGTGAGCCGCGTTACCGGTGAAAAGTTTGAGGTTGCTACTGCCGCCAACACCGCTGCCGGCATCGATGCAGACAGCATTGTCTACAAGGGCGATATGACCTTTGCCAAGGGCGACAAGGGTCTGACCCTGCAGATCGGCGACACCGCGGACGAGTTCAACCAGATGGCTGTGAAGATCGGCGATATGCATGTTACTTCTCTGGGCATTGGCGGCGTGGACATCTCCACGCAGGACGGCGCTGCCACTGCGGTCGATAAGATCAAGGCTGCCATCAACTCCGTCTCCTCCACCAGAGGTGACCTCGGCGCGATCCAGAACCGCCTCGAGCACACCCAGAATAACCTGAGCGTCATGACCGAGAACATTCAGGACGCCGAGTCCACCATCCGCGACACCGATGTTGCCGACGAGATGATGGCCTACACGAAGAACAACATTCTCATTCAGTCCGCGCAGGCGATGCTCGCGCAGGCGAATGCTGTTCCTCAGGGCGTGCTGCAGCTCCTCCAGTAAGGACGCAGACCTCTCTATCGGAAAAGGAAAAAGAACGGGCGAAAGCCCGTTCTTTTTTCACGCATAAGCGCGGAAAAAGCCCTCTCCGAAAGGAGAGGGCTTTGCTTTAGTTTTCGCTGAGACTGCGCAGGTAGGTGACCTGCTCCGTCAGCTCGTGCACCGTGGCGGAGCTCTCCTGCGCGGCGGCGGCCGTGGATTGCACCACATCGGACACGCGGCTCAGCTCCTGATTGACATCGTTGAATTGAGCCAACTGCGCGGCAGACATATCGGAGATGCGGAACGCCTGCTCCCGCACGGCGGTGACGCTTTCCTTGATGCGCCCCAACGCCTCGGAGGTCTCGTCGGCGGTAGTCACGCCGCGCTTCACCGCGTCGCGGCAGTCGTTGAGGACCTGAATGGTGTCGTTGGCAGCCTGCGCGCTGTTGCCCGCCAGACGGCGAACCTCGTCCGCCACCACAGCGAAGCCCTTGCCCGCCGCGCCAGCGCGGGCGGACTCCACGGCGGCGTTCAGCGCGAGGATATTGGTCTGGAAGGCGATGTCGTCAATGGACTTGATGATGGTCTCGATGGCCTGCATTCGCGTCTCGATCTCGTGGATCGCTTCCAGAAGATTGTCCATGTGCTCCGCGCCGGTGTTCACATTGAGATACATGGTGTCCGAATCGGCGCGAACCTGCTGCGCGTAGTCGGCAGTGTCGCGGATCTGGCGACAGATCTCGTTGACAGAGGTGGTCAACTGCTCCATGGAACCGGCCTGCTCCGTGGCACCGGAGGCCAGAGAGCCGGACTGGTTGGACAGGCTCTGCGCCTCGGCAGACACGCGGTCGGCGACCTGTTCGATGTCGGACAGAAGCTGCTGCTGCTTGTCCAGCACCGCCGCCGTCTGAAGATTTTTGCCGTCCAGCTCGGTCAGCAGCGCCTCGGTCTGGCTCTGCTTGGCGCTGGACTCGTCGAAATAGCGGCAGCCGGTCCGCACGGTCGAGACGACCATGAAATAGGCCAGAAATACGGCGGCCACCAGCTCGATAAGGACCATGCTGTCCGCGATGAGCCCTCCGGCCTGCCAGCACAGATAGCCGCATTCGATCACGAAGAAGAACGCTCCGGAGAAGAAGCTGAATTTCACCAGCCCGGGGTCAAAGTACAGCGCCGACAGGGTGCCGAGGCAGATGTAAAGCGGCACCGCCGGCTCATAGTGTCCGGAGACGCACTGCGTCACCAAAATGGTGACGCTGGCTCCGGCGAACAGACAGCGCGCCACCATCTTGACATTGTGTGCCCGCACCACCACCTGGCTCAGCAGGATCAGCGCGATGCCCAGCGCCATCAGAAGCGCCATGAAGCCGAACTTGCGGCCGGGGATATACAGCAGCGCGAAGGCGAAAATGACGCCGCCGATGATCTTACCGCAGAGCTTTGTTAAAGATACCTGATTGACCATGGTATCACTCCTCCCGAATCGAATCTAATCTCTTTTATTTTTGTGCTCACCGTGAAAAGGTGCTGCGCAAACAGGATAACAGGAAAGATGCAAACGATGGAAGCCGGACCCGACGGGTCCGGCTGATTTTGGACATAGCGTTAGCGGAAAAAGATGAACCACAGCAATGCCGCAGCAGCCGCCAGCGTCAAGACAACCGGAAGGACGGGGAAGCTTTTCTCATCGGCTTCCTCGCCGTTGTCTATCTGAAAATCGTCATCGTCCCCGCGACGGGCGGCGGTGGTCTTTTGCGGCTGACGGTTGGCGGCGTTCTTCATATCCATGATGAGCCGCAGATCCGCTTGGATCGGCTCTCCGCAGCTATTGCAGAAGGGAAGATCATCGGGATTCGAAGCGCCGCAGTGGGGGCAAATTCCGGCCATGAGTTCTGCTCCTTTTTCAATCAATTTTTAGGGGATCAGGCGTAAGTGTCGATATACTGCCCCTTGGCGGGAGCGGCAGCGGAGAGCATATTCAGCAGCTCCTGACCGGCCAGCTCCTGGGTATCCATTACTTTCTTGGTGACGGACATGGAGTAGTCCACGGCGAAGCGGGCGGCGCTCATGTCCATGGCGGTAGCCGCGATGGAATTCATCATATCCATAGGAAGGACCTCCTTTTCATTGCTTGGGGGGTGGTTTATCGGACGAGTCGGCGGGGGAAGGCTCCTGTTTTGGCTCCAGAAGCGACAGCAGCGCCGATGCTGCGGCAGGCTCGGCAATGGATTCGCGGTTGGTTTGCTTTGCCTCGACCAGCTCGCTGCGCAGAATGGAAATATGGTTCGGTGCTTCGATCGACAGGCGCACACGGCTGCTGTCGATCGAAACGACGGAGACGACGACATCATCGCCGATATGAACGGCCTGACCGGCCTTGCGTTGTAGGATCAGCATGGATCGTGCTCCTCCCGATGGCTGAACTCAGCGAGTCGATGATGCATACCGTAGCGCTCCGTATCCATGATGATCTGCTTTCCGAGCTTCGCGTCGAGGTGAAGCGCGATCGGACATCTCAGATTCACTGTGCTTTCCGCGATCGGATCCTTGCAGGCGCAGAGCACGCAGAAGGAGAGCTCGCCCTGCTCCTTCGTGCCGAGGCTTTGCAGGTCGGCGGCAGTCAGCTCCGGCGCATAGTCCGGCAGCAGATCGAAGGGATCCATCACGAGGAACGAAAGGGAGGAGGTGACAGCACTTTGCAGGCTGAACATGGTTCCACCACTCTCGGCAAAGGGGATCAGGAGGAAGGCGGTTTCGCTCTCAAATCCGGGCAGTCCGGCAGGGAAGCGGAAGAGCTCGGACTCGTCACAGTCGATCTCGCCGAAATACTGAGTTTTGTAGATCAAGACAGAACCTCCCGTTACGCCTTCACATCGATCGGCTCATAGTCCGGATCGGAGGACGGCGGAACATAGAGCGGGCCGCCGATGTACTTGATGATGACCTCCGGCCGCTGCTTGACGGAGATCTCGATGTCGCCGGGGATAAATTCGAACTGCCCCTGATTCATGCGCCAGTCGAAATTGAGTTTATCCATTTCAAAGCGAATGTTCATCACAGCGGGGTCCCATTCGATGTCAGGACCGACAGAGGGGATAAAATCGATCCCGATATTTGTCGGCACCCGATTGGGGTCGGGGTTGTAGGAAAACTGTGCCGCGACCTGCGGATCGACCTTTGCCTGCAAAAGGAGTTGTCCCTGCTGGGCGTAGGCGGCAGTAGCGGCATAGGCGGCCTGCTTTCCGCTCTCTGCGCTCTGTAAGACGGTGCTGCTGACAGACGGGTGTACGGAATTGCGCGATTCGAAGGTATCGATGTTCAGGTGAATGGGTCTGCTTTTGATGCTCAGACCGCCGTTTTGACGCGAGATCTCCAGGTCAGCGGTCGCGCGCGTGTATTCCAGCTTCGCGTGCGAGACCTTCATTTCGATCTCAATGGGAACGCTCGTGATCTCAATTAAAGAAGCCATAGCAAAAAGATTCTCCTTTCGTCATTGATCGATCAGCTATGCAGATAATCCATAAGGCTTTGCGAGAGAATGCTGTTGCCGGACTGCAGTGCGGCGTTGTAGCAATACTGCGCCCAGGAGAGGGAGGTGATCGCATCGGCCATATCAACATTTTCCAGCGAGACGATCTGCTCATTGAGCGTGTAGGAAAGACTCTCCAACTGCGTCTGGTTGCTCTTGATGAATCCTGTTGTGGCATCAAGCTCCACATGCTTATCGGACAGCGTGGACGCTGCCGTCTCAAATTTCCCCGCCAGACGATAGAATTCATCTTCCTCTCCGGCGGCAAACGCACCGGAATCCGCATCACAGTTTTCAAGGATCTGCGACATACGGCTCATGATGGAGGCAATGTTCTTCGGGTCGCCGTCCGCATCTACGCCATAGCCGAGGAAGCTGATGCCCTGCAAGGCGGTATTGATCGCGCTGGAGTCCATGACGCTGCCCTGCGCGTCCACCTCCAGACCAAGCCCGAGATCCTCATACTTGGTCTCGGAATTTGCCATATAATCGAGCGCGGCGACATCATCGGGATCGGTGCTGTCAACCGAAATGCCGCGATAGCAGAGCGCCTTGGTGCCGTCGGCCTGTGTTTCCCAGGTGAAGGGGATATTCAGACCGTCCGCACCGGAGAAAACATAGTTATCGCCGTAGCGTCCGTTCATCGCCTGAACGATGTTTTCCGCCATCTGCCCCAGGGACTGCCCCAGCGCGTTGCGGCCCGCGCCGCTGGTGTCGCTTTCCGCCTTGACGATGGCACCGTATGCGCTGCCCTCCAGCGTCTGGTTGAGGCTGTTGAGGACGGAGTCCAGCGTGCTCCAGGCCATGTCATATTTCTTGACGACGGACTCGCCCACAGTCACTTGACTCTCCGTGCGAAGGTAGGAGCGGCGAAGCTGGAAAGCACGCGCGGCCGCTGCCGGATCCTCGGCAAAGGAATTGAATTTACGCTGAGTCTGCACCGTGTTAATTGATTGATTCAGCGTAAAGAAAGAGCGCTGTAAATTGTAGCGATAGGTATTGAGCGTACCGTTGGTGGTAGACCGGATCATAGTTGCACTCCCTCCTTATCAAAGCGTTGTACCGGTGCCGTTGATGAGCTTGTCAAGCACGGAATCGATGGTGGTCATCAGGCGGCAGGCAGCATTATAAGACTGAGAATACTGCATGAGGTTCATCGCCTCATCATTCAGATCCACACTCGAGACACCCATGCGGCTCGTATCCAGATTGACGGAATAGGACTGATAGGTGTTCAGCAGTGTGTTGGTGGTTTTCATATCGTTGCCCAGAACGCTGCCGATGTTGACCCACATCTCCTGGAAGGTGCCGGTGAACATCACCTTATCCTGCGCATCGTCATCAAGCTCAGTGGGGAGATAGTCCTTCTTGTCCGTGAACAGAGTGATGATGTTGGACACGATGTTGTCGCCGTCGGTCGAAGGAATGTGGTCCTGACCGGTGGGCAGCTTGAACGAGCGGACGATCTGCGGGCCGCTGGACCAGGAGGCGGAGATAGAGATGTTCTTCGCGCTGATCTGCTCCGTCTTGTCTCCGTCACCGTTGCTGAACAGGGGAGTGCCCAGCTTGATGCCGCCTTTATTCTGCACATATTCCTCGATAGAGGTGTAGGTTACACCGGCGGGAGCATCAGCCTGCATGGCAGCCTTTACCTCGGGGTCGAGAGTATCCCAAGTCATGTCCTTAGTGAGGGGGACGGTTTTTGTGTTGGCACCGTCATTGTAAGTGACATCAATGATGCCATTCACCGTATAGGTACCATCGCCATTGTCTGTCAAATTCAGATACTCGCCATTTTCGTTGTAGATATAGCCCTGATTGGCGTTGTTGAAAGAGTTGGCGAGCTTATTGGCAAGTAGATCGAGCGCACACTGATAGTAGGGAATGCCGCGCTTGGTGGCAGCCTGCGGGTCCACATCTTTGAGCGTGTCCTGAGAGGCGAACTCACCGCGTTCGGTCAGCAGCTCGCGCTCGGACTGCAGCGCGCCGTACAGGTCGTTGTCGTGGAGCAGAGTCTTCTCGGAGCCTTCCTTCACAAGACCCTTGGCTGAGGTCAGCTTGGAGAGGGTCAGTGTGAAATTGCTGTTGGAGTTATCCTTAACAGCGGTGTTGTCCCACATTGCCTCAAAAGGATCATTGGTGCCGCTGGTGGCTCCGGTCACAGGGTCTTTTTTGAGATATTTGAAACCTTTGAGGTTATCAGGGTCAGCGGGGTCAATGGTATAGGTTTCATCATATTGGTCATTTTTGACCGGCAGGAACTCCGGTACTTCAAACTGCGTGGCATAGATGCCATCGATCAGCGTGGAGGAATCCGTGGTGATCTTGCTGTCGGGATTGGCGTTGCCCAGCTTGATGATGAGCTTATCGACCTGAATGCCCGCGCCGATGTTCTCCTTTTCGTAGGTGACATCGATCTTCATGTACTCGGAGAGCTTGTCGATCAGCAAATTGCGCTCGTCCTTCATCTCCAGCGCGCTGTCGCCGTGGATCTCATTCTTGCGAATGGCGGCGTTCAGATCGCGAATGCTGGTGAGAATACCATTGACCTCTTCAAGATCCTGCCGGTAAGCGGTGACCGCGTTGTTGTAGACCTCCTCCAGCTTGGACGCATAGGAGTTGAGCTGCTTGGCAAGAGCCTCGGCAGAGGAGCGGACCTGAATGTCATACTCGGACTGACCGGTCTGATTGTTGAGCTGCTGCAGGGCGTTGTAGAGGTCGCTGAGCTGCGCCTCAATGATGCCGA
This sequence comes from uncultured Oscillibacter sp., assembly GCA_964455915.1. Taxonomy (GTDB): domain Bacteria; phylum Bacillota; class Clostridia; order Oscillospirales; family Oscillospiraceae; genus Hominicoprocola. The sequence continues at coordinate 56,600 of CAYWAS010000001.1, read as the reverse complement.
AGGCCTCGTCTCCGTCACCCACTTCGTCAAGGACAGCCTGAATGCTTTCCAGACCGCCGAGCTTGGCGTCCATCGCGCCGACGCTGGAATTCTCGCTGCGGTAGCGGATATCCAGATACGGATCGCGAAGCTGAGACACACCGGTGGTCAGCACGCCGTTGCCTACACGAATGCTGTAGACAGAGTGATAACGGTCCGCGCCGCCGGTACGGAAGCTTTCCTGATCGAGCTTCTGGCGGGTATAGCCCGTGGTGTTGATGTTGGCGATGTTGTTTCCCGTCACGCTCAGACCCATCTGCGAGGCATAGATCGCAAGACGCGCCTGCGTAAACGAACCGAAAGTACCAATCGTTCCCATAATTTACTCCTTAAAATCGCTTAGGCCATGAAGTCGGATTTCATAGCGGGGGGGACCTCCGCGGCGGGCGGCGCATAGCCGGGACCGGCAGCGGAAAGCGCGTCCTGTGCATCAAGCAGCTTTTCGATCTCGTGAAGGTTGCACTCAAGCGTGTTGCGCGCGACCTCCGCCGTGGCTTTGTAGACCTTATACTGCTCCTGCAACGCCTCAACGCATTTTCCGGCCTGCATACGCAGATCCGGCGGAAAATGGTCGGGGAGCGCGGAGAGGGGGACGGTCTCCAGCCCCAGCTCATGGAGCAAGGTGTCCTTTTTCTGCTCCAGACCGCGGAAGGAGAGGGAAAGCGCCTGCTCCTGCCGCATCACCTTATCGAGCGCCATAAGATCGTTGCTGTGTACGGCGGCGGCCTTTTCGCCGCCCAGCTCGGAGAGGGAGCGCAGCTCCGCTGTGATGCGATCGAGCAGCTCCAGATACGCGGAATATCGATCGGACATGCCTTATGCCTCCCCTAAGAACAGCATCTTGCGCGCGATCTCACAGGGATCCGGCGCATAGCTGCCGGACTGGACCGCCTGACGAAGCTGACGAATGTCGGCAGTTGTGGTCGATGTACGCACTTCCTGTGCGATACGACTCACCATTCCCATGAAAGAGGGGTCCTTACTGCCGCTGCAGCCGGAAATGCTCACGCTGTCATACCGCTGCGCGATTTGATTCGTCGCGGCGCTTCGAACGGTATGAGCCGGGAGCACCTTTGGTGCCGTGATAGAAGAAATAGAGTTGGAAGATGTCAGCACAAGAGTTCACATCCTTTGCATAATTTAGTGGGCCGACAAAGCCATACGAGCCGCGTCGCTTACGAATCGACTCTTTCCTTGAAGATAACGCCGGGACGGAAGACGGGAACCGTTGTCTCGGGGACCTGGACCTCTTCGCCTGTCTGCGGATTGCGCGCCGTGCGCGCCTTGCGCGTTCTCGCTTCAAAGGTGCCGAAGCCGAGAAGCTGAACGGAGTCCCCATCGGCGACGGTGCTCATGATCGCCTCCAGCGTGCTGTCGAGCATGACGGCGGCATCACGGCGGGAGACCTCGGAATCGTCTGCGATCCTGCGGATCAGCTCCTGCTTGTTCATAAAGGTCACTTCCTGTTTCAGATTTATCTCATTCGGCATCGACCGAAGGGCAGAGACCGAAAGAGCGTCGGGGTTTATCCGAGCGACTTCAAATGACGAAGAAGTACATTGGCGACATTGTCGCAGGAGGCCTGGACGCAGACAGCGCCGATCTCCTTGGCGACCATCGGCATACCGTAGACCACGCTGGACTCCTTATCCTGTCCGATGGTGTACGCGCCCTTGTTGCGCATGGCAAGCAGACCGGCAGCGCCGTCCTGCCCCATTCCCGTGAGAATGATGCCGACCATCTTATCCCGCACCACCTCGGACATCGACTGGAACAGCGCGTCTACCGAGGGACGGTGACCGGAGACCTTCTCGCCGGGAGCGCAGGAGATCGTATACTTGTTGCCGATCCGAACCACTCTGGCCTGTAAGTCGGCGGGAGCCACCAGCGCGAGACCGCGATGGAGCTCATCTCCGTTTTTCGCCTCGCGGACCTCCATGCGGCAAAGCCGGTTCAGACGCTCGGCGTACATGGCGGTGAAGCCGCGGGGCATGTGCTGCACGATCACCATGGCGGGGATATCCGCCGGAAGGCGTTTCATGACCTCCAGCGTTGCCTCTGTGCCGCCGGTGGAGGCACCGAGACCGATCACCATGCGGTCAAGAACCGTAGAGGCGCCGAGCTCGGTGACCTTCAGATTTCCCGTGGCGGCGGTCGCTGTCGGCGCGGTCCTGACCTTGGCGGTCGAGGCCGTCAGCACCTTCTGTGTCAGCGCCGTGATGAAGGCGGCGCGGCTCTCGGGCGAATCGGGCTTGCGGACAAAGTCCACCGCGCCCGCCTGCAGCGCGTCAAAGACCTTGAGGTTCAGGGACGAGACGAGTATGACCGGAATGGGGTGTGTCGGGATATAGCTCTTGAGGAACTCAATACCGCTTTGACCCGGCATTTCCACGTCCATTGTAATAACATCGGGGGAGAGGGCGGCAATTTTATTCTTGGCGTCCAGCGTGTTGATGGCGTACCCCGCCACTTCGATGCGGGGGTGTACGGAGAGTCCTTCAATGATCATTTTACGGGCAACCATCGAATCATCAACAACAAGTACCCGTATTTTGCGTGTCTCTGCCATAATAGAAATCTGCCTCTTTGTAATTATTTCTGGAAGGTCGCCGGTGCGATCCGCCGATAGGGTGCGTTGGGACTGAGATTTTCGGAATAGCTGATCAGCAGATAGCCGCCGGGGACCGTCGCGTCATAAAAGCGCTTGACCAGCGCGTCTTTTGTCGGCTGATCGAAATAGATCATAACATTTCGACAGAAGATGACATCAAACTTGCGGCGGAACTTGATGGGGTCCATCAGATTGAAAGTCTGGAAGATGACATTGTTGCGGATCTGCGGCTTCACGGTATAGGAGCCGTCCGCATTTACTGTGAAATAGCGCTTTTTCCACTCGGCGGGCATGGCGGAGCCCGAGAGGTCGTAAATGCCCTTCTGCGCGGTGGCGAGCGCCTGCGCGGAAATATCCGTGGCTAAGATCCTCGTGTCCCACTCGCTTGCCTTGGCACCCAGATAGTCGAAGAGATACATGGAAAGATTGTACGGCTCCTCGCCGCTGGAGCAGCCGGCGCTCCAGATCGCGAGCGTCTTATCCTTCTGGTGCTTCTGAACGATCGCGGGAATGATCGTATTATGGAAATAGTCCAGATGATCCTTCTCGCGCATGAAGAAGGTATAGTTCGTCGTCAGCTTGTTGAGGACCAGCGTGACATCGTCATCATTCTTATAGCGAAGGAGATGGTCGATGAAGGCGGAAAAATTCGTATATCCGCGCTGACGCAGAACAGGGGAGAGGCGGCCGGTGATGAGCTGCTGCTTTTTGGAAAGGTCGATCCCGTAGTTATTCTGCATGAATCCGACCAGACGCTGGAAATCCGTGTGTGAGATCGTCATAGGCGCAAAGGTTGCGCGGCCCTGTGCTTCGTTACTCATGACTGAACAGCTGCTCGCAATCCAAAATCAGCATCGTGCCGGAACCATCGGGGATCGTACACATCTCCGAGACGAGGATCTGCGCCTTCTGTGCGGGCACGGGGTGGAGTACATCGGTGGGGATCTCGATCATCTGGTCAACGGCATCGACAAAAATACCGAGCTGAGAGTTTTCATAGCTCAAAACGACAAGGGGGCTGTCGCCCTCAAGGGGGGGCTTGCCCATTCGCGTGCGAAGATCCATCACCGGAATGATCTGACCGCGCATATTAAAGATGCCGCACACATAATTGGGGACCATCGGAAGATAGGTGATGATCTGATTGGTCAGGATCTCCACAACATAGTCCGCGTCGACGCCGAGCTTGAGATCGTCGATGAGGAAAATGAGATAGTTGTGGCCGGCGTCGACCGCGCGGGAAACCTCCTGCTGCGCCTCGGCATCGAGCTCCGTGACGGCAATGTTATCTACACTCATGAATTCTGCTCCTCCAGTTTTCAATGATTGACAGAGGCATAAAGGTTGCCAACATCAAGAATAATGCTGATATTGCCGTCGCCCAAGATGCTGCAGCCGGAAATGCCGTAGTTTTTAATGTCGTAATTTTTGATGTAATTCGGCAGGGGCTTGACCACGATCTGCTGCTCGCCCAGAAGCTTATCCACCAGAAGCGCGTAGCTGCAATTACCGGCCTCGAGCCACATCAGAATGCCGTCCTCGATGTTATCGACACCGTCGGGCAGGCAGTAGTGATTCTTGGCGCGAATGATGGGATAGTAGCGCTCTCTGATCTTGATCATCTCGCCGTTGACGGAATCGTGCAGGATATCCGAGGCGGAGACCTTCAGGCTCTGGAGGATATTGTTGATGGGGATCGTGAAGAGCGAGTCGCCGACAGAGACCTCCATACCGTCCATAATGGCCATGGTCAGGGGAATGCGCATCACGGTGGTCATGCCGCGCCCCTCTTCGCTGGAAATGCTGACCGAGCCGCCGAGATCTTCGACGCTGCGCTTGACCACGTCCATGCCGACGCCGCGGCCGGAGTATTCGGTGACCTGCGTGTTGGTGGAAAACCCGGGCATGAGGAGGAAGTTGAGGATCTCCTTGTGCGAGTATTCCAGATCGGGGTTCGCGAGCCCGTTCTTGATCGCCTTTTTCAAAACCGCCTCGTCGTTCACGCCGCGCCCGTCGTCCTGGATCGTGATGATGACCTCGCTTCCGGTGTCCTGCGCGGAGAGCGTGATCTCACCGACGGGATCCTTGCCCGCGGCGATGCGCTCCTCCTCGGTCTCCTCAATGCCGTGGTCCATGGAGTTGCGGATCATGTGCATGATGGGATCGCCGATGCTGTCCACGATGGTCTTGTCGACCTCGGTGTCCGCGCCGATCAGCGTCAGCGTCGCCTTCTTGTTGAGCTTCTTGCTCATGTCGCGGACGATGCGGTTCATTTTCTGGAAGGTGTTGGAAATGGGGATCATGCGCAGGGACATGGAAACATCTTGCAGCTCGTCGGTCAGCTTGCGGAGCTGGCGGGCGGACTTGGCGAACGAATCCAGATTGCCCAGACCCTTGAGATCGGGCGACGCGGTGACCATCGCCTCGGTAATGACGATCTCGCCGACGAGCGCGGAGAGTTGGTCGAGCTTGCTCAGGTTGACGCTGATCAGACTCTCCTTCTGATGCTGCGTGGCTGCGGGAGAGGGAGCATCGCTGCCGGACGGAGCGGGCGCAGCGGAAACCGCGGGAGCGGCGGGAGCCTTCTCCGCAGCCGCCGCAGAAGGTGCAGCGGAGGAAGATTCCTGTGCAGCGGGCTCCGCAGGACGCGCCGGCGGGGCATAGTCGTGGGGCTGATAGGAATTCACCGAGCCGGACGAGCGCACGGCGGGGATCGCCTGCTCGCGGTCCGCCTTGTTGCGGAAGCGCAGGAGGAAACCCTGCTTGATGATCTGCTCGGCGGTGGAGGCATCATTTTCAACGGCGGTCGGCTCAAAGAGGAAGTCCGCCTCGCTGCAGAAGTCCCGAATGGAGGTGACGAGCATAAATGCGCGCAGATTCTCCATGCCGCAGCCCTCGTCGAAAAAGACGCGCAGCTCATAGGGGAAATCTGCGTTTCCGGCCTCGTCGGACGATGCCTCGGCGGCCGCGGGAGCGGCAGCGGACGCGTCGCCCTCCGCCGCTGTGTCGCCCTTAATTTTTTGGATCAGGCTATTAATTTTTTCCAGAAAACTGTCGATATCATTAGAAAGAGGCTGCTGGTTTGTGATCCGGTCCAGCTCGGTGCGGAAAAAGTCCACACTCTGGAACATCATCTCAAACAGCGCGGGACGGTCGGCGGCGGGGACCGCGTCCATCGTCCCCTCGCGGATCAGGAAGAACAGATCCTCGATGCGATGGGAGACCGTGGCGAGGGAGTCGAACTCCATCATGGCAGAGGAACCCTTGATCGTATGCATGATGCGGAAGATCTCATTGACCTGATCCTGCGAGAAGGTATTGGAGCGCTCGGATTCCAGATTGATCGTTTCAAGCTGCTCCAGCAACGCATTTGCCTCGTAGATATAAACATCTAACATATCATTATTGCTGCTCATAAAGCACCACCCTTTTTTCTTTTTATTATTTTTATCGACAGTGTGTCGTGAAAAAATAAGCGTTTTTGAAAATTTTTATGGAGGGACTTTACCGTGCCGGATATTTTAGGAGCGACCAACCCTGTTCCGGGCTATGATAAATCAAATGTCAACCGCAGTGTGCCGGTCTCGCCGGAAAAGGTGCAGATCCAGAACAGTCCGGATCTGACAAAGGTCAGCCGCGGAGACGGCAGGACGGAGCGGCAGGACAGCAACCTGCAGGGAGACGGCAAGATCCGTTACGATTCGAATTTCCAGACCTTTGTCGAGCGTATGCAGAAAGCGCCGAGCCTGACAGAGAGCCTCTCGCGCCTTCTTGCGATGAAGGAGGGGGGCGTTGTCAGCTCCGGCATCAGGGGCGGCGTTTCGGAGGAAATGTCGCAGATCCTGTCCATGCTGCAAATGGACAGGCAGCAGCTCCTTGAATTTCTCGCCGAGCAGATGAAGTCCGGGAGCCGATTGAACGGAGCGCTGTTTGCCCTGCTGCGCAACGCCTACGCAAGCGCGGCGTCCGACGCGGTGCGGGAGGATATCCTGCAATTCATCAAGCACTATCTGGATCACTCCTCCACGCAGCATATCGAGGAAAATCTTCTGCGCAACCTGAACATGATGACGGACGCCATACCGTCCGGCTGGGCGGAGAAGCTCAGGGATATGCTCGCGCGGCTCAACAACGGCATTCTGGCGGGGGACAGGGCAGGAAACCTCCAGATTCTCCAAAAGGAGATCCTTCCGTACATTTCAAAATATATCGAGCAGACGCACGACATGGGACTGCCCCGTGAGCTCACGACCATGCTTGCACTGAATGTCGCGCGGTATGAGAGCGGGTCGCTTGAAAATATGCTCTCCGCGTTCCACCGCCTGACCAGCTACGGAACGCTGAAGGATATGCTGGGCAGGATCGACGACAACGGGCTGCTGGAGATCCTCAAGCGCAATCAGCTCGACCCCGACTCCCGCGCGGTCCGCTTTGCCGACCAGCTCACGGCGCTGGCTGCCCGCGGAATGCGCGGCGGCGAGGGGGCGGAGCTCCAGCCGATCTATCAGGACCTTGTCCGCGCCATGCTGCTCAACGAGAGCGTTTATATGCCGCTCAACCATTATCTGCTCCCGCTCCGGTGGGAGGATCGTATGCTCTTCTCCGAGATGTGGGTCGATCCCGATGCCGAGCAGGAGCAGGGGAAGAAGGGCGGCGCGCGCGAACAGACGACGCGGGTCCTGATCAAGATGGATGTGCAGCAGCTCGGGCTTTTCGATATCGTCCTGCAAAGCAGGGAGGATATCGTAGATGTGAATGTTTCCTATCCCGAGACAGTGAGCGGACATACGAAGGTCATCGAGAGCGGGATCAGGGAAATCCTGACCCGCAACGGATTGCAGACCGGCACGGTAACGGTCCGGCGGATGGGGCGCCCTGGTACACTGACAGAGGTGTTCCCGAAGATTTTTGAAGGGATGAACAGCATCAATGTCAAGGTATGATCGGGAAGGACAAAGCAAAAAGGCTGTTGCGCTCCGCTACGGAGAGAACGATGCGGCGCCCGTCGTCGTCGCCTCCGGCATGGGCTATATGGCGGAGCGGATCGTAGAGGTCGCGGCAGACTGCGAGGTGCCGATCTATGAGGACACCTCGCTGGCGACCATGCTGACGCAGCTAAAGCTGGGACAGGAGATCCCCGAGAGTCTTTATCAGGCGATCGTTGAGATCTATGTGTATTTTCTGCACTTTGACCCGTCCGGAGAAGACCGGACGCAGGCCGCGGAGGACGGGGAGCGAAAGGAGACGGAGCAGGCATGAGTGAAGAGCGTATGTGCCTATTGCTGGACTGCCGGAGCAGTCCGGTCGCAAAGGCATTTCTGATCGGACCGGAGCAGGCGGAGCGCCTGCGCGTGCGGGTCCCGGACCGGCGGGCCGGAGAGGTCGCAGAGCTTGAGATCGTGCAGCTTCTCGGGATCGAGGACGACTGTATGCTCAAGTGCAGCGTTGTGGAGCGCAGAGGAGAAGAACTCGTGCTGGAAAGGCTCGAGGTGCTCGACGCGGGCGTGCGCAGCAATCTGCGCATTCCGGTGAGCTTTGAGAGCTTCCTGTATCCTCTGTACGAGAAGGGCCGCGGACGCGAGGCCATCGAGTCCGTGGACCTGAGCTGCGGCGGCATCGCCTTTTATGCCCCGCAGGGGCACGAGGTCGGCGAGGTCATGGAGATCGTGATCCCGATCACCGAGCAGCCGCTGATCGTGCGCGGTCGTATCCTGAAGAGAAACGACCTGAAAAACGGCAGATCGCTGTATGCGGCAAAGTTTGTAGAGCTTTGCCACGATGAAGAGAAGATGATCCGCCGCGCCGTATTCGGCGTGCAGATCCGGGCCGATCGGACCGCCCTTTGAGGAAGGCGCGGAAAAACACGAAACAGAAAGAGCAGGAGTAACGAGCTTATGATGATCAAAAACAAACGACGGGATATTTTTTCAACGGCACGGATCGCGATGGCAGGAGCGTGCTTCCTCGCGCTGCTGTGCGCGCTGCTTTCCGCTGCGACGGTCAGAACAGAGGCGGCGACCTGGATGGACCCGTATCTGGACACCGCGGTGGAGTGGGGCGTGATCCGTCCCGACGCCTCGGGGAATGTCGACGGGAACAAGCAGCTCACCCGCGCGGATTTTGTCGCGATGGTCAACCGCGCCTTCGGCTACACGGAGGTCGGGCCGAATCCGTATACAGATGTGCCGGAGTCTGCGTGGTACGCGGAGGACATCAGGATCGCCCGTCAGGCGGGATATTTTAAGGGGACATCGGACACCACGGCTTCGCCGAACGCTCCGGTGACCCGCGAGCAGGCGGCGGTGCTGCTTGCGCGCAACCTGCGCCTGGAGGGGACCAGCGGCGAGGTCGTGGACTTTGCCGACAGCCGTAAGATGGCGAACTGGAGCCGCGGCCTTGTGCAGCAGGCGGCAAGGCTCGGCATCATCAAGGGATACGGCGACGGAAACTTCGGTCCGCTGGATCCTGTAACGCAGGGACAGATGGCGACCTTCCTCGTCCGCGCCCTCGGTACCCGTATCCAGGAACCCGGTGAGTACAGCAACATCGGCGCCTACACACACCTGACGATCACGGCCCCCGGCGTCACGCTGAAAAATACGGTCGTCACAGGCAATCTCTATCTTGCCGGCGGCGTCGGTCTGGAAGATGTCGTGCTGGAAAATGTGACCGTTCAGGGGCGCATCGTCGTTGCCGGCGGCGGCGTTGCCCAGGCGGGCGAAAACAGCGTGATCCTGCGCAATGTGACGGCGGAGGAGCTTGTGATCGACAGCATGACGAACCAGACGCTGTCTATCCGCGCGGAGGGTCTGACGAACATCGGGAAAAGCGATGTACGCACCTCTTCCTATATCGAAGATGTGACCAAGGACGGGCTCGGTCTGAAGCGGATCGAGTTCAACAGCACCTCGGGCGCGACGCTGCAGGTCGCGGGCAACATCAAGGAGCTCGTGAACCGCACGCCCTCGTCGAAGCTCGACATCGCGCAGGGCATCGCCAATATCGTGACGGTGGACGAGAAGGCGGTCGGCAGCAGCGTGACCGTGAGTACCGGCGCAAGCGTCAAGAACCTGAATCTGGACACCGGAACGAGCGTTTCCGGAACCGGCGATATCGACCATCTGAATGTCGGCACCGCAGGCTCGACCGTGACCATGCTGCCGGATACGATCACCGTGCGGCCCGGCATAACGGCAAATATCCATGAAGAGGAGATGGACGCCGCTGCCGCGGCGGAGTCCTCCACCGACCCGCGTATCCTCTCCGGCTACCCGAAGGCGGGGGAGATCGCCGCCAAGAGCGCGCAGCTCACCTTCAGCACCAATAAAAAGGGTACGCTCTACTGGGCGGTCACCGCGCTGGCAGACGGCTCGGTGCGGGAAGATCAGCTTGTTAAGCCGCTTGGCTCCGCCAAGATCATCAAGAGCGGGAGCATTGCGGTCGAATCCTCGAATACCGAGGTCCTCGCCAAGCTCTCCGGCCTGACCTCCGGCGGCTCCTACTATGTTTCCGCGCTGCTCGAGGATAGCCGCGGAATGCGCAGCCCTGTAAAGGTGATTGCCTTCTCAACTCCTGACGATACGACGCCGGCGTTTGCGACCGGATACCCCACGGCGATCCTGACGAAGGATACCGACGGGAAGATCGTGCTGCAGTCGCGGGTGATGGCAAATAAGGATTGCAGAGTCTACTACGCGCTGCTGCCCGTGGGCGCGACCGCGCCGAAGGCGGCGGACTTCAAGGCTGCGGCCGTGAGCGGAAACCTCGGCTACGGCTCGGCAGATCTGAGGAAGAATTCGCCCTTCCTGATCTCTCCGGTGAATACACTGCACCTCAAGGAGCAGACGAAGTACGAGCTTTATCTGTGGCTGACCGATATCGACGGAAGCAAGAGCTCCGCCGTCAAAAAGCTGACGGTCGAGACGCCGGACTATACCGCGCCGAAAATCCAGCGCCTGACCGTGACGGGTGTCGATGCAAAGAGCGTGGAGCTGACCTTCGCGCTCGATGAACCGGGCACGATTTACTGGGCTGTGGTGAAAAAGGGCACGCAGTTCTACAGCGCGGATATCCAAGACACGCTGGACGGCAAGAACACCGAGGCTGCCAAAATGCAGATCGAGACCGGCATCGGCGCGCTGAAAAAGGGCAATAAGGCAGCCAGCAAGGCATCGACGGAGAATACCTTTAAGATCAGCGGTCTGGAGCCGCAGACCGCATACGATCTCTATTATGTCGCAAAGGACAAGTCCGGCAATTATAATGTTTACAGCGAGCCGCTCGTCCCGCCCCTTCAGATCAACACCGAAGACAATGTGGGACCGACGGTGACGCAGGAGTTCACCAAGAACGACGGCACGGACGCCAAGCCAATCCCGTATCCCGATACGAACATCGACCTTGTGTTCTCCGAATCGGTGCAGGGCGTTACCTTCTCCGGCGCAAACCGGACGCTGTATCCCTTCCTTGAGCTCTATCAGAAATTGAACAACGAGACGGATAAAAAAGCCTTTGCGGAGATGCTGGCGCGCCACATCGAGCTGTATATCTACCCGTCGGAGGGCGGGAGCGCGAAGCTCGCGACCGTGCGAACCAATGATTCGGATACGGACTGGGACATCGACTATCGTAACGCGGTGGTCACGCTCGATCCCGAGGGCTCGGGCAAGATGACCGTCACCTTCCCGTATTACGACGAGAGCGTTGCCGCAAACAAAGGGAAGAGCGCTACGAATCTTTCCGGCGGCGCGACCTATTACTTTGTCGTGCGCGATGTCGGCGACACTTCCAACAACACCAACATGATGACGGGCAGCGCAAAGGGCGTCCAGCTCCCTGAATTCACGGTCGTCTCCGCGCAGGTGTTCCTGGCGGAGGGGACGAAGACCGGCGGCACGCTGGCGAGCGGTGGAGGCACGGTCCAGTTCCACATGAACTTTGATGCCACACCGATCTCGAACGACAGCATGACGGCGGACATCTACACCGATCTGATCTTCTGGTGTGATGACTCGATCGAATTTGAGCTGTATTACAGAGAGAAGAACGGTGCTGACGAGTGGACAAAGGTCGGCAACAAAGGCGAGATCGGCAACAACAATGACGGAAAGCGCCTCGGCGTCACCATGAGCTATATTGCCGCGAACAGCGATGTCAATGAGGATCTGATCGGTGAGATGAGCCAGTTGAAGGACCTGAAGGCGCGGGAATACGGGATCAAAATAACCTCCATCAACGGCGAGGGAAACAGTGCTAACTGGAATCAGCCGATCACTGTTTATGTCACGGCGGTTTCGGGTACCGCGGGAAAGCTGACAGAGGTGACCCGTACCCTGAAGAATTCCGGTCTTTACGGGAGCGTCGTGCGAGATAATGTCATGGACATCACCCTGCCCGCGGGAGAGATGGCTTTCTCGGTTCGCTATACCTTTATGGACAACACTCCGCCGAAATTCACCTATCTCAAGATCGACGCGGGAGATGCCGGTGCAACTGTTGACCTGACGCTGGATCGCCCCAATTCACGCTACTTCTATGTTGTGGCACCCCTCGGCAAGGTATATACGGAATATAAGGGAAATCCAATCCAGACGATAGAACAGTGGGAGACTCTGCCGGCGAATCTGACCGGAGCTGTTACCACTACGATGCCGAGCAGCCAGCAGATCAAAAAGGGATTTACTGCGCCCGGTGTCTTCTCCGGCAGCGGACAGTACACAGGCGTGACCTCCACCATTGCGCTCTCGGATCTGCAGCCGAAGACCCAGTACATCGTCTATCTGGTCCTGCAGGGCGAATCCGTGGATTCCGCCTCCGAGGTCTATTGCTTCCGCTTCGAGACACAGGGGACGGCGCGCCCGATCATCACGACCAACCTGAGTTCCTCCTCTTCGGTCACCGTCAAAACGGATAAAACCGCGCTTTTGAACTATATTCTGATCGAAAACGGCAAAGAGGGCGCTCCGTTCAATGAGTCTTTTGCAGGCAGCAATGTGAATAGTGAATGGACGCCTGCTGTAGCCAATCTGTATCCTAATGTTAAAACTGTTTTAGATGCCATGGGCACTTATGTCATTGAGGGCAACACGGTCAAGGGCACCGTCTTCGACCTGTATGCTTCGGACGCTGTCAGGAAGAGTGTAGAGGAGCGCATCACAGCGCAGAACCAGCCGACAGGAACGGTCATTCTGGTGGGACAGGATAAGCTGTTTGAGCAGAATGTATCGCAGGAGGTGACCAGCGACCAGATGCAGGAGGGCGTATGGTATACGCTGCTGATCGTGGGTCATGCCAAAAACGGTTCGCCCAGCGCGTTCCGCGCGGCGTATCCGGTCTACCGTGTAGATGAGACGCCGCTGATGGTCCAGGACTGTGCCTTTGAATATGATGTAAAATACAACGATAAAAGTAAAGTTACGGGAACGCTACAGGTGACTTTCAATAAGTCGCTGTACCTCCTCGAGAAAGATGAGATCACCAATATGCAAAAAACCATCCCGCTGGATAGCTGTAAGACTCATACAGCTATCCAAGAAGGTGACGGATATGATAAGCTGTATTCTCATTTGAGCGGCTCTACAAGTATATCCCTCGTAGAAGGCGATCATGGGAAACTGCTCCACGCAGTGAAGTTTAAGGTTGAAATAGCTAATCCGAATGCGAATATCATCTTTCCCTTGAATCTATGCGGAGAGAACAGAAAGACACACAATACCGCGCTGACGCTGACGCTCAAGAGAGTGAAGCAGGCTGACGGCACATTTGAGTGGCGCTTCGACATCACCAAAGAATGGGACGCGACGAATAACTGACCCCGTGGGAGGCGGGCGGCCTGCCCGCCTCCCGCACCAAACGCTTTCGTTTCCGCGCGGCGGAGCGCATCAACCATTGACGAGCAAGGAGATTTTATGAATTTGCATACGATACGCCGATCCGGTGCTTTTCTTCTATCGCTGCTCCTGACCCTTTCGCTGGCGGTGGTCCCTGCCGCGGCAGACCCTGCACCTACACCTATACCCACCCCCGACCCGACCGTTACGGTTACGGGTCTTTCGTTCAGCTCGACGGAGACGGAGAAGGTAAAGACGATGGCGGTCAACGACACTGCAACGCTGACCGTGATCGTTACGCCCGCAGACGCTACAGAGAAGCTGACATGGAGTGTGGAGAATCCGACATCGTCCGGTGTCGTGGAGCTGGTACCGAATGCGAACGGTAGGGAGTGCACCGTCACGGCGAAGAAGCCGGGAAGTGCAACGATCAAGGTGGCCTCGGAGGGCGGCAAGGCGGCGACCTGCACCGTCACCGTCTCCGGTGTGGTGCTGGACGAGACGAGCCTTACCATGCTGGTCGGTGAAATGAAAAGCCTTGCCGCGCAGACCTACGGCAAGGCGGTGAACTCCAGCACCGGTGTTGTGTGGTCCAGCACGAACATTTCGGTGGCGGAGGTCATTGACGGGCGGATCACCGGTCACTATCCCGGCGTTGCCACCATCACCGCGAGCGCCGGCTCCTACAGCGCCTCCTGCACCGTGACGGTGCAGGAAGATGTGGCGGACGCCATCAACAAGTCTGCAAGCGCGGGGGAGGCGCTGTCGTTCTCCGGACTGCGAAGCGACTTTCAAAACCGCTCGAGCGATAAGCTCGGCGGCGTAGGACTGAGTTGTATCGGCAGCCTGCAGGTCTCGCCTGAGCAGGGCGTGCTTTACTACGGCTACGCCTCCTCGGACAGTCCGGGAGCGGGTGTCGGCAGCGAAAATTATTATGTTAACCCGTCCGGCGGTCAGCTCGGCTTGAACGAGCTCTGCTTTGTGCCGAACATCGATTTCAGCGGCACGGCGGTGATCTACTATACCGGCCGCGGCACGGACGGGAGGACCTTCCGGGGGACTGTTCGCGTCAGTGTTTCGACGGCGGGCGATGTGTATTACAGCACCGCCGCCGATCAGCCTGTGTACTTTGAGGCGAAGGATTTTTCCGCCGTCTGCACTGCCAAAACGGGCAAGGAGATCGTTTCGATCTCGTTTGTGCCGCCCTCGTCGAAAAAGGGCGTGCTGCATTATAACTACAGCACGACCAATGTTTACAATCCAGAGGTGAGCGAGGGGCTTTCGTTCTATCGCACGAAAGCGCCGTATCTGGACAGCGTGGTCTTTGTTCCGCAGCCGGACTATTCCGGCAGCGTCGAGATCACCTATCGCTGCACGACCTCTGCCGGCACGCATACCGGCAAGGTCAGGATAGATGTCTCCGCTGCGCCCGCGGCCGACAGCGGTCGGATCACATACGATGTGGCCTCCGGCGGGCAGGTCGATCTGGACGCGGACGATTTCCAGCAGCTCAGCCGCGAGAAGACCGGCTCCAACCTGAGCTATGTCTATTTCGGACAGGCGAGCAGCACCGGCGGCACGCT
This sequence comes from uncultured Oscillibacter sp., assembly GCA_964455915.1. Classification (GTDB taxonomy): domain Bacteria; phylum Bacillota; class Clostridia; order Oscillospirales; family Oscillospiraceae; genus Hominicoprocola. The sequence continues at coordinate 41,538 of CAYWAS010000001.1, read as the reverse complement.
GTATTATAATTACACCTTGTCGTCCGGCTACGGCGGAAGGGTGTCGGAGTCTACGCGCTATTACCGCTCGGGAACTCCCAGCATCTCCAGGATCACCTTTGTGGCGTCGAACGCCTTTTCCGGCGAGGTGACGGTCCCGTTTACCGGCTACAGCACGAACGGCGAGAGCTTTTCCGGCGAAATGCTGATCCGTGTGGACGAGCATGACGGTGTGATCGCCTATCGCTCCAGCTACGGTGAGGCGATCGAGTTTGAGGGTGCGGATTTTAACGAGCTGTGTCTCAATCAGAATGACCGCACGCTGAATTATGTTACCTTTGAGCAGCCTGCCTCCGGCAAGGGAACGCTGTATCGCAGCAGGAACTACAGCAGCGGCACGAAGGTCAACAGCACGACAAAATTCTACCGCAGCGGCGGCAGCTATCAGATCGACGATGTCGTCTTTGTTCCGAACAGCAGCTATACGGGAACCTTTGAGCTTCCGTTCAGCGGCTATGACACCTCGGGCGGACGGATCAGCGGCGTGGTGCGCATCACGGTCGATCGGCAGTATGGGAATCCCGTGGTCTCCTACTACACAGTCAGCGGCGGCTTTGTCACATTCAACGCCGACGATCTCAACACGGCTTGCCAGCTCAGAACAGGGGAGAGGCTGAACTATGTGCAGTTCAAGCTGCCCTCCTCCAGCGTAGGCAAGCTCTACTACAACTACGACAGCGACCGCGAGACCGGCACGAGCGTCTATGCGTCGACCAGCTATTACCGCACGGGCAGCGGACGCGTGATCGATAATGTTTCTTTCCGCGCCGCTGACAGTTATACCGGCACGCTCACCGTGCAGTATACCGGCGTGAGCACGGCGGGAACGCGCTACAGCGGAACGATCGAGATCACGGTCTCCGCAAAGGAAGGTGCGTTCGTGAGCTATAGCGGCAGCTCGCTGCCGATCCGGTTACAGGCATCAGACTTTGCAAGCGCGCATTCCAGACTGACGGGGAGGACGCTCTCTTATATCCGCTTTACGGAGCTGCCGAGCACCTCGCAGGGGAAACTGTACCTGAACTACACGACCCCCGTGCAGTCGGGAACGGCGGTGACGCAGGGGACGAGCTATTATGTGAGCGCCAGCCCGTCCATCGGGCAGATCACCTTCGTGCCGAAGGCGGGCTATCAGGGCAGTGTGATCCTTCCGTTCACCGGCACAGATACGACCGGACGCAGCATCAGCGGAACGCTGCGGCTGGATCTGCTCGATCAGTATTGCCCGAACAATTTCACGGATATGTCCGGTTACAGGAATGTGGTGCCTTCGGTGGAATTCCTCCGCAGCCTCGGCGTTGTGAAGGGCTATGGCGACGGCACCTACGGGCCCGGGCGGAGCATTTCACGCGGGGAGTTCACGGTCATGGTCTACCGTGCCCTTGAGCTGCCCGACGCGGCGAGACGCGACAGCTTCCCCGATGTTTCGGCGGACAGCTATTATGCCGATGCCGTTGCTGCGGCAAAGGCGCTTGGGATCGTCCAGGGCTATGGGAACGCGTTTTATCCGCTCGATACGATCACGCGGCAGGACGCTATGACCATCGTCCTGCGGGCGATGGACGCCACCGGTCGAACGGTTTCCGGCGTTTCGACCTCGCTTTTGACGACCTATGCGGACGGCAATCAGGTCGCGGACTATGCCCGCATGGCGGTCAGCACATTTCTTGCAACAGGCGCGGCGGAGGCTGATGCGGCAAGATATATCCGCCCGCGCGACGCCATGACCAGAGCGGAGATGGCGGTCCTTCTGCACAGAATTCTGGCACAGTAACTTTCTTTATCGAGTACGCAAGCCGAGGAGGGAAGACATGGCTAAGGAGATCGAAATGGAGATCAGCTCCGGACTTCCTGAGCTGTATACGGGCATGAGAGTCGAGGTACTGACGGAGGTCAATCGTCTGATCTTTGTCGGAAGGCTCGAGCTGCTGCGGGAGGATCTTTTTCAGATCACAGAGGAGAACGGGCAGAATGTGCCGTGGGTGGAATACAACACGAAGGTCAAGCTGCGCGGATTCCAGCACGGAGGCGAGCCCTTCTCCATGTACGGCTCCGTTTGCGGAAGCTCCGCCAAATTCTGGCGGATCGACCGTCCGGAGACGCTTCAAAAGGCGGAGCAGCGCAAATATTACCGACAGACTATGACGCTCCCCGCAACGGTTATATGCATCAACCAGCTCTTTGCGACAGAGGGCAGGGCGGGAGGCGCGTCGGCAGAGCACTTCCCGTGTACGGTCCTGGACCTCAGCGGCGGCGGTGTACGGCTGCGCTGTGACAAAGCTGCCCCGTTCGAGGTGGGCGATATGCTCTTCATTCTGCTCGACGATCCGCAGAAAAGCGGAGGACGCATGACCTATACCTGCTGCGTCCGCAGGGCGACGGAGGAAAAGGGCAGCGGGGAGTACGGATGTGAATTTGAGGGTCTGACCGAGACGGAGCAGGATCGTCTGCTGCAGCTCGTGATGGCGGCGCAGCAGCAGGAGCTGCGCGCCAGACGAAGATCGGAGACCTACTGAGTGAGAACGCGGCAGGCGGAGAAGGCTTATCATATATGCCTTCTCCGCCGCGCGTAAAGGGAGATGGCTTGCGAAAACGCGCAAGAGTAAGAAAGGACAGAAAAATGCACGACATCAATTACAGCGATCTGATCACAGATGCCGTAGAATCGGTCTACATGGTCACGGACGCCGATACCCACGAGCTGCTTTATATGAATAAGACCGCTCTGCGTACATACGGCATTCCCGAAGAAGAGCAGGCGTACAGGGGAAAGCGCTGCTACGAGCTGATACGGGGAGAGAGCGAGCCGTGTAAGGACTGTCCGATCAATCGGATACACACGGGTGAGAAGTACCGTTGGGAGCAGTTTATTGATCGCATCGGAAAGTGGTACGATCACAAGGACTATCTCGTGGAGAGAGACGGTCGAAGATTTTACATCAACATGGCGACGGATATCACAGCGGGAAAAGAGGGGCGGTTCCGCTCCGCAGAGCGCATCACGACGGAGGACGCCCTCTTTCGCTGCATGAATGTTTTGATCACGGAAAAGGACTTCAATATTTCGCTGCGCCTGTTTCTTGAGACGGTCGCCTGCTATTATCAGGCCGACCGCGCTTACCTCTATGAGGTCAAGCCGGAAAAGAATGCGCTGAGCCATACCTGCGAATGGTGCAGGGAGGGTGTGAGCGCCGGAATTGAGAATCTTTATAAGATCTCGCCCGATCTCGTGCAGAAATGGCTGCGGAAATTCGGGAGCATCGAGGCGTTTTCGATCAGCGTGTCTGATCCGGCGCTTGATCGGGACAGCGATAAGTACCGTCTCCTTGCCGCCAAGGGCATTGAGAGCCTGATGATGACTCCGCTCCAGATGGAGGATCATGCGATCGCCGGATTCATCGGCGTGGACAATCCGAGGCGGCAGCTCGGAAATCTGCAGCTCCTGCGCACGACGGCGGAGTTTATTCTGGCGGAGCTGGAAAAGCACCATCTCTTCACCGAGCTGGAGCATCTGAGCAACACCGATATGCTGACCGGTGCCTACAACCGGAACCGGTATGAGCACTACATCAAGCGCTGCGCGATAGACAGTCCGCAGAGCCTTGGCGCGATCATGGCCAATATCAACGGCATGAAGGAAGTCAACCGCCTCTACGGCACATCGCACGGCGATGCCGTTATCACGCGCACCTGCAATATCATCTCCGACACGGTGCCGGGACAGCTCTTCCGCATCAGCGGCGATGAGTTTGCCGTGCTGTGCGAGAACATTCCGCAGGATCGTTTTCAGGCGATCGTTTCGGACCTGCGCCGCCGCCTTCAGACGCAGAACGACTGTCCGGTCTCGGTGGGCTGCGCATGGCAGGGCGATGAGCCCGAGCCGGAGAAGCTGATCGAGCAGGCGAAGGAGCTGATGTATGCCGAAAAGCGCAATTACTACAGCAGCGTCTTGAAGGGGAGCGGCCGTCCTGTGTATACGGGCGCGGACGGAGAGGTCCTGCGGGAGATCCACGCGGGACGCTTCATCATCTATTTCCAGCCGCAGGTCGATTTTTCCAAGGGCGGCATCTTTGGCGCGGAGGTATTGGTGCGCAAGATAGGCGAGGACGGTGCGCTGATCCCGCCGGATCGCTTTATCCCCTATTATGAATCCGCGGGCGTGATCCGCTATGTGGATCTTCATGTCCTTGAGCTCGCCTGCGCCGCCATCAGAGAGTGGGAAAAGGAGGGCATGGATCTGCATATATCCGTGAACTTCTCCCGCTTGACCCTCATGGAGCCGGGGATCGTTGACACGATCGTGGAGGTGTGCCGCAGGTACGGCATCGATCCGGAGCGGATCACGGTCGAGGTGACGGAAAACATCAATAAAATGGACGAGATGCACCTCTCCCGCCTGATCCGGCAGTTGAAGGAAAATCATTTCCGCATCTCTCTTGACGATTTCGGCTCCAGCTATTCTAACCTCGCGGTCCTCTCCACCATCGAGTTCGATGAGGTGAAGTTTGACCGAAGCCTGATCAAGCACATTGAGACGAATCAGAAAAGTCAGGTCGTTGTGCGCAACAGCCTGAAAATGTGCGGCGAGCTGGAGGGCTCGATGTCTGTGGCTGAGGGGATTGAGACAGAGGGGCAAATGGAGCTTTTGATCCAATATGGCTGCGATATCGGTCAGGGCTATTATTTCTCAAAGCCGGTGTCTCAGGACGAATTCTCCGCGATGCTGAAGGAGAAGAAGATCTATTCTCACGCTCATGCGCAAAGTGTCGGCGCGTCTGCCGGACAGGCGGGATAGAGCGCGGCGACAGCGGCAGAAGGAGGACAGCGCGATATGCTGAATTTATTTGGCGCAGAAAAGGAAAAACGGTCTACATGGAAACAGGCGAGGGGAAATGAGTCCTGACGAAAAAGATTTTTTATTAGAGCAGCTCCGCTGCGTGGCTTCGAACAGACCCCTGAGCGGGGAAGTGATGCCGCTCTCTCCGGACGCGGCCGAGCTGCGGGAAATGATCCTTTGCATTTCCGATCGCGTGGAGGAGCTGAACGGCTTTCTCAGGTCGCTCTCTGCGGGGCATTTAGAGGCACAGCCGCCGAGAGAGGAGAACCCGTTGGCCGCAGACGCTAAGGCGCTCCACGCCGAGCTGAAGCGTTTAGCAGGGCAGGCCGAGCAGAACATCAACGGGAACACTGCCCGACGCTTCGATTTTTCAGGGGACTTCTTCACGGCATTCGGCACGATGCTCTCACGGGTCCACGAATGGGAGAGCGAGATCAGGAGCCAAAGCGATGAAATAGAGCGGACGATCGAGATGATGCGGCTCGTCATGGACGGGCTGAAGGACTGGGTCATGGTGCTCTCCGCCGAAACGGGCGAGTTGATCTATGCCAACCAGTCGGCCCGCAGGGAATACTATGATGATGCGTTCCACCAGATGAACTGCGGTCAACGCTGCGGCGGCCCCTGCGGTCTGATGAGCAGACTGCTTCAGGCCGAGGATCCCTCCAAGCAGGAGGAGTTTGAGTATTTGTGCAGCGGACAGAACCAGACATTTAATGTCAGGACCTTCCCGTTCCGCTGGAAGAATGAAAGCGTCCGCGTATGCTACATTACCAACATCACCGACGAAAAGCGGTGGCGTGGAGAAATGGAGACCTTCGCCTACAAAGATGAGCTTACCGGTCTGCACAACCGCCGCTATTGCATTGACAAGCTGAGGGAGCTGATCGGACACGGGGACAGCTTCGCTTTGTGTATGGCGGACATCGACGGGCTGAAATATGCCAATGATCAATTCGGACATCAGGCGGGCGACGAATACCTGATCCGTGTGGCGCACGAGTTGCTGCGGGTGGCGCGGTCGAGCGACATTGTCTGCCGCCTCGGAGGCGATGAGTTTATCATTCTCTTCCCGAATTGTCCCGTCCGGATCGCACAGGAGAAGATGGAGTTGGTCGACCGGCGGCTGGCGCTGCTCCCGTCGAAATATCCCATGTCCATCAGCTTCGGCGTGATCTCCGTCGACGAGAACGCGGATTTTTCGGCAGAGGAGCTGCTGGAAGACGCAGACCGAAAAATGTATCTTCTCAAGCGCAGCAGAAAATCGGAAAAAGCGCCGGAGTGAAGCTTGAACTTTCGGGTCAACATGAAAAACAAAAGCACGGGCGGAGAGCGTGAATGCTCCGACCGTGCTTTTGTTTATTTTCTTTGTCCGCCGCAGCGTCGCCACTCATGCTCCATTGTGTACGGTTCGTTTCGCCGAAGCGCTGGAAGTGTACGATCTCACGCGCGCGCAGGAAGCGGATCACATCGCTCACATCGGGGTCATCGCAAATGCGCAGGATATTGTCGTAGGTCACGCGCGCCTTCTGCTCCGCGGCAAGGTCCTCTGTGAGGTCGGCGATGGTGTCGCCCGTGACCTGCATCGTCGCCGCCGACCAGGGGTAGCCGGACGCGAACTGCGGGAAAACACCCGTCGTGTGGTCAACGAAATAGGGCTCGAAGCCCGCCTCCTTGATCTGATCGACCGTGAGGTTGCGTGTGAGCTGGTGGACGATCGTGCCGACCATCTCCAGATGCCCCAGCTCCTCTGTACCGATGTCGGTCAGCAGACCCTTGAGCTCGGGATAGGGCATGGAGTAGCGCTGGGAGAGATAGCGCAGCGACGCGCCGAGTTCGCCGTCGGGACCGCCGTACTGGGAGATGATCGCGGCGGCGAGCTTCGGGTTGGGATTGGCGATCTTCACCGGATATTGCAGCTTTTTTTCATAAACAAACATTATTCGTTCCCTCCCTGATCCCACGGCCACGGATCGTCCAGCCATTTGAAGCTGCCGGGCGTCAAGTCGGTCTGGAGCAGCGGACCGTACTGCGCCTCGTACTTTTCGCGGCCTTCGCGCGCGAGCTTGATATAGGACCAGTAGAGCGCGAGCACCTCCTGATCGTTGCGGTGCGTGGTGAGGTAAAGCCCTAACTCGTCGATGGCAAAGTCGAGCGCCATCAGTTCGCTGAGAGCGGTGTTGACGGCAGGGAAGCGCGTCTCCAGCTCGGCGTGGAAGGGCAGGTTCAGCCCGGGGAAGAGCGTGCCTGCGCGCAGACCGTCCTGCTGCGAATAGCGCACAGGGTCATTGCCCTGCACGGGAACATAGGGAAAGGCAAGCGGCGCGCACAGAGACGGCAGACGCCCGTCCGCCGTACCGCAGCTCTGGACCGCCGTATCGTTCTTTTCCAAATGAATAGCCTCCTTATCTGGCATTGAGCCTTCGCTCACACCATTCTATGCCGCGGCAAAAAAGAGGAAACAGGGCTTTTCTTTTTCCGCCGTGTCTGCTACAATGAAAATCAAAAGGAATAGTGGAAAACGACCCCGCATAGCGTTGCTTGGGGTGAGTATTGTGATACTTCTTCTTCGTAAAAAAATGTTAGCGCTCGCGGCGGCGGCACTATGCTGCGCGCTCGTGATCGGCGGCTGCCTTGCGCGCAGGGCGCAGCCTGTGTTCCTTGCGGAACAGGGAAGCGCGGCGATCGTTGTCATCGACGCGGGTCACGGCGGGGAGGACGGCGGAGCCGTTGCTGCCGACGGAACGGTGGAGAGCGGGATCAACCTTGCCATCGCCCACGATCTCAACGCGCTGCTGCGCTTTCTCGGCTGCGAGACGAAGATGACGCGCACCGAGGACGCCGCGCTCTACTCCGACGAGGCGCAGACGCTGCGGGAGAAGAAGACCTCCGACCTCAAAAACCGCGTGCGGCTGGTGAACGAAACACCGAACGCCGTGCTGTTGAGTATTCACCAGAACAGCCTCCCTTCGTCGAGCCGTGTTCACGGCGCGCAGGCGTTTTTCGCCGCGGCTGAGGGGAGCGAGGAGCTGGCGGAGTCCATTCAGACCGCGCTCAACGCGGCGGTCAACGCCGGAAACGAGAAGAGCAAAAAGCGCATGGGCGAGGGTGTTTACCTGATGAAGAACGCGAGCTGTCCCGCGGTTTTGATCGAGTGCGGTTTCCTCTCGAATGTGGAGGAAACGCTTGCGCTGCGCGAGGCGAGCTATCAAAGAAAGCTCGCGGTGACGATCGCCGCAGGCTATCTTGCCGGCAGGAGCTTACAAACGATGAGATAAGAGGGGAGACCTCGATATGAAAGCAAAAACGATCTTTTTCTGCACGGAATGCGGCAACGAATCGGCGAAATGGGCCGGCCGCTGCCCGGGCTGCGGCGCGTGGAACACGATGGTCGAGCAGATCGGCGGGGCAGCAGGGAAGGGGCGCGCAAAGAGCGCGGTGCGCAGCAAGGCGCACCCCATCGCGACGCTCGAAGCGGACAGCGAGCTGCGCTTTCCCACCGGCATGAAGGAGCTTGACCGCGTGCTCGGCGGCGGCGCGGTCAAGGGCTCGCTTGTGCTCGTCGGCGGCGCGCCGGGGATCGGAAAATCCACCTTGATGCTGCAAATTTGCGGGAAATTGTGCGAATTTGCCAAGGTTTTGTATGTATCCGGCGAGGAATCGCCGCATCAGCTCAAGCTGCGCGCCGAGCGGCTGAAGGTCTCGAGCGAGAAGCTCTTCGTGCTCTCGGAGACCTGCCTCGGCGATGTGCTCGCGTGTGCTGAGGAGGAGCAGCCGGAGGTTCTGATCGTTGACTCGATCCAGACGCTTTACAATGAGGAGCTGGATTCTCCTGCGGGCAGCGTCAGCCAGGTCAAGGACTGCACGATGACGCTCATGCAGCTTGCCAAAGGGCAGGGGATCACGGTGTTCGTCATCGGCCATGTCAATAAGGAGGGCTCCATCGCGGGTCCCAAGGTGCTCGAGCACATGGTGGACTGCGTGCTGTATTTCGAGGGCGAGCAGCACACGACCTATCGCATTCTGCGCGCGGCGAAGAACCGCTTCGGCGCAACGAATGAGATCGGCGTATTCGAGATGGAGAGCGACGGGCTTGCGGAGGTCGAAAATCCGTCGGAAATGCTGCTCTCCGGTCGACCGGACGACGCTCCCGGCACCTGCGTGACCTGCGTGATGGAGGGCGCACGCCCCATTCTTGCGGAGATCCAGGCGCTTTTGGCGAGCACCTCGTATCCGACGCCGCGGCGCACGAGCAACGGCTTTGACTATAACCGTGCGGCGATGCTGCTCGCGGTGCTTGAAAAGCGCGGGCAGCTCAAGGTGTCGCAGTGCGACGCCTATCTCAACATCATCGGCGGCTTGACGCTCGACGAGCCTGCCGCCGACCTCGCGGCGCTTTTAGCGCTGGCGTCGAGCTATTTAGACCGTCCGATCGGTCCGCGCGTCGCCGCCATCGGCGAAGTCGGTCTCACAGGCGAGCTGCGCAGCGTGAGCAATCTCTCGCAGCGTTTGAGCGAGGTGCGTCGGCTCGGCTTTACGGAGTGCATCATTCCAAAACAGCATGGGCAGCGTCTGAGCTGTCCGGACGGCCTGCGGCTGACGGAGGTGCAGAATATCGGTGAAGCGCTGCGTGTGCTTGCGCGCCCATGACGCCGCTCACCGCGGTGCGTGGGATATAATGGACACAGGCGTTGCTGCTGCACGACGGCATTCCGCAGGCGGTTGCGTAGCGAAAGCGGCAGCGTCCGTCAGACTGGAACAGACAGCCGGCGCGGCATAAAAGCTCACTCATGTGATCAGACCTTTCCGAAATGGTTTCGGAGATAGTTTGTGCATGGAGCCGACGAATTAAACACACATTTTGAACGCAAAGGAGGAAACGCGCAAACCGGACACGGCAAAGGCGGTCAGATGACCGATTTTGGGATATTTTCGAAAAATCCCTCCCCTTAATTGAACAAAATTTTTATTTTGTTCAATTAAGATAATCGACCAAATCGCTCCCCCGCGCAGTCGATCGCGCGCGGTTTTTCTCCGTGTCAGCCATGCGTTGAGCAAAATGAACGATTACCGCACCGAAGCGCCGCCGATCCTGCGTGATTTTCTTTCGTATCACGAAACGATCAAGGCGCATTCGCAGAAAACTGTCGACGAATACTTTCTCGACCTGCGAAACTTTTTCCGCTATCTCAAGCAGACGCGCGATCCGGCGCTGCACGGTCTGGAGCTCAACGAGATCTCTATTTCAGATGTCGGGCTCGACCTCGTCGCCTCCGTCACGCTCACGGACATCTACGGCTATATGACCTACCTCAGCCGCGACCGTGTGCTGCACCAGAACAGCGATGCCTCCGGCTATGGGCTCAATGCAGCCTCCCGTGCAAGAAAAATTGCAACGATCCGCTCTTTTTACAATTATTTGACCAATAAAGTCCATTTAATTAAGGAAAATCCGGTCAAAGACCTGGATTCTCCGAAGCTCAAAAAGACACTGCCGAGGTATCTGACGCTTGAAGAAAGCGTGCAGCTTTTGTCCTCCGTAGGCGGACAAAACCGCGAGCGGGATTTCTGCATTCTGACGCTGTTCCTCAACTGCGGGCTGCGAATTTCCGAGCTTTGCGCGCTGAACACGACCGACATTCAGGACGATGCGCTGCGTGTGCTCGGTAAGGGCAACAAGGTCCGCATCGTTTATCTGAACGATGCCTGCAAGGACGCGCTGAACGACTATCTTGCCGTGCGCCGCCCGATCGTCGGGCGCGACCGCAACGCGCTCTTCCTCTCCTCGCGCAACGAGCGCGTCAGCCGTTCGACAGTCCACGCGCTCGTCAAAAAGCATCTGAGCGAGGCAGGGCTGGACTCCACGCGCTATTCTTCCCACAAGCTGCGCCACACGGCGGCGACGCTGATGCTGCAAAACGGCGTCGATGTCAAGGCAGTGCAGGAGGTTTTGGGGCACGAGCACCTGAATACGACCGAGATCTATACGCATATCGACAACGAAGCGCTGCGTGTTGCTGCAAAGGCAAATCCCTTGTCACGCGTGAAGCCGCCGAAGAAAATCGAAGAAGAATCATAAAAGAAGGAGGCGGGAGCATTCCGCCTCCTCCCTATTTTACCGCTCGCGGTAAACGCCGGCGATGTGCAGGAAACGCGCCCTGCGAAACTCGTAGGTCGACAGCGGTCGATCGTCCGTATCGTAGCTGTGGGCGGCGACAAGCACCTCGGCGGTGCTGCGCGGACGGTCGGCGTAGACCACGATGGGCGTGTGCTGCCAGCCGACACCGTCGAAGGAGAGCTGCACGATGTCTCCCGCACGGAGACGGTCGAGCGCCACCTCCACGGCGAACGGGCCGACGGACGGCTCGCGGCGCGCGAGGAAGTTGTAGAGGTATTCTACGCCGGTCCACGCGGGCGCTTTGTCGTTGGCGCTGATGTAGTACCAGCCGTAGACCGGCGTGTAGTTCATCACGAGAGAGCCTGCGTAAAGGCATTGCGAGGCAAAATTCGTGCAGTCGCCGCCAATGTCTTCGTAGTCGTAAAAGCGCGGATTCCTTCCGTATGCCCACAGATGCGCGTAGCGCACCGCCGCGGCGCGGTCGTAGGGCGATAGATAAAGTGGCATGAGACGCCTCCCCTCTTTTCTCAGACTATGCACAGGAGTGAAATTCTGTACACAATATCTCGTAGGAAGGAATTGACTTTGCGTCCATATTTCGGTATACTCTTGAATTGAACGAATGCATATTGCAAGGAGGTCTTCCATGAACACGCAAGAGCTTTCCAATATCTGCCGTCAGGTGCGCCGCGACATCATCACTATGACGGCGAACGCCGGCAGCGGACACCCCGGCGGCTCTCTTTCGGCAGTCGAGCTGGTGACCGATGTTTTCTTCAACCATCTTCGCGTCGATCCCGCGAATCCGCACGATCCCGACCGTGACCGCTTTGTTCTCTCGAAGGGTCACGCCGCGCCCTGCTATTACGCGGTGCTCGCGGCAAAGGGCTTCATCTCCCGCGAGGAGTACGCGGATTTCCGCCAGCTCCACTCGATCCTGCAGGGCCACCCCGATGCCAAGAAGATCCCCGGCGTGGACGCCTCCACCGGCTCGCTCGGTCAGGGTGTTTCCATCGCGGTCGGCATGGCGCTCGGCGCCAAGCATCTCGGCAAGGACACGAAGGTCTATGCCCTCGTCGGTGACGGCGAGAGCCAGGAGGGTCAGATCTGGGAGGCTTATATGGCCGCCGCGCACTATAAGCTCGACAATCTCACGGTCATGATCGACAACAACGGCCTGCAGATCGACGGCTCGAACGATCAGGTCATGAGCCTCGGCGACCTCCCCGCGAAGCTGCGCGCCTTCGGCTTCGATCTCATCGAGCTTCCCGACGGCAACGACATCGAGGCGGTCGATGCGGCGCTCTCCGTCCCCGCCGTTCCCGGCAAGCCGAGAGCGATCCTTGCGCACACCGTCAAGGGCAAGGGTGTTTCGTTTATGGAAAATCAGGTCGGCTGGCACGGCAAGGCACCCAATGCCGAGCAGCGCGAGCAGGCTCTGAAGGAATTGGAGGGTTAAACGATGGCTGATAAAATTGCTACCCGTCAGGCTTATGGCGAAGCCCTGATCGAGCTGGTCGAAAAGAACGATAAGGTCGTCGTGCTCGACGCCGACCTCGCCAATGCCACGCAGACCTGCAAGCTCGCCAAGGCACACCCCGAGAAATTCTACAACTTCGGCATTGCCGAGGCCAACATGGTCGATGCTGCTGCCGGCATGAGCACGATGGGTCTCGTCCCCTTCTGCTCTACCTTTGCGATGTTCGCTGCCGGACGCGCTTATGAGCAGATCCGCAACTCCATCGCCTACCCGCACTTCAATGTCAAGATCTGCGCCACCCACGCGGGCGTGAGCGTCGGCGAGGACGGCGGCAGCCACCAGTGCATCGAGGACATTGCGCTCATGCGCGTGATCCCCGGCATGACGGTCCTCTGCCCTGCCGATGCCAACGAGGCGAAGGCCGCCACGATGGCGCTCGCCGAGCTGGAGGGTCCTGCCTATATGCGCCTCGCGCGTCTGGCGACGCCGGTCTTTGAGGGCGACATGGTCAAGCCTTTCGTTCTCGGCAAGGCGAATGTCCTGCGCGAAGGCAAAGATGTCGCGGTCTTCGCGACCGGTCTGATGGTCAACGAAGCGCTCCTCGCTGCCGAAGAGCTGGCGAAGGACGGCATCGACGCGGCGGTCATCAATGTCCATACCATCAAGCCCATCGACGCGGAGTGTGTGCGTGAGTGGGCGGAAAAGTGCGGCAAGGTCATCACGGTCGAGGAGCACAGCGTCATCGGCGGGCTCGGCGACGCGGTCGCCGATGTCCTGATGGGCAAGGTCGCCTGCAAGTTCCATAAGATCGGCGTGAACGACCGGTTCGGTCAGTCCGGCAAGGCGGCCGATGTGCTGCGCGAGTATGGGCTCACCGCGCCCCAGATCGCCGCAGCGATCAAAGCAAATATCTGAGCAGAAAAGGAGAGACAAAGCATTTTGTCTCTCTTTTTTGGAAAAAATATTTCCGTTCCCTCTTGCATTTCTCGTTTTGTGTGGTACAATGCAAGCAGTACCAAATGTACCAATCATTTGAAACAACTCACGAAAAGGAGACTATCTTATGCCGCTTGTTACTTCAAAGGAAATGTTCCAAAAGGCGTATGACGGCGGTTACGCCATCGGTGCGTTCAATGTCAACAATATGGAGATCGTGCAGGGCATCACCGAGGCCTGCCAGGAGGAGCGCGCGCCTGTGATCCTTCAGGTCTCCAAGGGCGCTCGCGCTTATGCGAACCACACCTATCTTGTCAAGCTCGTGGAAGCCGCGGTCGCGTGCTGCCCCGATATTCCCATCGTGCTGCATCTGGATCACGGCCCCGATTTCGAGACCTGCAAGAGCTGCATCGACGGCGGCTTCACCTCCGTGATGATCGACGCCAGCTCCAAGCCCTTTGCCGAGAACATCGAGATCACGAAGAAGGTCGTTGAGTACGCGCACGACCACGGCGTGGTCGTCGAGGCTGAGCTCGGCACCCTTGCCGGCGTGGAGGACGATGTGAAGGTCAGCGCCGAGGATTCCTCCTACACCCGCCCCGAGGAGGTCGAAGAGTTCGTCTCCAAGACCGGCTGCGACTCGCTCGCCATCGCCATCGGCACGAGCCACGGCGCGTATAAGTTCAAGCCCGAGCAGTGCACGGTCAACGAGCAGGGCATTCTCGTCCCGCCCCCGCTGCGCTTCGATGTGCTCGAGGAGGTCTCCAAGCGTCTCCCTGGCTTCCCCATCGTGCTCCACGGCTCCTCCTCCGTCCCGCAGGACTATGTGAAGATGATCAACGAGCACGGCGGCAAGATGCCCAACGCCATCGGCGTGCCGGAGTCTCAGCTCCGCGAGGCGGCGAAGCTCGCCGTGTGCAAGATCAACATTGACTCCGACCTGCGTCTCGCCATGACCGGCACGATCCGTCAGTTCATGGACGAGCACCCCGACAAGTTCGATCCCCGCGAGTATCTGAAGCCCGCCCGCGCCAACATCAAGGAGCTCGTGCGTCACAAGCTCGTCAATGTGCTCGGCTGCGCAGGCAAGGCGTAAAAAGGAGAAGAGACTATGAGTAATTTGAAAGGCGCCTGCATCATCGGTCAGTCCGGCGGCCCGACCTCTGTCATCAACGCCAGCGCCTACGGCGTGATCCGCACGGCGCTCGACAACGAGAATATCACCGCCGTCTACGGCGCGGAGCACGGCATCAAGGGCGTGCTCGCCGACCGTCTCTTTGACATGGGCAAGGAGGATCCCCGTGAGCTGGAGCTGATGAAGTACACACCCTCCTCCGCTCTCGGCTCCTGCCGCTATAAGATCGCCGACCCCGATGTGGACGATACCGACTATAAGCGCATTCTCGAGGTCTTCAAAAAGCACGATGTCCGCTATTTCTTCTACAATGGCGGCAACGACTCGATGGACACCTGCAACAAGATCTCCAAGTATATGCAGAAGGTCGGCTACGAGTGCCGTGTGATGGGCGTCCCCAAGACGATCGACAACGACCTCTTTGGCACCGACCACTGCCCCGGCTACGCCAGTGCCGCGAAGTATATCGCGACGAGCTGCATGGAGGTCTATCAGGACGCGCGTGTGTACGATACCGGCATGATCTGCATTATCGAGATCATGGGTCGTCATGCCGGCTGGCTGACCGCCGCCGCGGCGCTCGCCACGGAGTACGGCGCGGGTCCCGACCTCATCTACCTCCCCGAGCGCGACTTCGATATGGACAAATTCCTCGCCGATGTTGAGCGCGTCTATCAGGAAAAGGGCAACTGCATGGTCGCCGTGTCCGAGGGGATCCACTATGCCGACGGCAGCTTCGTCTCCGAGGCCAAGACCAGCGCGACCGACGGCTTCGGTCACGCGCAGCTCGGCGGTCTCGCCGCGCGTCTTGCCGATGTTGTCAAGCAGAAGACCGGCGCGAAGGTCCGTGGCATCGAGCTTTCCCTGCTCCAGCGCTGCGGTGCGCACCTTGCGAGCGAGACGGACATCGAGGAGGCTGTGATGGCGGGCCGTGCCGCGGTGGAGAATGCCGTTGCCGGCATCACCGACAAGATGGTCGCCTTCGAGCGCGGTCAGGTCAACGGCCGCTACGCCTGCAAGACCAAGCTCCTGCCCCTCACCGATGTCGCAAACGCCGAAAAGAAGGTGCCGCAGGAGTGGATCAACGAGGCGGGCAACGGCATCACGCACGACTTCATCGACTACGCGCTGCCGCTCATTCAGGGCGAGCCGAAGCTCCCGAAGGAGGATTCCCTCCCCCGCTTCGCCAAGCTCAAGAAAGTGCTGGCAAAGTAAGAAAAACGCAGTAAAAAGGAACCGATTCGAACGAATCGGTTCCTTTTTTGTTCAAAGCTCGTCGATGACCAACCACATGAAGTTCTCCGGCGCGAGTGGCAGCTCAGCGGTCTTGATTTCCTCACCTCGACGGTAGGACAGTGTCACCACGCTGCGCGCGGCATCATAGCTTTCCTGATAGTTCATCGCGCCGATGCCGGAGAGGTTTACGCCTGCTTTGCTCCAGTCGGGCGAGCCGACCTCGGAGGCTGCACCGTTCCAGCGAAAGACGGTGATGCGATCCGCGCCGTCCGCACCGTAGATATTGTCTGTGATCAGTTCGCTGTGGCCGTCGCCGTCGAAGTCGACGGAGAAGGTGCATTCTGCGGGATCGTCATAGAAGCCGAAGCTGTAGCCGATATATTGCACGCCGTAGTCTGTCCGCGCATAGTAGTCGTAGCTTTTGTGGGCGCCGACTGCATCGCTTTGTACTGCAACACCAGGGAAGCCAAGCAGATCGTCCATCACAAAGGCGGTGATCGAATCGTTCGGGTCGGAAATATCGCAGTGGTAGGTCGCGGCGATCTCGCGGACATCGCCGGTCTCATAGAGAAGCGCCCACTCATGCTTGCCGTAGTCATAGAGCGCAAAGCGTCCGACACCGGCTTCGCCCGTCCAGAGGGGTTCGGCGGCAAGAATAAGTGCAAAGTCTTTATACTTGTCAGTTAGCTCTGCATAAAGGGTTTCCGCCGTCAGGTCGTGGTAGGTCGGGTACTGCGCGAGATGGTCGGAGACTGCGCGGAGGAAGTCGGACGCCTGCGTGACGGTATAGCCGTCGAGAACTGTGCCGAGCTTCGTGCGCTCGCTGGCCGGAAGGTCGCAAAAGCGGCTCGGGATGAGGTAATCGTGGGTCTTTCCTGCTGTCAGGAGAAATACCTTTACAATGCTTGCACAATCAAGCACTGTGTCGGAATGCCAGAGGTCAATGCCACAGTTTACGCTCGCCCCGCCCGTGCCGATGCCGGTTATGTGCCAGTTTTCGTCCGCGCGGACGGCGAAGGTACACTCAAGACCATAGCTGTAGTATCCGTCCGTGTCCGGCTCGCCGAGACCGGACCCTGCCTCCCAGTAGTTCGCGGAAAAGCGGCTGTCGAACTTGAGTTTCCAGCTCATGCCCGCACAGAAGTTTCTGCCCGCGCCGTTTTCACCGTAGTAGATGTCGAAAACATTGACGCTTGCGAGCTTCGCGTCTGTGGGCTTCCAGACGGTCTCCTCGGGGACGGCGAGCCACGCCGCGGCGATCTGCTCACCGATGGAGCGGGCGACTGCTTCAAGGTCGGTCTCACTCCCGCTGACACTCGCCGCCTCGTAGATCTCGTCGCGCAGCTCGCCCTGCACATCGCCGACACCGGCAGCGTAGAGGAGGCTGCTGTAGAGGCTGGCCGCGCTATCGAGCACGAAGCGGCGGTTCTCCGTTTCGGAAACGAGGCTCATAAAGACGCTCCCTTTTTCTTCGGACATCGGCGAAAGCGTGATGCGCGTGCCGCTTGCCAGTTCAAATGTGACAGAAAAATCGTAGCTCGGATACTTTTTGAGTGTGTCCTCGCCCGTCACCTCGCGGCAGAAGGCTTCTCTCGCGATGTCACGGAGGGAGAAAAAGATCTCGTCGCGCTGAGCGTCCTCCAATGTGCTCGCTGTTTTCCCGACCGTCAGGACGGCGGAGGTGAGCTCGCTCGTTTGCAGCTCTGTGAGGAAGCGAAGGGCGGTGGGTTCGCCGGTATTTGCCGACCCCTTCTGCCTTCCCGCAAGCCCGCGCAGGCGGCTTGTGATGAGGTCGTCGGTATATTTGCCGATGAGGATAAAATCGCTGACCTGATAGCCGGCTGCCTCGTCATTGTGGCGGTAGAGCAGCGTTGCGCCGTCCACATTGAGGAGGGAGAAGCGGTATTCCCCATCGATCGAAATGCCGGAGGTGAGCAGAATATTCGGCTCTCCCGCGGGGACATCGCGCTCGTCCGCGCGCTCGAGTGTGAGAACCAGTTCCTTTGCCGCTGCGACGAGGTCGGGGTCGGTCAGCGCGGGATAGTAGGTGCCGGAATACGCCGGCGGGTGGTAGGCGATGCACTCGGCAGCCTCCACGCGCTCGATAAATCGCTCGTATTCGCCCACCTCCCGCTGCTTTCCGAAGGCAAGGAGCAGCGCGAAGATCAGCACGACGATCACGAAAAACGCGGCTGCCGCGCGGGTCTGACGGCTGTGGGCGATGCCCTCGATGCGCTCGCGCAGCGTCCTTTTGCCGCCGACCATCGCGGTCGAGCACGAGAGCAGGTCGCGGGCGCTCGGCTTTGCCATCGTGAGCGAGAGCAGCGTCTCGCCATAGGCGGCGCGCTCCGCTCCACCGATACGGCGAAGCGTCCGCTCGTCGCAGGCGAGCTCCGCGTCGCGCTTGCTGACGACCACAGCATACCATACGAGCGGATCGTACCAGTGCAGGCACAGCGCCGCCGCGCGCAGCACAGACCAGATGTGGTCGCCGCCGCGGAAGTGCGACTCCTCGTGGGCGACGATGTGCCGCAGACGCTGTGCGTTTCGTGCATCGTCACTCGAGAGATAGACGGCGGGTCGGAATACGCCGGCAAGGCAGGGCGAGCCATGTCCCTCGACAGTATAGACCGGCAGCGCGCAGGATACGCCCGCGAGCGGAACGCGGCGACGGCGGAGCTTCGCCGTGAACAGGAGGTTCGATGCTGCGATGGCTGCCGCCAGCGTGATCGCGCCGCCGCGCCATACCAGAAGCATGAGGTCGGAGCGGCTGAGCGCGTCGGTGACACGCTCGGGCGTCTCCTCCCCGACCGGAGAGGTGGGCGAGGTCATCGCGGGTACGCCATTCGTCGGCACGCGCTCCGTGTCCGTTGGCCTGTTCACCGCAGACGGCGCACTATCCTGCGGAATGTTGGTGGGGTCTATTTCTGTGGTCGTCTCCCCCACGATGCCGCTCGGAGAGATGTGCGGGTAGAGCGGCAGCGAGATCATCTGCACGGGCAGCAGAAGGCGCAGCAGCACCGGCAGCCACAGCGCATAGCAGAGCGTGCGGCTCAGCTTTTTTCGCAGGCTCGTCCGGCGCAGGAGCAGCACGAGCAGGATCAAAAGCGAGGACGCGAACGCCCAGTTGACGAGCGTGAAAAGATCGGAGATCATGCCTCTCCTCCTTCCGCATTCTTCAAGATCGCGCGCAATTCGTCTATCTCCGCCTCGCTCAGCTCCTGCCGCTCCGCCATCGCGCTGAGCATCAGCCCCACGCTGCCGTGATAAACGCGGTCGAGGAAGCTGCGCGTTTCCGCCTGTGTTGCCATCTCCCGTGCCACAAGCGGCGTGTAGGAACGCCCCTTTGCCGTGACCTCACAGCGCACGAGCCCCTTCCCTTCCATGCGGCGCAGCGTGGTGATGGTGGTGCTCTTTGCCCAGCCGACGCGCGCAGAGAGCTTCGCGACGAGCTGCATGAGTGTCTGCGGGCTCTCTTCCCACAGGCAGGAGAGGACATTCCATTCTCCTCCGGTCAAATGAATATCAGACATGGCGCTCCTCCTTTGGTTTACATTGTAGACCAAGTTTAGCATATCCGGTCTACATTGTCAACCGAAAAATAAAAAGCATCGGCGGACAGTTGCCCGCCGATGTGCGTTCCTGTTCACAAAATGATGCAGATAAGGCCGCCGCTGCCCTCGTTGATGATGCGCTCGAGCGTCTGACGAAGCTTTTGCCGCGCGTCGTCCGGCATTCGCTTGAGCTTTGCCTGCAAGTCCTCGCTGACGATCTCGTGGAAGCTGCGCCCGAAGATGTTCGACTGCCAGATCTTCCCCGTGTCGCCTTCGAACTCCTGAAGCAGATAGTTGACCATGTCCTCGCTCTGCTTTTCGTTGCCGACGATGGGCGAAACGGTCGTTTCGATGTTCGCGCGAATGATGTGGAAGCTCGGCGCGCTCGCCTTGAGCCGCACGCCGTAGCGCCCGCCCTGCTTCATGATCTCCGGCTCCTCGAGCAGCAGCTCATCGACCGTCGGCACGACCACGCCGTAGCCCGTTTCGCGGGCATCGTGGACGGCGGAGGCGATCTTGTCGTAATCGGTCTTGACTGCGGCGAGCTCCGTGAGCAGACGCATGAGGTCGCCATCGTCCGAGACCTCGAAGCCCGACTGCTCGCTGAGCGTCCGGTAGAACAGCTCGCGCGGGAGGTACAGCTCCGCGCAGGCCGTGCCGCTCCCCGGCGCGATCGCCGTGACCTTTGCGCCGCTGATGCCCTCGTAGGCGCACATGGCGTCGACCGCGGGCGCGACCTCGCGCAGCAGTCGAAGTCCCTTCGCGCCCTCGCGGATACTGCGGTAGAGCCCTGCTTTGATCGCGTGGTCCGCCGGCAGCGCCGACACCCACGCGGGAATGCACAGCCCCAGCTCCGTGAGCGGGAATTCGTAGACGATCGCCTTGAGGATATCCCCCACCGCCGTGTCGTCCAGCTCCAGACAGTTGACGGGCAGACAGCACACGCCATAGCGTCCGGCGATCTCCTCCGCCATCGCCTGCACGCGCGCGGAGCGCGGATCGACCGCGTTGAGCAGCACGAGGAAGGGCTTGCCGATCTCCTGTAGCTCGCGGATCACGCGCTCCTCGGCCTCTAAATAGTCCTCGCGCGGGATCTCGGTGATGCTGCCGTCGGTCGTGACCACGATGCCGATGGTCGAATGCTCGCGGATCACGCGCTTCGTGCCGAGCTCCGCCGCCTCCGACATCGTGACGGGGCGATCCAGCCAGGGCGTCGTGACCATGCGGGGGCTGTCGCCGTCCATTCCTCCTGCGGCGCCGGGGACCATGTAGCCCACGCAGTCGATGAGGCGCACCGAGCAGCTCGCGCCGTCCTCAAAGGCGATCTCGACCGCCTCCTCCGGCACGAACTTCGGCTCGGAGGTCATCACCGTGCGGCCGCTGCCGCTTTGCGGCAGCTCATCTTTCGCGCGCTCGCGGCGGTATACATTGTCGATGCCGGGAATGATCTGCGTTTCCATGAAGCGCTTGATGAAGGTCGATTTTCCCGCGCGCACCGGGCCGACCACACCGATATAAATATCGCCCGCCGTGCGCGTGGCGATGTCCTGATAGATGCCGGTATTGGTTGTCATAGCATTCTCCTCCAGCTCCTCACCGTTCTTGCTCCACTATATGAGCGCTGCGCGCAGGCTATGACAAGCCGCAAAAGAAAAAAGAGCCGTGCGGCTCTTTTTTCTTCCCTGTTTTATCGTCCGCGAGGGATCAGCAGCAGCTCGCCCGCGGGCACCTCAATCTCGTTGGAAAGCTCGTTGGCGGAGAGGATATCCGCGACGCGTGTGCGGTATGCTTTGGCAAGATCCCACAGCCGCTCCTGTGCGCCCATGGCGCGCAGCACGAGAGAGGGCGCGTCCGCCGCGCTCTCCTGCCGCGGCTCGGCTTCGAGCGCGCTCAGGCAGACGCAGCGGCGGTGCTCGCTGCACTCCACCGTAAAGAGGACGGGAAAGCGAACCTCGATCCCGCCTGCCGCGGCCACAGCGCTCACCTCGCCGGCCGTCACGCTGCGGATCTCCGCTGTGCAGTTCGTGGGAACGGCAATGCGCGCGGAGACCTCGCTGCGCCGCTCGACCAGCAGCGGCGCGCCGCCCTCGTCGAGATACAGCACGCGGATCGTCGCCGTGCATCGCGCGAGCGCTGTGCTCTCCTCGCACACGACGGCGGCATTGCCGAAGCTGACAGACGCGCTGAGCACCGTGGCGACCTCCACGCCTGTTTCGATCGTCTCGCGCACGCTCTGCTCGCCCGTGACGGTCTGCACGCCGCCGCACAGCTCCAGCGTGCAGAGCTGCGGGGAAAGCTCGCACTCCGTGCTGTAAATGTCCGTGATACATTTCCGCTTCAAGGTCTGGCGTAGGAGCGCAAAGGCGTGGAGAAAGAGTCGAGCGGAAACGCTGCGGCTGTCGCCGCCCTCTCCGTTCAATCGCAGCTCCGCTCCCGTCAGGCGCACAGAGCCCTCGGCGGTGGCGGTATCCTCCGCACCCTCGAAGCCCTCCATGATCTGTGAGAAGGGCAGTTCCTCCCTGCTGTGGCAGACCGCTCCACTCTCGGAGAGATAGAGAAGGTCGAGGCAAACGACGCCCTTGATGATGAGCTTGCCGCCGAGCAGACGGCATTCCGTCGTGCGCACGCTCGCCCCCTCGCGCAGAAGCTCTGCCGCGCCCTCCCGACTGCCGGAGAGCGTGAGCTCATCGGAAAAGACGAACTCCTTGCTGCGCAGCGCCCGAATGATCGAAAGCTCCTGCGTTTCGCAGAGCGTTTCGATGCCGTGCGCCTCGCGCTCGACCACATCGCCGCAGGTGACGAGCTCGGCCGCGCAGTACGGCGTGACGCTCAGCTCGATCGCCGCGCGCGTCATGAGCTTGCGCGGGTTGAGCGCGCGGATCTCCAGCGCGTTGACGCTGCCGTCCACGCGCACCTCCGTGCAGCCGTCGCGCAGCCGTCCGTCCAGCGTTTCCTCGACGGGGATCGTGTAGGAGAGGCTTTTGAGCCCTCCGCTCCCATCGGCTATGTATAAAACCGTCAGACGCAGCGAGCCGGAAACGCTCACACGCCCGTCGGTCACATCGCAGCTCCGCAGGAACAGGCTCGCGCTGCTCTCCACGATGCGGGCGATGTCGGGGCAATAATCCGGTACGATCGTCTCGGCGCTCTGCTCGCGCGTTTCGGTGAGCGGCGGCAGCGCCTCATAGCAGGAATGGATATCCTTGCGCAGTTCAAGCTCCATGGCAGTTCTCTCCTTCGGCACGGTTTTGCTTCACTCTATGCGTGCCGGAGGCGGATTATTCCTGTCCGCCCCGAATGCCGAACATGAGCCGCAGAACGCCGCTGAGCGCCTTCGGCGACCGCCACACCACGATTTTCACTCCCCTCACCTCCTCCGAATGCAGCCCCAGCCGCATACGACCAGCAGCAGCGCGACCAGGAACATCAAAAAGCCGACCGGAAAGATCGCAACGATGAAGATCGCAAGCCCCAGCGCCAGCGCGCAGATGCCCGCAAGGCAGTGGTGTCTGCCCCACATGGCGCTCCCTCCTTTCCTGTCGGTCCTGATGCTACAGTATATACGGCGGGGCACTGTCCGGTGTGCGCGGAGCGAAAGAAAAAGCGGCGGAGCGCTCCGCCGCTTTCAGGTATTCCATTCTCTCAGGTCCTTGAGCTCTTCGCGAAGGCGCAGGTAGCTCGCGTGCCGCGAGGGAGCGATCTTCCCAGCGCGCAGCGCTTCGAGCACGGCGCAGCCCTTTTCCTTGGTGTGGCTGCAGCCGACAAAGCGGCAGGAGCCGAGATAGGGCGCGAAGTCCACGAAGGTCTCGGGCAGAGCCTCCTTGAGTGCAAGACCGAGCTCTGCGGTGTCGAACGAGGAAAAACCGGGCGTGTCGATGATCTCCGCGCCACCCTCAAGCGTGAAAAGCTCCACATGGCGCGTGGTGTGCCGTCCGCGTCCGAGCGCCTGACTCACCTCGCCGACTTTGAGCGAAAAACGCGGATCGAGCGCGTTGAGCAGACTTGATTTTCCAACGCCGGAGTTCCCTGTAAAGGCGGATACCTTTCCGGAGATCGCTGCGCGCAGAGCGTCCAGCCCCTCCCCTGTTTTCGCGCTGACGAGGACATGGGGCAGCCCTGCCTGCTCGTAGATGGCGCACAGCTCGTCCGCGCGGTCGAGGTCGCACTTGTTGATGCACACGAGCACCTCGCAGTGCTTGAGCGCGGCGATCGCCGTCATGCGGTCGATCAGATACGAGTCGGTGCGCGGAATGGCGTTTGATGCCACGATGACGAGCTGGTCGATGTTTGCGACCGCCGGACGCGAAAAGACATTGCGCCGCGGCTCGATCGCATCGATGATGCCCTCTGCTCCGCCTGCGGCGGAGCACTCGACGAGGTCGCCGACAAGCGGCGAGACGCCCTCCTTGCGGAAACGCCCGCGGGCGCGGCAGGTCACAAGCTCCCCGCCGCAGTCCACATAGTAAAACCCGCTGAGGGCTTTTTTGATCCTTCCTCTCACGCGACCTCCGGAGGGATATCCTCTTCCGTTGACAGCGAGGGGTCGGGACCGTCGCTGACGGTGAAGACGATCTCCGTGCCGGTGTTGACCACCTCCGTCGCCGCGATGCTCTGCTCCACGACCGTGCCGGCCGGCGCGTCGCTGTAAATATGCTTCTCGGTGCCGACCTTCAAGCCAAGCTCTACCGCCTTTGCCTGCGCGTCCTCGCGCGTAAGGGTCAAAAAGGAGATGACCGTGACCGGACGGGGCTCCGGTCCCTTGCTCTTGACGAGCAGCACGACATCGCCCACATGGAGCGTTTCTCCCGCTTTCGGCTCTGTGCGAATGACGCAGCCGGAGGCGATGCTGTCGTTGTACTCCTCTTTCCAGTTGTACTCAAGCTCGAGCCCGAGGTTTTCCAGCACAATCTTCGCGCTGCGCCATTCAAAGCCGACAACGCCCTCCATCGGCGCGGACTTCTCACCGCTGCTGACAAAGACCTGGATATCTCGATTGCTGCGCACGACATTGTCCGCCGTGGGCGTCTGCTCGATGATCTCGCCCTCCTCATATTCGCTGCTCGCGCGGCTGCCAAGCTCCGTGATGGTGAAGATGCCCTTCACGCGCTCGTCTGCCTCGGCCTCGGCGATCGTCATGCCGAGGAGGTTGGGGACGGTGAACTCGGTCTGCACCGGCTCGTTGTCGAAGCTGCGCATCACCACATTCCAGATCGCAAAGACCAGAACTGCCGCCAGCGCGATGCCGCCGAGCAGGAGCAGCTTTTTCTGCCGCTTTCCCTCCTCGTCCTCGTCGTGCTCTTCTTCCATCTCCTCACGGCGCGGCGAGACCGCCTGCACAGCGGGGATATACTGCGTCGGCTCGTCGGACTCCGGACGGCGCAGATCCTCAATGCTGAAATCAAGGTCCACATTCGGATTCTTGCGGAACTCCTCCAGATCGACGAGCATGGCGTCCGCCGTCGGATAGCGGCGGTCGATGTCCGATGCCATCGCCTTCATGCAGATCTTCTCCAGCGTTTCCGGCACCTCGGGATCGACCTCACGCGGGGAGAGCGGCACGCTGCTCAGGTGCTGAATGGCGACGGAGACCGCACTGTCGCCCTCAAAGGGCAGGCGACCCGTGAGCATCTCGTAGAGCACGACGCCCGCCGAATAGATGTCCGAGCGCGCGTCGGGGCGGTTGCCCTTCGCCTGCTCGGGCGAAATGTAGTGGACGGAGCCGAGCGCCTCCTGCGTCATCGTGTTGGCGGAGTTGGAAAGGCAGGCGATGCCGAAATCCGTCACCTTGACGCTGCCGTCGCGCAGGACCATGATGTTCTGGGGCTTGATGTCGCGGTGGACGATGCCGCGTGAGTGCGCGTGGCTCAGCCCCTTCATGATCTGGGTGATGAAATGCAGTGACTCGCGCCAGTTGAGCCTGCCGCGCCGCTCCATATACTGCTTGAGTGTGATGCCGTCGATCAGCTCCATCACGATGTACTCCGGCGAGGAGCGGGAGACATCATAGACCGAAACGATGTTCGGGTGGGAGAGCATCGCAATCGCCTGCGATTCATCGTAAAAGCGGCGGCGGAAATCCGCGTCGCTCGCAAAATCGCTCTTTAAGACCTTGACCGCAACAAGGCGGTTGAGACGGTGGCACTTTGCCTTATAGACCATTGCCATGCCGCCGCTGCCGATCTGCTCGAGCAGCTCGTAGCGGTTATCCAGCATTCTGCCGATCATCTGATCCATGGTCGCCCTCCTTTCCTTCCTCGTGATAGAGCAGCACGGCGGTGATATTGTCCGGCGCGCCGCGCTGCTTCGAGAGCGTGAGCAAACGCTCCAGACTCTCTGCGGGGGTCTCCGCGTCCATGACCGCCGCGCGCATCTCCTCGTCCGTCACTGTGACGACGAGCCCGTCCGAGCACAGCAGCAGCCGCTCCTGCGGCGCGAGGGCGGTATCGAACACATCGCAGGAGATCGCCGTCTCGGGTCCGAGCGCGCGGGTGATGAGATTGCGCTTGGGGTGCGTGCGCGCCTGCTCGGCGGTGATGTTGCCGCTTTCGAGCAATCCCTCAACGACCGAGTGGTCGCGCGTGATCTGCTCGATCCCCGACGCGCTGACGCGATAGGCGCGGCTGTCGCCGACATTGCACACGACCGCGCCGCCGTCGTAGGTCACGGCGCACACAAGCGTCGTTCCCATGCCGCGGCACTCCGAATGTTCCTGCGCGTGGAGATTGACGGCGGCGTTCGCCTTCGCGACGCAGAAAGACGCCGCCTCGCGAAGCTGCTCGGCATTCATGCCCTCGCGCAGAACCGTGCGCAGCGCGTCGAGAAAGGCGTGCAGCGCAAGGCTGCTGGCGATATGCCCGCAGCTCTCTCCGCCCATGCCGTCGCACACGACGGCAACGAGCTGACCGTCCGCCGCGCCGCGCTCAATGGCAAAGGCGTCCTGATTTTCATGACGCTGCAATCCGACATCTGTAATGCCGCAGGCTTTCATCTCTCGTTCCTCTCCTTTGCTTCCATTTCCTTGCGGCGAAGCTGTCCGCAGGAGGCGTCGATGTCCCCGCCGAGGCTGCGGCGCACCGTCGCTGTCAGGCCGTGGGACTCCAGCCGTTTCTGAAATGCCGCGATGCGGCGGCTGGGCTTGAATTCGCTCTCGACCACATCGTTGAGCGGGATCAGGTTCACATGACCGGGCATTCCGTGAACGCGGCGGGCGAGCAGGTCGGCCTGCCAGTCGTGGTCGTTGACGCCGTCGATCATCGCGTATTCAAAGGAAATGCGCCGGCCGGTCTTGCGGAAATAGCGGTGACAGGCAGCGAACAGCTCCTCGACATCATAGGCGCGGTTGACCGGCATGATGCGGCTGCGCGTCTCGCTGTCCGGCGCGTGGAGCGACACGGAGAGCGTGAGCTGTAATTTCTCCTCCGCGAGCGCGTCGATCCCGGGGACGACGCCGCAGGTGGAGAGCGAAATGTGGCGCATTCCGATGTTGAGCCCCGCGGGGTGATTCACCAGCTCTAAAAAGCGCAGGACATTCGCGCGGTTGTCCAGCGGCTCGCCGATGCCCATGAGCACGATGTTGGAGATCTCGCGTCCCGCGTCGAGCTGCGTGAAAAGGACCTGATCGAGCATCTCCGACGCTGTCAAGTCTCTCACCTTGCCGGCGACGGTAGACGCACAGAATTTGCAACCCATGCGGCAACCAACCTGCGAGGAGATGCACACGGTATTTCCGTGGTGATACTGCATGAGCACCGTCTCGATGCAGTTGCCGTCGCGCAACTCCCAGAGGTATTTGACCGTGCCGTCGAGCTTCGAGACCTGCTTGCGCGCCACCGTCGGCGCGGTGATGTAGTAGCGCTCGGAGAGCTTTTCGCGCAAAGACTTGGAAAGGTCGTTCATCTGCGCGAAATCCGTCGCGC
Source organism: uncultured Oscillibacter sp. (assembly GCA_964455915.1). Lineage (GTDB taxonomy): Bacteria > Bacillota > Clostridia > Oscillospirales > Oscillospiraceae > Hominicoprocola. The sequence continues at coordinate 14,287 of CAYWAS010000001.1, read as the reverse complement.
CCCTGTGCAGCCACGAGAAGATTTGCGCGCCGCGAAAGGACGCCTCGCCCATTTCGCGCAGCGCGGCGGTGATCTCCTCCTGTGTCATTGATTTGATATCGGTCATAGCATTCCTCTTACTTCCGCTTCATGCGGCAGATATAAAAGCCGTCCGTCCCGTGGCGCTGCGGGAAGAGCGTGATGTGCCCCTCCACCGCGCCGATGGGTTGCGGCAGCACAAAGGCATCGTAGGAAAAATCGGGGTGAGCACGCAGAAAAGCGTCGGTCACCTGTTCGTTTTCTTCGGGAAGGACGGTGCAGGTCGAATAAATGAGCGTCCCGCCGGAGCGCACATAGCGCGCGGCATTGTCCAAAATGCCGCGCTGAATGGCGGGCAGCTCCGCGAGCGCGGAGAGCTCCTTATAGCGGATATCCGGCTTCTTGCGGATAATGCCAAGCCCCGAGCACGGGACATCGCACAGCACGACATCGGCGCGCTCCGCGAGCGTTTCATCGAAGACGCGGCCGTCCGCAAGGCGCGTTTCCATGCAGCCGATGCCGAGACGCTCTGCGCCCGCGTCCATCACGCGCAGCTTGTGCGGCTCCACATCGCAGGAGACGATCTTGCCGCGATCCTCCATCAGCATCGCCATGGCGAAGGATTTTCCGCCGGGAGCGGCACAGACATCGAGGACGAAGTCTCCGCTCTTCGGCGCGGCGGTCAGCGCGGTGAGCTTCCCCGCCGTGTCCTGCACCGTGAAAAGCCCCTCGCGCCACGCCTGAAGCGCTTCGAGGTCGCCCGTTCCCGTCAGGGTGAAGCAGCCCGCGAGCCAGGGGTGCGCCGTCACACCCACGCCCTCGCGCTCGAGCGCCGCGCGCAGTCCGTCGGCGTCTGTTTTGAGCGTGTTGGTCTGGATCGTAGTCGGGACGATCTCGTTGCTCGCGCGGAAAAATTCCTCCGCCTCTTCGATGCCGAGGAGCGCGACCATGCGCTCGACCAGCGCGCGCGGGTGGCTCGTCTGCACGGAGATCCGCTCGATCTCATCGGAGAAAGTGAGCGGCTCCGACTTTCTGCGAGCCACATTGCGCAGCACGGCGTTCACCAGTCCCGCCGCGCGGGCGAGCTTGTGCGCCTTGGCCATCTCGACCGCTTCGTTCACGGCGGCGTTCGCCGGCACCTTGTCCATCAATAGAAGCTGATACGCGCCGATGCGCAGAATGTCGAGCAGCAGCGGCTCGAGCTTTTCCGGCCGCTGCTGTAGGCAGCAGGCAAGATGCGCGTCCAGATAGATGCGGTTCTGCGTCACGCCGTAGGCGATGCGCAGTGCAAACGCCGCATCACGCGGCGCAAGTGCATTCTTTTTCAGGCACTGCTTGAGCGCGCCGTCCACCCACGCGCCGTTGCGGCGGCAGGCGGAGAGCACCTCGAGTGCCGTTTCTCTCGCGCGGTCCGTCTTCATCGGCGGTTCCGGCGGTTCGAGCGGCTGAGGAAGATCAGCACATAGCGAAGAAGCTGGACGAGTGACGAGAGCATCGCGGCAACATAGGTCAGCGCCGCGGCGGAGAGCACCTTGCGCGCCCCTCGGAGCTCTTCATCTTCTAAAATATGCTCGCCCTCCAGCGTTTCGAGCGCGCGGCGCGAGGCGTTGAACTCCACCGGCAGCGTCACGATCTGGAAGAACGCGACCGCACCGAAGAGCACGATGCCCACGAGCAGAAGCGTCTGACTGTAGAGCACGAGGCCGAGCATCAGAATGAGAAATGACGCCTGCGAGCTGAACTGCGTCGTTTTCACGATAGCGCTGCGCAGCTTGATCGGACCGTAGCCCACGGCGTACTGCACAGCGTGTCCCGCTTCATGCGCGGCAACGCCGACCGCCGCGACCGTCGCCGCGTCAAAGACAGTTTCGGAGAGGAAAATGGTGTTGCTGCGCGGGTCATAGTGATCGGTCAGCTTGCCCGGGCAGCGCGACACATTGACATCATTCACGCCATTCGCGCGCAGAACGCTGTAGGCCGCCTGCGCGCCGGTCAGACCGCGGCGGTTCATCACCTTGCTGTAGCGCGAGAAATTCCCGCTCACGCGCGCCTGCGCGTAGAGCGAGAGCAGCAGGACCGGGATCAGGCAGAGAAAATAGATCGTGTCGGTCGAATAATAACCGTAGCTGTAATAAGGCATAGTCGGCTCCTTTTAGTCCTGATTTTTCAGCGGGTGCCCGCGCAGGTAGTCGGCGGCCGCCATGCGTTTGCCGCCCTCCGCCTGAAGCTGGGTGACGATCAGACTCCTGCCGTCGCCGCAGGTGACGCAGATGCCGCGCTTGACCGCGCGCATCGTTCCGGGCGCGTCTGCGCTCTCCTCCCCGGGCATCGTCTCATAGACCTTGACGACCTTGCCGTCCACCGTCGTCGTCGCACAGGGCCAGGGGATCAGCGCGCGCACCTGACAGTCGATCTCGCGGGCGCTGCGCGTCCAGTCGATCGGCGAGAGCGAGCGGTCGAGCATGTGCGCGTAGGTGGCCTCCGCCTCGTTTTGCGGCGTGCGGACCGCCGTACCGTCCGCGAGCGTGGGGATCGTCTCGCTCAGCGCCTGCGCGCCGAGCTCGGCAAGGCGCGCGGTCAGCGCGGCAGCGTCCTCCTGCGCGCCGATCTCGGTCGAGACCGCGCGGATCACATCGCCCGCGTCCAGCTCGCGCACCATATACATGATGGAGACACCCGTCACCGTCTCGCCGTCGAGCAGCGCGCGGTTGATGGGCGCCGCACCGCGATACTTCGGCAGCAGCGACGAGTGAACATTGATGCAGCCGTATTTCGGCAGCGATAAAATTTCTTCGGGCAGGATCTTGCCGTAGGCCGCCACCACGATCAGCTCGGGCGCGAGGCTGCGCAAAATGCCGAGCGCCTCGCCGTCGCGCATCTTCAGGGGCTGATAGACCGTCAAATTTTGCGTTAAGGCATATTCCTTTACAGGCGAGAAGGTCAGCTTCATGCCGCGATTTTTCGGTTTATCGGGCTGGGTAAAAACGCCGACGATCTCATGCCCGTCCTCCACCAGTTGGCGCAGCGACGCGACGGCGAATTCGGGTGTTCCCATGAAAACGATCTTCATTCCTTTTCGTCCTCTTCGATCTCGTATTCGTCCTCATGCTCGCGCAGATACTGCTCAAGCTCCTCGTCGGTGAGCAGGCGGTCGCAGTGCTCGGAGAATATGTGCCCGTCCAGATGCTCGATCTCGTGGCAGAAGCAGCGGGCGGTGATGCCCTCGTCCTCGACCTCAAAGGTCGCGCCGTCGCGATCCTGCGCGCGCACGCGCACGGTGTACGGGCGCGTAACGATGCCCCAGCGCCCCGGCAGGCTCAGGCAGCCCTCCAGTCCGGTCTGCTCGCCCTCGGCGCGCACGATCTCGGGGTTGATGAGCTCGATGATCTCGCCCTCGCTGTCCTCCACAAGGCAGACGCGGCGCAGGATACCGACCTGCGGCGCAGCCAGTCCGACGCCGCCGGATTCCTCCAGCGTTTCACGCATATCGTCGAGCAGCAGATGCAGCCGGTCGTTGAACTCCGTCACGGGGTGGCAGACCTTTTCCAGACAAGGGTCGCCCTTTTGTCTGATCTCACGAATCGCCATAATCATTTCCTCCTATTGTATCGCATTGCAGTCCGCAAAAATGTCGAGACCGCGGTTTTCCCTGTGCTGATAAAACGCGTGCAGATATTCCGCCACGAGGCGGCGCAGCGCCGCGCACTCCTTCCCGACGAGAAAGACGCGGTAGCGGAAGCGGTTGTTGACCTTCACCACGCCGGCTCCCGCGGGGCCGAGCACCTCGAGCTCCAGCGCCTTGAGCTCGGCGCGCTGCTCCACTGCGAAGCGCAGCGCGTCGCTCAGCGCCTTCGCCGCGCGGATCACGCGCATCTCGTCCGTCCCCGTCACGGTGAAGGAGAAGAGGTCGGCAAAGGGCGGATAGCGGCGCAGCCGCCGCAGCCGCAGCTCGCTTTCAAAAAACGCCGCATAGTCCTGCGCGGCAGCGGCGCGGATCACATCGTTCTCCGGCGTGAAGGTCTGGATAACAGCCCTTCCCTGTTTGCTGCCTCGACCCGCGCGGCCCACGACCTGTGAAAGCAGGCTGAAGGTGCGCTCGCTCGCGCGGTAATGATCGACATAAAGCGACGAGTCGGCGGAAAGCACGCCGACGAGCGTCACATTTTCAAAATCAAGACCCTTGGCGACCATCTGCGTGCCAAGGAGAATGGGGATCTTTTCTTCTTCAAATTTTCGCAGCAGCTTCTCGTGTCCGTGCGACGCGCCGACGGTATCGGTGTCCATGCGAAGGACCTTGGCGGACGGGAAGAGATCGTGCAGCTCCTCCTCGACCTTCTGTGTTCCTGCGCCGACGCGCTTCATGATGCCGCCGCAATGGGGGCAGCGCTCGTAGACCGGCTCGCTGTGTCCGCAGTAGTGGCACATCAGCCTGCCGTTCGCGCTGTGGTAGGTCATCGGCACGCTGCACCGCGGACACTCCGGCACTTCGCCGCACTCGCCGCACAGCAGCATTCGGCTGTTTCCGCGGCGGTTCAAAAAGAGAATGCTCTGCTCGCCGCGCGCAAGGTTCGCCTCGAGCTCCGCGCGCAGCGGCGCGCTGATCGCGCTCTCATTTCCTGCGCGAAGCTCCTCACGCAGGTCGGCGATGAGCACCTTGGGAAGCGGCTTTTCGTTGTATCTCCTGTGAAGGGAAAATACTTGATAGCGCCCTTCCCTTGCGGCATACATCGTTTCAACGGTCGGCGTTGCCGAGCCGAGCAGCAGCAGCGCTCCATGCTGCGCGCAGCGAAACTGCGCGAGGTCGCGCGTGTGGTAGCGCGGCGGATTTTCCGAGGCGTAGGTTGGCTCCTGCTCCTCGTCCATGATGATGAGCCCCAGCTCGCTCAGCGGCGCGAACACCGCGCTGCGTGTGCCGAGCACGACGCGCACCTCGCCGCGGCGAATGCGCTTCCACTGGTCGTAGCGCTCGGTGAGCTGTAAACCGCTGTGAAGCATCGCCGCGCGGTCGCCGAAGTAGGCGGTGAATTTCGCCATCATCTGCGGCGTGAGCGCGATCTCCGGTACGAGCAGCATCGCCGTGCGCCCCTGTGCAAGCGTCTCTTCGATCAGGCGGAGATAGACCTGCGTTTTGCCGCTGGCGGTCACGCCGTGGAGCAGCGCTGCACCCGCCTCGCGGCGGGAGAGCATCAACAAAAGCCCCTCAAAGGCGGCGCGCTGCTCGTCGTTGAGGACGATCGGCGCGGCGGTCTCCTCCGCCGTGTACTTCCCCACGCGCAGGACTTCGACCTTGGAAAACGAGACGATGCCCGCCTTCTCCAACCCTTGCAGCGTCCGCAGCGAGGCGCCCGTGTAGTAGCAGAGGTCGGCGGACGAGAGCGTCCCTTCGGCGCACAGCAGCTCCACCGCCGCATAGCGGAGCGGCGCGCTGCGCCGCTTCGGTTCGACCGCGGCAAGCGCTTCCTCCGCGCTCATCGCAAGGCTCACCATGCGCACGGATTTATCGCTCACCTGTCGAATCGCTGTTGTCTCCGAATATAAAATGTTCTGCTCACAAAGGCTCTTGAGCCGCTTCGTCGTCTGTGTGCCGCCGACGGCCTCCAGCTCGCTTCGCTCTAACTCTCCCCTCGCGCAGATCGCCTCGAGCAGCGCTGCGTCCGTGCGGCTCGCCGCGCTGAGGGCGAGCAGATCGCTCTCCTGCACGCCGTCCGCAAGGCGATAGGTCTCGCGGTAGCGGAACCACAGTCCCGCAGGGAGAATGGCGCGCAGCGCATCGTAGATCGTGCAGAAATAGCGCGCCTTCATCCATTTGGCGAGGCGCAGCAGCTCGTCCGAGAGCAGGGGCTGCTCGTCCAGAACGGCGAGGATCGGCTTGAGCGGCTGCGTCGGCGCGGCGGACTGCGTTTCGAGCACAAAGCCCTCGGTGCGGCGGTTGCCGCGACCAAAGGGAACGCTCACGCGCACGCCCGCGCGGCAGCTTTCCGCAAGCTCCTGCGGGATCAGATAGCTGTAGAGCCGGTCAGCGCTGTAGGGCACGCCGGAAAGCGCAACGCTTGCAACACGAGCTTCCACGGCGTTCCCTCCCTTCCTCCGGCGATGTGTTGGCTTACTTTTCGATGTGGGTGTCGATGTCGGTCGCCGTGATCTTGCCCTCCGCGACCTCGCGGATCGCCTCGGTCACGGGCTTTTCGGTCAGACGGATCTCCTCCAGCTCCGCTTCCTCGGCGATGCGGCGCGCGCGGCGCGCGACCACATTGACGAGCAGATAGCGGTTGGGGACATTCTTGGTCAGGGTATTCATGGCGGGATAGAGCATCATAACGGTTTACTTCCTTTCGCCGCAGTGCGGCATGATTTGTTGTTTATTTCAAAATTTCCATGCGCTCGCTCGGGCGGCAGTGCTCGGCAAGCATGATCGCGTTGATCTCGCGCACGGCGTTCTCCACCGTGTCGTTGACCACAAAATAATCGTAGGTGTTGGCGGTCTGAAGCTCGACCTTCGCGCGCACCAGACGCTTCTGCACCTTTTCGGGACTGTCTGTCCCGCGGCCGGTCAGCCGCGCCTCCAGCGCGTCCCACGAGGGCGGAGCGATGAAGATGCGCACGGTCTCCGGTCGCTTGTTGACGACCTGCAGCGCGCCCTGCACCTCGATGTCGAGGATCACATCTCTCCCCTGCGCCATCGCCTCATCGACATAGCGCTTGGGCGTGCCGTAGAAGTTGCCGACATACTCTGCATACTCCAGAAATTCGTCCTGCTGGATCATTTCGCGGAAGCGGTCCACATTGATGAAGTGATAGTGGACACCGTCCTGCTCGCCCTCGCGCGGCGCGCGCGTCGTCGCGGAGATCGAAAAATAGAGGTCGCTGCGCGCACGCAGCAGCTCCTTGAGCACCGTGCTCTTTCCGACACCGGAGGGGCCGGAGATGATAAAGGTCTTTCCTGTTTTCATCGCATTACTCTTCCAATTCTCCTAAGATCTCAAGTCCCAGACGCGCCGCGAGCTTCTCCGCCGCGATCGCGCTGAGCACCACATGGTCGCTGTCCATCACAAAGACGGACGCGGTCTTTCTGCCGTAGGTCGCGTCGATGAGCATTCCGCGCTCGCGCGACTCCTGAATAAGACGCTTGATCGGCGCGGAGTCCGGGCTGACGATGGCGACCACGCGCTCGGCGGAGACCAGATTGCCGAAGCCGATGTTGATGAGCTTCATTGTCTCCTCCTCATTCGATGTTCTGCACCTGCTCGCGGATCTTTTCGACCTCCGCCTTCAGGGAGACCACATCGCGCGCGATGGTGATATCATTGCACTTTGAGCCGATCGTGTTGCTCTCGCGGTTGACCTCCTGAATGAGAAAGTCCATCTTGCGGCCCATCGGCTCGTCGGATTCGAGCATCGTGCGAAGCTGCGCAACATGGGAGCGCAGACGGACGGTCTCTTCATCGACCGCGACCTTGTCGGCGAAGATCGCCGCTTCGGTGAGGATACGGCTCTCGTCGATGGTGGTCGATTGCAGGACCTCCTCCATCTTCGCCGTCAAACGCGCGCGGTATTCCGCGACGGTCTGCGGCGAGCGCTCTTCCACGAGACCGGTGATGCGCTCAATGGTGTCGAGCCGCCCGCCGATGTCGGCGGCAAGGCGCTCGCCCTCGGTCGCGCGCATCTGATTGTACGCGGCGAGCGCATCGTCCAGCACGGCGCAGAGGTCGGCGGCAAGCGCTTCAAGATCCTCCTCCGCCTTCGTGACCGTCAGCACATCGGGAAAGCGCGCGATGGCGGCGGCGCTGATCTCCCGCGCGGAGTCCTTCAGACCGCACACCTCGCCGAGCTCCAGCAGCGCCTTATAATAGCCCTCTGCGAGCGGGCGGTTGAGCCTGACGACCGTTTCGTCCGCGCCGGTGGAGTCGATCGTGATGAAGACATCGACCTTCCCGCGGGAGACCGCCTTCTGCACCCGCGACTTTACCGCGTCCTCCGCGAAGATGTAGGCGCGCGGCAGCTTGACCGTGCAGTCAAGATAGCGGTTGTTGACGCTGCGGACCTCGACGGTGATGTCGCGTCCGTTTCTCATCTCACGGGCTCTTCCGTAGCCCGTCATGCTCTTGACCAAAGCGAACCCTCCTTCAATTTCAGAACATACACGGCAGGCAGAAGTAGCCTCCGCCGCCGAGCAGATTGCAGCACAGCATCGCCATGCACCAGTTCGAGCAGGCGTCCGCGCCGCAGCTTGTGGAAACAGTCCGATACCCCTCCGGCCGGTAGCCGCGGTTCTGGAACGCCGAAAGCGTCTGACGGTACTCGGGATTCGAGGGGTCCATCTGACACGCCGTTTCAAAATAGCGCTTCGCCTCGTCCAGCCAGCCGCGTCGATAGCAGACATTCCCCATGAGGAAATTCCACTCCGCGTTGTGGTCGCGGACGGCGGCGAGCATACGCTCCGCCTGCGAGATATCGCCGCGGGCGATCGCCATGCGGATCTGCTGCATGGTGGGGTCGGCGCTCGTATAGCCGCTGCGCGTCGTGCCGTAATAGCTCTGCTGCGCCGCGCCGCCGCCCAGCTTGCGCTGCTTTTGAATTTGATCGTAGGCCTCGTTGATCTCCTTCATCTTCTCCTGCGCGAGATCGGCGAGCGGATTATCGTGATAATTGTCGGGGTGGTATTTCCGCGCCAGATCACGATACGCTTTTTTGACCTCCTCGTCCGAGGCGGAGGGGGATACATTCAATACCTGATAGGGATCGTTCATAGTGCTTCCTCGCGTTTTTTCTTCTTTCGTTCACTTTCCCGCAGCCGTCTGCGGCGGCGGTAGGTCCCATCTAAAACGGCTTTTCCGATACCGTATAGGCTCTCATAAAAGATACTGTCCAAAATCGGCGTCCATACGCCGTAATCGAGCAGCGCGTAGGCCGCTGCCATGCGGTCGATCGAGGCATCGAGCGTATCGGCAAGCGCGAGCTTGTCCGCTTCCGTCAGCGCTTCGCCCATGTTCCGATAGCGGTAGCGCAGGGGGTTGTAGCTGCCGCTGCGCGCGTCCTTTTTGAAGTCGTCCGCCGCGTCGATGAGGTAGATCCATCGCCCGAGCTGATAGAGGAGCTGCTCGAGCGCGCGCCGGCGCCTCTCGTCCGGCAGCTCCTCTGCCGCGTCTGCCATCAGCGCTGCGAAGGGTTCTGCCGCCGCGTCGATCGACGCGCAGTTTTCTTTCTCCAGTGCCGCAAGCGCCGAGAGGTGCTCACGCACCGCCGCGTCGAAGCGCGGGAGCCGCGCGGCGGCTTTGCGGTAGGCGCGGCGCAGGACACACGCGGCCGCCCGATAGCCGAGCGAGGCGAAGAAGCTGTGGTCGGCGATGTGATCCTGAAGCTGCCACCAGGAGAGGATCACGCTCCGGTCCGCCGCAGCCTCCAGAGCCGGACTGCTCTTGTGCGTCGTGCAGCCCTTGCACGGGTGGACCGCGCAGCGGCGCTGCACGCACTCCGACTCCTCCCCTTCCGAGAGGAGTATGGCAAGGAGCGTAAAATCATAGTTGAGCAGGAAGCGCGCGGCGAAGCCGTAGCGCTCGCCCATCGTGTGACACAGTCCGCAGTAGACGGCGCGGAAGCGCTCCCTCTCCCGCTCGTTCAGCCGCCCCTGCGACGGCAGGACATAGCCGAACATCGCTTACAGCGTCTGCGTGACGGTGAAGACCATGCCGCCCTCTCGCTTCACCTTGCGGTCGTAGAGGACCGCGGGCAGGATACCGACGCAGAAGGCTGCGATGGCCACGGCACAGCGCAGCCCCTCCGAACCAAGTCTGCCGGAGCAGAAATAGCCGAGCAGAAAGCAGACGATCGGCACCATGTAGACGAGCAGCATCGCGCCGTAGAGCTTTTTGTTGCCGCTCTCGACCACGACCTTCTGCCCGACCTGCGCGCCGATGGGATCGCTCGCCACCGCGCGCGTCGAGGAGCCCGTCATGCCGCAGCCGGCACAGCTCTCGCAGTCGTGTCCGCAGGCGGACTTACGCGGGACGGAGATCTCCACCCGACCGCCGCCGAGGATCTTTTCAACAGTCGCTATTTGCGTCATAATTTCTCCTTCAGTTCTGCCCGCCGTCGTTCCCCGCGTCCGGCTCCGCCTCAGCGGTGCTGTGCAGACGGACAGTGACCTGATAGCTGCCGACCGCGCCAACATCGAGCCCGTCCGCGTAGACCCTTGCGGGGACGGTGTAAACGCCGTCCGCGTCCGAAACATTGGCGAGATCCGCCACCACATGAAGATTTTCCTCCGTGATCTGCGCGAGCGCTTCGCTCGTGCCGCGCAGCGTCACGCTCAGCGTCGAGGTCACGACGCTCACCGTACGGTCGCTCGTGAGGTTTTCATAGCCGAACTGCGTCGCGTCGACCGTCGCCGAGGCGATATCGTCGAAGAGGATCGTCAGCGTCACGCTCGTCACGCCGCTGAGATTGTTCACCCCGTCGGGGATCGGGATATCGTAGACGAAGGTCTCTGCCGCCTTGAGATCGGCGAGCGCGAGCGTATCGAGCTTGATCTCGCTGATGTTCGCCATGGTCGAAGCATCGCCCGAGAGGGTGATCGCGTCGATGGGCGTGAGCGCCCACTTCACATTTTCAAGGCGTGAGCCCGCCGTTTCCACGAACTCGATCGTGAGCGGGACCTCCTTGACCGTCATCACCGGCATCGTCACCTGAACGCTCTCGCTGGCGGGGTGGATACGGTTCGAGCGAATGGGCTGGTCGCTGAAATCGTACAGCTCAAAGTCCAGCAGCTCCACGACCGTCGAGGTCGCGTTTTCGATGTTCAGCGTGACCTGCGCGTAGCTCACCTGCATGATATCGACCTGCTGACCGCGGATCTCCAGCGTCTCCGGCAGCATACGGACCGTGCCGGCGATGTAGCCGTCTGCCACATTGCCGACCACCTTGCAGCGGATCTCCACATCTTTGCGGAAGAGCTCGCCGACCTCGATGGTCGTCGAGCGGACGGAGGGCTCGCGCACCGTGATGCTGCTCGAGAGCGACTCGTCGCGCGGGCCGCGGGGATAGATGATGTTGTAGAGGATCGTCTGCGTTCCGGTCGTTGTGACCTGACTGAGATCGGCGGTAACGCGGATCTGCTCGGTGTCGAGCTTAAAGACCGTGCTGCGCGGCATACGGAGCTTGAGGTCGACCCTCGCATCGTCGCCGGAGAGCAGCATCAGACCTTTGTCAGCAAGGGTCGTGTCCGCGTTGAGAAATTCGATGGGGACATTCTCCACGGTGATATCCACCTGCGTGTCGCCGTTGGCGTAGAACCAGACCAGCAGAGCGACGAGGACGGAGATGATGATGTAGACGACATTTCTTTCCTTAGTTTGCTCCATCGTTGTCCTCCCCTCTCCGCTTTTTCAGAATGTGCGGAATGTGAAGCTGCGGCTTGTCCGCCTTGCCCTCCTCCGTCTGCGGCATCAGCTCGTTGACGAGCAGCTTTTCCAGCGTCTCCGGCATCAGGTGGCGCTTGAGGAGCCCGCCGATGGCGACGGAGATCGCGCCCGTCTCCTCCGAGACGATAACGACCACGGCGTCGGAGTTCTCACTCATGCCGATGCCAGCGCGGTGGCGCATTCCGAGGTCGCGGCTGAGGTTGACATTTTTCGAAAGCGGCAGCATACAGCCGCCCGCAAGAATGCGCCCATCGCGAATGATGACCGCGCCGTCGTGCATGGCAGCCTTGACGAAGAAGATGTTCTTCAAAAGCTCGTTGCTCACCTGCGCGTCCACGATCGTGCCGGTGCGCGCCGGCTCGTCGAGGTTGATCTCCCGCTCGAAGACGATGAGCACGCCCGTGCGGGACTTCGACATCTCCGTGCAGGCGAGCACGGTCTGCGCGATGGCGTTTTCGACGGCGCTCGTCTGCTGCTTCGCGGCGAAGGGAATGAACGAGCGGAGCTTGCTCGAGCCGACCTGCTCGAGGATACGGCGGATCTCCGGCTGGAAGAGCACGATCAGCGCGAGGATACCGACATCGAGCATGTGGCTGAGAATGAAGTAAATACCGTTGAGCTTGAAGGCAAAGGAGAGCCACAGCGCCAACAGGAAAAAGAGGATACCCTTGACAAGACTCTCTGCGCGGGTGCTGCGCACCAGACGCAGCAGCAGATAGCAGCAGTAAGCCATCAGCGCCACATCAAGATAGTCCGCGATGCGGATCGTCATCAGATAGCGCAGGGTCCCCTCGAGCATGGTCATCACAAAATCCATGGCATACCCCTCTTAGAAGTCGTTCTCTCGGGCTGACGGACGCGCAGGCTTCTCCGCCAGCCAATAGTATTCTTATTCTAATATAAACGGCGTTAAATTGCAACCGGAAGAGCGTGAATTTTCCATGAATTGCAAAGAAAAATGCTTCACCTTTCGCCAAGATGCGTCATCGCACGCGCAAATGCGTCGATATCCGCTCTCGCGTTGAACGCAGATACGCTCAGGCGCACCGTGCCGTCCGGCAGCGTCTGCGCCGTGCGGTGCGCCAGAGGCGCACAGTGCAGTCCGCCGCGCACGGCAATGCCGCGTCGGGCGAGCGCGTCGGCGACGGCTTCGCTCTCCATGTCCTCCACGCGGAACGAAAGGACGCCTGCCTGCTCCTGCGGGGCATGGGCAGCATAGACCGTGACGCGCTCCATCGCGCGCAGACGCTCGGCGGCGTAGGAGGTCAGGGCACGCTCGTAACGCGCGATGCGTCCGCCCATCTTCCGCACAAAGCGCAGCCCCGCCTCCAGCCCCGCGATCCCGGGCATATTGTGCGTTCCCGCCTCCAGACGGTCGGGCAGAAATTCCGGCATGGTCTGCTCTAATGAAGCGCTCCCCGTGCCGCCGTGCAGCAGCGGCTCTCCCTCGCGCGCACATAGGAGCAGCCCCGTCCCCTGCGGACCGTACAGCCCTTTGTGCCCCGGCATGGCGATGAACGCCGCGCCGAGCGCGCTCATATCGAGCGGCAGCACACCGGCGGACTGCGAGGCGTCGATGATGAGCGGCACGCCCTCCGCGCGGCAGAGCGCCGCGATCTCCTCGATCGGCAGAACATAGCCGAAGACATTCGAAATATGCGTGCAGATCACCGCGTCCAGCTCTGGCGAGACGGCGTTTTCAAAGGCTCGCAGCGCCGCCGTCCGGTCGAAGAGCGGCGAGGCGGCGACGCGGATATGCGCGCCCAGCGCGTGAAGCGGTCGGGTGACGGCGTTGTGCTCGTAGCCGGAGATCACGACGCGCCCGCCCTCGGGAACGAGCGAGCGGATCGCGATGTTCAGCCCGTGCGTCGCGTTCGAGGTAAAGACGACCTGCTCCGGCGAGGGGACAGAGAACAGCTCCGCGGCAAGGCTGCGGCAGTGGAATGCCGTCTCCTCCGCCTCCCGCGCGGCAGCGTAGCCGCCGCGCCCCGGCGAGGACATCGTGCGCAGCGCCGTCTGGACCGCGCGGGAGACCGACTCTGGCTTGCGGAAGGTCGTTGCCGCACTATCCAGATAGATCATCTCTCTGTCCCCTGCCCTTCGTTCCCGCCGCGGCGAATGACGCGCACCGGCTTCACCTGCGCGTCCTGCAGGCGGCGAACCGCCGCGGCGTACTGGCGCGCGGAGACCTCTACCGTGTAGCCGCAGCCCCGTCCTGTTACCTCTGCACCGGCGCGCAGCACTCTCGTGCGGATTCCCGCGCGGTCGAGCACACGAAGCATCTGCTGCGCGTGTGTGACGGAGCGCGCGAGCAAAAGATATTGTTCCATGCTTTTCCCCTCCTCGCAGCATGATATGCGATGCGTGCGCAGGCGGTGCATCGCGCCGCGCTCACAGACCTCTGTACGGGAGCGCGCTTTGCCGGCGGTCGCTTGGAGGCAGGAGGGCGCAAAAGGAAACGAGCAGCCCGCCGAAAACGGCGGACCGCTCACTCAAGCGCGCAAAAAAGCGACCGCCGCGTGGCGGTCGCTTTTTGATCGAAAGCCGAGAGACTTAGCCCTGCTCCTTCATTCTGGCGAAGCAGTCGCTGCAATAGACGGGACGATCGCTCTTGGGCTCGAAGGGAACCTTCGCCTCGCCGCCGCAGGCAGCGCAAACAGCGGTGAAGTACTCGCGGGGACCGCGGGCAGCGTTCTTGCGAGCGTCACGGCAGGCCTTGCAGCGCTGGGGCTCGTTCTGGAAGCCGCGCTCGGCATAGAACTCCTGCTCACCGGCGGTGAACACGAACTCGTTGCCGCACTCTTTGCACACTAAAGTCTTGTCTTCGTACATGATTTTACCCTCTCTTTGAA